>NZ_BAABOB010000001.1:0-449110 GCF_054785155.1 Streptococcus parasalivarius
ATACTCAGAGTTAAGTGACGATAGCCTAGGAGATACACCTGTTCCCATGCCGAACACAGAAGTTAAGCCCTAGTACGCCTGATGTAGTTGGGGGTTGCCCCCTGTTAGATACGGTAGTCGCTTAGCGCAAAGGGAGTTTAGCTCAGCTGGGAGAGCATCTGCCTTACAAGCAGAGGGTCAGCGGTTCGATCCCGTTAACTCCCATAGGTCCCGTGGTGTAGCGGTTATCACGTCGCCCTGTCACGGCGAAGATCGCGGGTTCGATTCCCGTCGGGACCGTTCAAGTAGAAATATTTGAGACTCGTTAGCTCAGTTGGTAGAGCAATTGACTTTTAATCAATGGGTCACTGGTTCGAGCCCAGTACGGGTCATATATGCGGGTGTGGCGGAATTGGCAGACGCACCAGATTTAGGATCTGGCGCTTAACGGCGTGGGGGTTCAAGTCCCTTCACCCGCATTAGAAAAGTTAGCCGGCTTAGCTCAGTTGGTAGAGCATCTGATTTGTAATCAGAGGGTCGCGTGTTCAAGTCATGTAGCCGGCATAAAGAAGGTCCGTTGGTCAAGGGGTTAAGACACCGCCTTTTCACGGCGGTAACACGGGTTCGAATCCCGTACGGACTATATTTCGAGTAACTTAGGTTACTCTTTTTATTTTGTTTCTTTTTTTTATATGTTATAATAGCTTATAATACTATTTTTGAGGTGAATTTATGTCTAAAGTTTTTGTTTTTGGTCATCAAAATCCTGATTCTGATGCGATCGGGTCTTCTTATGGATACGCTTATTTGAAACGTCAACTTGGCGTTGATGCTGAAGCCGTTGCTTTAGGTACTCCTAACGAAGAAACTGCTTTCGTTCTTGATTATTTTAGTGTTGAGGCACCACGAGTTGTTGAATCATCTTTGTCAGAGGGAGTTAATCAAGTAATTCTTACAGACCATAATGAGTTTCAACAATCTATTTCAGATATTAAGGATGTTGAGGTTATTGAGGTAGTAGACCATCACCGTGTGGCTAACTTTGAAACCGCTAATCCATTAATGATGCGATTGGAACCTGTTGGATCAGCTTCTTCAATTGTTTATCGTATGTTCAAAGAAAACAATGTTGAAGTTCCTAAGGAAGTGGCTGGTTTGCTTTTGTCAGGTTTGATTTCGGATACTCTTCTCCTTAAATCTCCAACTACACATGCTTCAGATCCTGCAGTTGCTGCTGAACTTGCAGAAATTGCTGGTGTTAATTTGGAAGAATATGGACTTGCTATGCTTAAAGCTGGTACTAATCTTTCTTCTAAATCTGCTGAAGAACTTATTGATATTGATGCCAAAACTTTTGAATTGAATGGTAATCAAGTTCGTGTTGCACAAGTTAATACAGTTGATATTTCTGATGTTCTTTCTCGTCAAGAGGAAATCGAAGAAGCTATTAATAACTCAATTAAAAACAATGGATACTCTGACTTTGTCTTAATGATTACAGATATTCTTAATTCAAATTCAGAAATTCTTGCACTTGGGTCAAATACTGATAAAGTTGAAAATGCTTTTGATTTTGTTTTAGATAATAATCATGCTTTCCTTGAAGGTGCTGTTTCTCGTAAGAAACAAGTTGTACCACAGTTAACTGAAAGCTTTAATGCATAAAATTAGGCCGTCAGGCCTTTTTTTAGTGGCCTGATTAATGGTATAATACTTCTTATGATAATACAATTTAACCCAAACAAACTATGTAAGCAAGCTTTTTTTATGGAAATAGTGAATTATTTATATCTTAATCAGCCTGTGACCCTGAGAGCAATAAAAAGGCAGTTCCCTTTTCAAAAGAATATAGATAAATTAATTGAGGAGTTTGTAAAAGCAGGCTATATTGAACGATTCGAGAAACGTTACCGTTTATTAATTAATCTAGTGACGAATTCTTCTAAAATTGACTTAGACCAGCATTTTTTTATTAATGATGATTCTTCTTGTTATTTAGAACTATTAAATCGTAGTTTTGTTACTGAGATATCTAATTCTACTAATGATGTTGTTATTATCGAACAAACGGGTATCACGAGAGACGAACTTTCGATTTCAAATTATTTTTATAAATTAAGACAAAATTTACCATTATCGGAAAAGCAAAATAAATTATATGACATATTAGGGGATGTTAATCCTGAATATTTTTTGAAACATGTAACGACTTTTCTATTGAAATACGTTAGGAAGGAATATGTACTTCAAAAAAGGAAGAATATTTTTGTTGATGCTTTAGAATTATTAGGGTATCTTATTCAAGTAGAAGAAGGGCGTTATCTTTTGAATATGGATTTAGATTCCGAAGCATTAGTTTTTAGTGCAAAAAAAGACTAGTATTATTACTAGTCTTTTTTATGACAACTTTAACGATTCCTTAGTTCAAGATAACGTTTGTACCAGATGTTAACATAAGATTGTGAAAATGGCCCCTTACCATTGTTAATCCAATCTACCAAGATTTTAACATGTTCCTTTAAGATATAGTCAATATCAGGAGAGTAATGCATTTCTTTTTTATGTGTTTCATACTCATCTACATCTAGCAATTTTTTTTCACCATCAGCGAAGACTTTGACATCTAGGTCGTAGTCAATATATTTTAGTGCTTCTTGGTCCAAGATATATGGACTAGCTAAATTGCAGTAGTAGGAAATGCCGTTATCCCTAATCATGGCTATAATATTAAACCAGTATTTTTTGTGGAAATAAACAATAGCAGGTTCGCGTGTTACCCATCGTCTTCCGTCTGCTTCAGTAACGAGGGTGTGGTCGTTAACGCCAATAACAGCATTCTCAGTTGTCTTTAGTACCATAGTATCGCGCCAAGTACGGTGCAAACTACCATCATGCTTATAACTTTGAATTGTGATAAAGTCGCCTTCTTTTGGTAATTTCATGGCGTCCTCTTTCTACAATAAGGGTTATCTCCATTATTGTATCATAATTTTGTGAAAAGAGGGGGAATTCCTATAAATATTCTCTTAGAGCGGATGCTATGGCATCAAAGTCATAACCTTTTCGGGCTAAAGATTGTGTCAAGCGCTGCTTTAGCTCGTAACCGTCGTATTTTTTACTAAATTTTTGAAATTGCTTATCTATCTCTTTATAAAGGAGAGCTTGTTCATTTTCTTCATCTGCTTCAAGTTCTAGATGATCGATTGCTAGTATACTTTCTTGAAATGAAAAACCTTTATTGATAAGGTTTTGAGTTAATTTATCTTTTAGGGCTTTAGATGGTAGTTTTCCCTGATATTTTCGTAACAGTTTTGAAGCTACTCTAATGGCTATTTCTGAGAAATCAAATTGACTTAAAACATCGTCAATGATCTGTTTGTTACAACCTTTTTGAAGCCATTTTTGCTTCAGCACATAGGCCCCTTTATCGCCTGAATTCAGATTTTGTTGAGCCAGACTTTCTAGGAGTTTGTAATCATCAATCCAGTGATCTCTTTTTAGATTATCAATAATTTTTGGAATTATATGAGGGTTTATTTCATGTTTAAAAAGGTAATCTTTTACCTCTTTCTCAGTACGTTGTTTAAAGGAAATAAAATAGAGGGCTAAGTTTTTACCATGTGAGAACTGGGCATAGGATTTAATGTCCTCTAGTTGATTTTTGTCCAGTATCATTTCTTTGGTCAACATGTATTTAACGATGGTATCTTCTGTAACGTAGAGACTCTCTTTTTTGTCTATCTCAAGGAGATAAAGTCTCTTTTTCTTCTCAATTTTTGTGATTTTCATAGTTATTATTATATCAAAATGTTAGAATGGTAGTATGAATTTACAAGTGAAACAGCGTATCCCGCTTAAGATAAAACGCATAGGAATCAATGGCGAAGGCATTGGTTTTTATAAGAAAACTCTAGTTTTTGTGCCAGGGGCTTTGAAGGGTGAAGAGGTGTTCTGTCAGGTTGTTTCTGTCAAGAGAAACTTTGTTCAGGCGAAATTATTAAAGATTAATAAACCTTCTAAGTTTCGTGTCGAACCTTCATGTAGTATTTATGAAGACTGTGGTGGTTGCCAGTTAATGCATCTTCGTTATGATAAGCAATTAGAGTTTAAAACTGACTTATTAGGACAAGCCTTGAAGAAGTTTAAACCAGCTAATTTTGAGTCATATGACATTCGTCCAACAATAGGGATGGGGCAACCACAACATTACCGAGCTAAACTACAATTTCAAACCCGTTCTTTTGGTGGTTCAGTCAAAGCTGGCTTATTTGCGGAAGGGAGTCATCGCCTCATTAATATTGATGATTGCCTAGTTCAGGATGAGCTAACTCAAGTCATCATGAATAAGGTAACAAATTTGTTAGATAAATACAGGTTGCCAATTTATAATGAGCGTAAAATTTCTGGAATTCGGACTGTTATGATACGACGTGCTTTGGGTTCAAATCAGGTCCAGTTGATTTTTGTAACCTCTAAATCAGTTTCTTTCACTAAATTAGTTAAGGAATTGACGGAAAGTTTTCCAGAAATTGTAACAATTGCTGTCAATTATAATTATTCGAAGTCCAGTGAGATTTATGGTCAAGAGACGGAAATTCTTTGGGGGCAAGACACTATTCAAGAAGAGGTACTGGACTATAACTTTGCTCTCTCTCCTCGTGCATTTTACCAGTTGAATCCTCAACAAACAGAGGTACTCTATGGTCAGGCCGTTGAAGCTTTGGATGTAGGTAAGGCTGAACACCTTATTGATGCTTATTGTGGGGTTGGTACTATTGGACTTGCTTTTGCAAATAAGGTAAAGAGTATTCGAGGTATGGATATTATTCCAGAGGCTATTGAGGATGCTAGAAAGAATGCTAAATCACTTGGGTTGGAGAATGCTCACTATGAGGTGGGTAAGGCTGAGGATATCATTCCTCGTTGGTACAAGGAAGGCTATCGAGCAGATGCTCTTATTGTGGATCCACCTAGAACTGGTTTAGATGATAAGCTACTTAAAACGATACTGGCCTACACTCCTGAAAAAATGGTTTATGTTTCATGTAATGTATCTACTTTGGCTAGAGACCTAGTTTCTTTGGCTAAAGTTTATGATGTTAATTATATTCAGTCAGTAGACATGTTTCCTCATACAGCTCGAACAGAAGCAGTTGTGAAGCTAACTAAGAAAATGTGATAAAACCTAACATAAAAAACAAGAAATTTTCAAAATTGTTGGAAAATTTCTTTATTTTTCTGAAAAATAGGAGTATAATAGGTTTATCGATTTTTTAAAGGAGGAGCGTATGAAAAAGAGCTTCATTCATCAACAAGAGGAAATTTCTTTTGTGAAGAATACTTTTACACAGTATTTGATTGATAAACTTGACGTCGTTGAAGTGCAAGGGCCTATTTTGAGTAAGGTCGGGGATGGTATGCAGGATAATTTGAGCGGTATTGAAAATCCTGTAACTGTTAATGTGCTTCAGATTCCTGACGCAACATACGAAGTTGTTCACTCATTAGCAAAATGGAAACGCCATACTTTGGCTCGTTTTGGTTTCAATGAAGGTGAAGGGCTCGTGGTTAATATGAAGGCTCTTCGTCCAGATGAAGATTCATTGGATGCAACGCACTCTGTTTACGTTGACCAATGGGACTGGGAAAAAGTTATTCCTGACGGACATCGTAATATCGCTTACTTGAAAGAAACTGTTGAAACCATTTATAAGGTTATTCGTTTGACTGAGCTAGCAGTTGAAGCACGTTACGATATTGAAGCTATTTTACCTAAGAAAATTACCTTCATCCATTCAGAAGAACTTGTTGAGAAGTACCCTGATTTGACACCAAAAGAGCGTGAAGATGCTATTACTAAGGAATATGGTGCTGTATTCTTGATTGGTATCGGTGGTGTTCTTCCTGATGGAAAACCACATGATGGTCGTGCACCTGACTATGATGACTGGACAACTGAGTCTGAGAATGGTTACCATGGTTTGAATGGGGATATCTTGGTTTGGAATGAACAATTAGGACATGCCTTTGAATTGTCATCAATGGGTATTCGTGTTGATGAAGATGCCCTTAAACGTCAGGTTGAAATTACTGGCGACCAAGATCGTTTGAAATTGGATTGGCACCAAGCCTTGTTACATGGCCTTTTCCCACTAACAATTGGTGGAGGTATTGGTCAGTCACGTATGGCTATGTTCTTGCTTCGTAAGAAACATATTGGTGAGGTTCAAACTTCAGTTTGGCCAGATGCCGTTCGTGAAAATTACGAAAATATCTTGTAAAAAAAAGCACTAACGAAAGTTAGTGTTTTTTGGTTAGCAATTGCTGTGTATAATTGCTCAACGAATTTTCTATTGGAGTAGATATCATGAGAGATGACTTATTTTTTCATAAAGAAAAAACCTATCCTTTGAAGGAGATAGGTTTTTAGATTAATCGCCACTACGGAAAAAAGCATCGTAAAGAGCTCTGACAGCTGCCTTTTCTTGCTCGGTTTCAATTACAAACATAACAGAAACCTCACTAGAACCTTGGGAAATCATTTCTAGGTTAATATGTTTTTCAGAGAGCGCTTTAGCCGCTGTCGCTGTAACACCGATGTGGTCTTTCATATTTTCACCAACAATCATGAGGATTGAAAGGCCATGTTCAATTTCAACTTCATCAACACCGAGTTCACGAGTCAAGTATGAAAGAATTTCTTGTTCTTTGATTGGGGTAAGTTCACGTTCTCGAATAATGATTGAGAGATCATCGATTCCAGAAGGCATGTGTTCCCAACGGATGTTTAAATCTTCCAAAATTTGGAGAACCTTACGTCCAAAACCAACTTCACGGTTCATGAGGTATTTGCTCATATTGATGCTGACGAATTTATCATCACTCGCGATACCAACGACAGGAACAGTTGCACCCTTGTGTTCAAGAATAATGCGTGTGCCTGGGTGGTCTGGGTTATTTGTATTTTTAATAACGAGTGGAATTTTACCACGGTAGGCAGGGAGAAGGGCTTCGTCATGAAGAACTGAGAAGCCAGCATACGCCAATTCACGCATTTCCTTGTAAGTCAACTCTGGAATTGAATGTGGTTCATGAACGACACCAGGATGGGCTGCGAAAATACCATCTACATCTGTGAAGTTTTCATATAAATCTGCCTTAACTCCAGCTGCAACGATAGAACCAGTGATATCAGAGCCTCCACGTGAGAAAGTACAAATTTGATTATCAGGGGTAACACCGAAGAAACCAGGGATAACAAGAACCTCATCTGATTCGCGAAGCTCTTCCAACTTGTCATAAGCTCCTGGAAGGATACGAGCATTTCCAGGTTCGCTTGAGACAAAAATACCAGCTTGGCGAGGGTGAACGTAACGTGCTTCAATACCGTTATTACGGAAATATTCTGCGATTAATTTTGCGTTATTATCTTCCCCTGCAGCTAGGAAAGTATCATAAAGGAAATCATTGTCTTCAATAGGAAGAGTGGCAAGATCGTTGATAGATTTAGCAATCTTCGCCATTTCTGTTGATTTGAAGCCTAGCTCATCGACCATAGCTTGGTAGCGGTTAATAATCCATTCTTGGTCAGCTTTGACATCAGCACCTTTTGTGTAGTGTTTATAGTATTTAATCAAGGCGTCTGTGACTTTGGTATCTTCATCGTTACGCTTACCAGGGGCTGATACTACGACAAAGCGACGTTCAGGGTCAGATTTTACAATGTTTAAGACTTTTTCTAATTGTGTGGCTGAAGCAAGTGAGCTTCCACCGAATTTGATGACTTTCATAGTTACTCCAAAAATTTTAAATTACTCTACAATTATAGCAAAATTCTGACAATTTGTCACATTGTTTTTAAAAGCAAGTAAGATTTAGTCTGATTATGGTACAATAAGGAAAGAAAAGGAGGATATCCCGTGGTAGAGGCAATTATTTTTGATATGGATGGTGTCCTTTTTGACACTGAAAAATATTATTATGATCGACGTGCAAATTTTTTAGCTCAAAAGGGAATTTCAATAGACCATTTACCCCCGTCTTTCTTTATAGGTGGAAATACCAAGCAAGTTTGGGAAAATATTCTCAGAGATGACTATGATAACTGGGATGTGCCAACTTTACAAGAAGAGTACAATGCCTATAAACAAGACAACCCCTTACCCTATAAAGAATTAATCTTTCCTGATGTTTTCAAGGTCTTGAATGAAGTGAATTCTCGAGGGTTGAAAATAGGTTTAGCTTCTAGCTCAGTAAAGGCAGATATCCTTAGAGCTTTGGAGGAAAATCATTTGAATGGTTTCTTTGATGTGGTTCTCTCAGGAGAAGAATTTAAGGAGAGTAAACCTAATCCAGAGATTTATCTGACAGCATTACAGCATTTGAACGTGGAAGCAAATCAGGCGCTAATTATCGAAGATAGCGAAAAGGGGATTGCTGCTGGAGTTGCAGCAGGTGTTGAGGTTTGGGCCATTAAAGATAATCGTTTTGGCATGGATCAAGGTGCAGCCAAAGGCTTGTTGGATAACCTTATGGATGTTTTAGATTTATTAAAATAGAAGAGACACCGAGTTGTAGAACTCGGTGTTTTGATGTATCAAATTAAAAAACTCTAAGTTTTTGTTGACCTTTAGATGGACTATGGTATACTAGAAATTAACGATGAATGATTTGATAATCAAATTATCTATTCATCAAATAAAATTGTGATAAAAATATAAAGAACATACGGTTTTCATATAGGAACTAGTTATCGGAGGAATGCAAAAAATGGCTTACGAAACAATTCTTTATAGTGTTGAAGATGGAGTAGCAACTTTAACGCTTAATCGTCCAGAAGTGCAAAATGGATTTAATATTCCAGTTTGTGATGAGATTATGGCTGCAATTGAGCAAGCTAAACAAGATGCGTCAGTAAAATTCTTGGTAATCAATGCTAATGGAAAAGTCTTTTCTGTTGGTGGTGACCTTGATCAAATGCAAAAAGCGGTTGCTGTAGATGATGTACAGTCTTTGGTTCGTATTGCTGAGCAGGTAAATGAAATTTCTTTTGCTCTTAAAAAATTGCCTAAGCCAGTCATCATGGTAGTTGATGGACCATGTGCAGGTGCTGCAGCTAACTTAGCTGTTGCAGCAGACTTTACGATTGCATCTGATAAAGCTAAATTCATCCAAGCTTTTGTAGGTGTTGGTTTGGCACCTGACGCTGGAGGTCTCTACCTTTTGACACGTTCAATCGGTATTAACCGTGCGACTCAAATTACCATGACTGGAGAGCCAGTATCAGCTGAAAAAGCCTTGGACTGGGGAATTGCCTACAAAGTTGTTGAGTCAGAAAAACTTGAAAAAACTGTGAGTCAATTGATTAAAAAATTGAATCGCTCTTCAGTGAATTCCTTTAAAGCCATTAAAGAAATGGTTTGGGAATCTGAATTTGCAGGATGGGAAAATTACGCTAAGTTGGAACTTGACTTGCAAAAATCTCTTGCTTTCACAGAAGACTTCAAAGAAGGGGTACGTGCTTATAGTGAGCGTCGTCGACCTAAATTCCAAGGGAAATAGCCACATTTTCTAAAAGAAAAACTAAAGTTTTTTAATCGGGCTTGCGAAATTAGTTTGAGTCTGATATAATTTGAAAGTCAAAGTTTTATTGAAAGGAGTCTGGTGTGAATTACGACAAAATTGATGGCTATCTTGTTGATATTTTTAATAACGTAGTTATTATCGAAGAAGCAAGTTTAAAGAATTCAAAGTTTAACGATGTTTCCCTCAAGGAAATGCATACCATTGATGTGATCGGTACACATCCAGATACGACACCAAGTGCAGTAGCTAAAGAACTCATGCTAACTCTTGGTACTGTAACAACGTCTCTCAATAAACTTGAAAAGAAAGGTTATATTGTCCGTACGCGTTCATCAGTTGACCGCCGTGTGGTCCATCTTTCACTTTCTAAAAAGGGTCGTTTGGTATATCGTCTTCACCGTCGTTTTCATAAATCAATGGTGATGAGGATTACAGAAGGCTTTAACGACGAGGAATTGAAGGTTATGAGCAAGGGATTGGAAAATCTCCACGCCTTTCTTGAGGAGTTGAAATAATGGCATTTGCAAAAATTAGTCAGGTTGCCCATTATGCACCTGCTCAGGTCGTGACTAATGATGACCTATCAAAAATCATGGATACTAGCGATGAGTGGATTCGCTCACGTACAGGTATTCAGGAACGTCGCATCTCATTGAATGAGAATACGAGTGATTTAGCTACCAATGTTGCTCATCAGCTATTAGAAAAATCAGGATTAGCTCCTGAGGAGCTAGACTTTGTTTTGGTTGCAACGATTTCTCCTGATAGCTCGATGCCGTCGGTGGCAGCGCGTGTTCAAGGAACAATTGGAGCAGTCAATGCCTTTGCTTTTGATATTACTGCGGCATGTAGTGGGTTTGTCTTTGCTTTAGCAACCGCAGAAAAATTGATAAAGTCAGGTGTCTACAAAAAAGGTTTAGTCATTGGTTCTGAAGTTCTTTCTAAAACGTTAGACTGGTCTGATCGCACAACAGCAGTCCTTTTCGGAGATGGTGCTGGCGGTGTTTTATTAGAAGAATCTGAAGAAGAACATTTCTTTGGTGAATCTTTAAATACCGATGGTAGCAAGGGTGGTCTTGAGTCAGGAGCCTCTGCAGTTATCTCGCCTTATTCAGATGAGTCTGATCAGCCTAATCCCTATATGCAAATGGATGGGAAAGCAATCTTTGATTTTGCCGTTAAGACGGTTTCAAAGAGTATTAAGGCCTTGGTTGAAGAAAAAGGTGAGCCTGATTACTTCCTTCTTCATCAAGCTAACATTCGTATTTTGGATATTATGGCTAAGAAAATCGATGTCAGTCGTGATAAATTCTTGGCAAACATGATGTCTTATGGTAATACCAGTGCGGCAAGTATCCCAATTCTGCTTTCTGAAAACGTGGCGAATGGGACCTTAAAATTAGACAGCGGTCAAACAATTCTTTTATCAGGTTTTGGTGGGGGTTTGACATGGGGCAGTCTTATTGTTAAAATCTAGTTATATAAATTATGCACCAGCATAGATTATAAGAAATATATTTATCTTAAAGGAGAAATTAAAATGGCAGTATTTGAAAAAGTACAAGAAATCATCGTTGAAGAACTTGGGAAAGATGCAGAAGAAGTAAAAGTAGAAACTACTTTTGACGAACTTGACGCTGACTCACTTGACGTGTTCCAAGTTATCTCAGAAATCGAAGATGAGTTCGATATCCAAATCGAAACTGAAGAAGGTCTTAACACTGTTGGTGACCTTGTTGCTTACGTAGAAGAAAAAACTAAATAAGCAGGGCATAGAGAATATTCTTATTTGGGATATTCTCCTTTGTTTATACAATTACTTTGATTATTAAACTATTTATTTGATTAGAAAATCGAAAAAAGGTGCAAAATGAAATCTCGTATTACAGAACTGTTAGGAATTAAATATCCAATCTTCCAAGGTGGTATGGCCTGGGTTGCTGATGGCGACTTGGCAGGAGCCGTTTCAAATGCTGGTGGACTCGGAATTATTGGTGGTGGTAATGCCCCTAAAGAAGTGGTAAAAGCTAATATTGATAGAGTAAAACAAATCACTGATAAACCATTCGGTGTTAATATCATGCTTTTGTCACCATTTGCAGATGACATCGTCGACCTCGTTATCGAAGAGGGCGTTAAGGTTGTTACAACAGGAGCCGGAAACCCAGGTAAATATATGGAGCGTTTCCATGAAGCTGGAATTACAGTAATCCCAGTTATTCCATCGGTAGCACTTGCTAAACGTATGGAAAAACTTGGAGCAGATGCTGTTGTCGCAGAAGGTATGGAAGCTGGTGGTCACATCGGTAAATTGACAACTATGGCACTTGTTCGCCAAGTTGCTGATGCGGTATCTATCCCAGTTATTGGAGCTGGTGGTGTTGCTGATGGACGTGGTATGGCTGCTGTTCTTATGCTTGGAGCAGAAGCTGTTCAGGTTGGTACGCGTTTCGCTGTTGCCAAAGAATCTAATGCACACCAAAACTTCAAAGATAAGATTTTGAAGGCTAAAGATATTGATACTGTTATTTCAGCCTCAGTTGTTGGACACCCAGTTCGTGCGATTAAGAATAAATTAGCTACTGAATATAACCAAGCTGAAAAAGATTTCTTGGCTGGTAAGAAGACTCAAGAGGAAATTGAAGAGCTTGGTGCAGGTGCCCTTCGTAACGCGGTTGTTGATGGAGATGTGGAATATGGTTCAGTTATGGCTGGACAAATTGCAGGTCTTGTTCGTAAAGAAGAAACATGTGCAGAAATCTTGGAAGACCTATACACAGGTGCTGCTAAGGTGATTAAAGAAGAAGCTGCTCGTTGGGCAGATGTAAACGTCTAAAAACGTCGAAAGGATTAGGATAGTGACAAAACGTGCGTTCTTATTTGCTGGTCAAGGGGCTCAGAAATTGAGCATGGCGAGCGATTTGTATGCGACTTATCCCGTTGTCAAGGAGACATTTGATACGGCTAGTCGTATTCTAGGTTATGATTTGCGTGAATTGATTGATTCTAACGAAGAAAAACTTAATCAGACACGCTATACTCAACCAGCTATTTTGACAACGTCAGTAGCCATTTATCGCCTTTTGGCAGAAAATGGTATCACTCCTGATATTGTTGCCGGTCTCTCTTTGGGTGAATATTCTGCCCTAGTTGCGGCTGGAGCACTCTCATTTGAGGATGCGGTAGCCTTGGTTGCTAAACGTGGAGAATTCATGGAAACAGCTGCTCCTGCTGGAAGTGGGAAAATGGTTGCTGTCATGAATACAGATCCAAGTTTGATTGAAGAAATCTGTCAAAAAGCATCTGAAAAGGGTGTAGTAACGCCTGCTAACTATAATACTCCAGCACAAATTGTTATTGGTGGTGAGGTTGAGGCTGTTGATTATGCTGTGGAATTGCTTAAAGAAGCTGGTGCTAAACGTCTGATTCCTCTTAATGTTTCAGGACCCTTCCATACAGCTTTACTTGAATCAGCTAGTCAAAAATTGGCAGTAGAACTTGAGAAAGTGTCATTCAAGGACTTTACGCTTCCTTTAGTAGGTAATACTGAGGCTCAAATCATGAAGTCAGAAGATGTCAAAGCACTTTTGGCTCGTCAGGTGATGGAACCTGTACGTTTTTATGATTCGATTGCCACTATCCAAGAATTTGGTGTAGATGAAGTAATTGAGATTGGTCCAGGAAAAGTCTTGTCAGGCTTCTTGAAGAAAATTGATAAAACCCTACCAACTCATAATGTTGAAGATCAAGCTAGTCTTGATGCCCTTCTTAATGCTTAAAACGAGGTAAACATGGAACTTAAGAATAAAAATGTTTTTGTAACAGGTTCAACACGTGGAATTGGATTAGCTGTGGCACACAAATTTGCTAGTCTTGGTGCCAATGTTGTTCTAAATGGACGTTCTGAAATCTCTGAGGACTTGCTTGCACAGTTTGCAGATTATGGTGTAACTGTTGTAGGTATCTCAGGTGATATTTCTAACGGTGAAGATGCTAAACGTATGGTAGTTGAAGCTATTGAAAAGCTTGGTAGTGTTGATGTTTTGGTTAATAATGCTGGTATCACTAACGATAAGTTGATGTTGAAGATGAGTGAAGAAGATTTTGAACGTGTCTTGAAAATCAACTTGACTGGTGCTTTCAATATGACACAGGCTGTCTTAAAACCAATGTCTAAGGCTCGTCAAGGTGCCATCATCAATATGTCATCTGTTGTAGGTCTCATGGGGAATATTGGTCAAGCTAACTATGCGGCTTCAAAAGCTGGTCTGATTGGTTTTACAAAATCAGTGGCACGTGAAGTTGCGGCTCGTGGTGTCCGTGTCAATGCTATTGCTCCTGGTTTCATTGAATCAGATATGACTGACGCTATTCCAGAGAAAATGAAAGATGCCATGATTGCTCAAGTGCCAATGAAACGTATTGGTCAAGCAGAAGAAGTGGCTGAAGTTGCAGCATTCTTGGCTAGTCAAGAATATCTCACAGGTCAAACCATCGCTATTGATGGTGGTATGACCATGCAATAATTGAATGTCAATATCAAAAAAATCATTTACTAGAATATCCATCCGACAAAAGGAGAATATATATGTCTACAAATCGTGTTGTTGTTACAGGTTACGGCGTAACCTCACCAATCGGTAATACACCAGAAGAATTTTGGAACAGTCTTCATGACGGTAAAATTGGTATCAAACCAATTACGAAGTTCGATGCTTCTGAAATTCCAGTCTTTAACGCTGGTGAAATCCAAGATTTCCCGTTCGATAAGTACTTTGTGAAAAAAGATACTAACCGTATGGACACTTACTCACTTTATGCGATTTATGCTGCTATGGAAGCTCTTGAAAATTCAGGACTTAACATGGAAGAAGAAGATCGTGATCGTGTTGGTGTCATCGTGTCATCTGGTATCGGTGGTCTTCAAGAACTTGAAGATCAGATCATTCGTATGCACGAACGTGGGATGAAACGTATCAAACCAATGTTTATCCCTAAAGCACTTTCAAACATGGGTGCTGGTAACATTGCTCTTAAAATTGGTGCTCAAGGGGTATGTAAATCAGTGACAACTGCCTGTGCCTCTGCCAATGATGCTATCGGTGAAGCCTTCCGTGAAATTAAATTTGGTTTGCACGATGTTGTCTTGGCTGGTGGTGCTGAAGCTTCAATCACTAAAATTGGTATTGGTGGTTTTAACGCTCTTACAGCCCTTTCAACAACAGAAGATCCAGAACGTTCTTCAATTCCATTTGATAAAGACCGTAATGGTTTTGTTATGGGTGAAGGTGCTGGGGTTCTCGTTATTGAAAGCTTGGAACATGCGCAAAAACGTGGTGCCAACATCTTGGCTGAGATTGTTGGTTACGGATCAAACTGTGATGCTTACCACATGACAACGCCAACTCCAGACGGTTCAGGAGCTGCTAAAGCAATTAAATTGGCTATCAACGAAGCTGGTATCAAGCCTGAAGATGTTGACTATGTCAATGCTCACGGTACGTCAACACCTGCTAATGAAAAAGGTGAAAGTGGTGCTATTGTGTCTGTACTTGGTAAAGATGTTCTAGTTTCATCTACTAAATCATTTACAGGTCACTTGCTTGGTGCCGCTGGTGCTGTTGAAGCTATTGCAACAATTGAAGCTATTCGTCACAGCTTTGTACCAAAAACTGCTGGTACAAAAGAATTGTCTGACTACATTGAAGCTAATGTTGTTTACGGTGAAGGTAAAGAAGCTGATATTGAGTATGCAATCTCAAATACCTTTGGTTTTGGTGGACACAACGCTGTTCTTGCCTTTAAACGTTGGGAGGGCTAATTCATGAATATTTCTGAAATTAAAGATTTATTGGCTCAATTTGATGCCTCAACTTTGCGTGAGTTCTCATACAAAAACAATGGAGAAGAGTTGAACTTGAGCAAGAATCAAACAAGTTCAGTAACAGCTGCCCCAGTAGCCCCTACAGTCGAAGTGGTTGCACCAGCTTCTCAGGCCCCAGTTGCTCCAGTAGCAGCACCCGCTGCTGTTGAAACACCAGCAACACCGGTTGAAGAAGCTTCTGCACCAGCTCAAGCTGCTGAAGGAGAAGTGGTTGAAAGTCCACTTGTCGGTGTGGCTTACTTGTCACCATCGCCTGAAAAACCAGCCTTTGTTTCTGTTGGCGATACAGTTAAAAAAGGGCAAACGCTTCTTATCGTTGAAGCTATGAAGGTCATGAATGAAGTGCCTGCACCTAAAGATGGTGTTATCACTGAAATCTTGGTAGCAAATGAAGAAGTCGTTGACTACGGAAAAGGATTGGTACGCATCAAATGACAATTGATATTAATGCTATTCGTGAGGCTTTGCCACACCGTTACCCAATGCTTTTGGTTGACCGTGTTTTAGAAGTTTCAGAAGACGAAATTATAGCTATTAAAAATGTTACGATCAATGAGCCTTTCTTTAATGGGCATTTCCCACAATACCCAGTTATGCCAGGTGTTCTCATCATGGAAGCTCTTGCGCAAACTGCTGGTGTTCTTGAATTGTCAAAATCTGAAAATAAAGGCAAGCTAGTCTTTTACGCAGGTATGGATAAGGTTAAATTTAAAAAACAGGTTGTCCCAGGGGACCAACTTGTGATGACAGCTAAGTTTGTTAAACGTCGTGGAACAATTGCTGTTGTTGAAGCTAAGGCTGAAGTCGATGGTAAACTTGCTGCATCAGGTACCTTGACTTTTGCTATTGGAAGCTAATGTTTTGTGAAAATCCTTCTGGCGACAGTCGGAAAGGATTTTTCTTTAGACATTGGTCTATCACATAGAAAGGAAATCAACACAGACTATCAAAAAAATGTCTGATGTTATCTTGTTTTATGTTTAAAAAATTATTGATTGCCAATCGTGGTGAAATTGCAGTTCGTATTATTCGTGCAGCGCGTGAATTGGGAATCCAAACGGTTGCTATCTATTCTGAAGCGGATAAGGATTCTCTCCATACTATGCTTGCTGATGAAGCTATCTGTATTGGTCCAGCAAAATCAACTGATTCTTATTTGAATATGAACCGTGTCTTGTCAGCAGCTATTGTAACTGAGGCTCAAGCTATTCACCCAGGGTTTGGTTTCTTGAGTGAAAACTCTAAATTTGCCACTCTCTGTGAGGAAATGAACATCAAGTTTATTGGTCCTTCAGGTGAAGTTATGGACAAAATGGGTGATAAAATCAATGCCCGTGCTGAAATGATTAGGGCTAATGTCCCTGTAATCCCTGGTTCAGATGGTGAAGTCTTTACGGCTGAAGAGGCTTTAGAAGTTGCCAATCGTCTTGGTTACCCAGTGATGCTTAAGGCTTCTGCAGGTGGTGGCGGTAAAGGAATTCGTAAGGTCAACACTGAAGAAGAGTTGGCTCCTGCCTTCGAATCTGCGTCACAGGAAGCTAAAGCAGCCTTTGGTAATGGGGCAATGTATATCGAGAAAGTTATTTACCCAGCTCGTCATATTGAGGTTCAGATTTTGGGAGATAGCTATGGTAACATTGTCCACCTAGGTGAGCGTGACTGTTCTCTTCAACGTAATAACCAAAAGGTCTTGGAAGAATCGCCTTCTGTTGCCATTGGTAAGACACTTCGTCATGAAATTGGGTCTGCAGCTGTCCGTGCTGCTAAGGCTGTTAATTATGAAAATGCGGGTACTATCGAGTTTCTTCTTGATGAAAAATCAGGTCAGTTTTACTTTATGGAAATGAATACCCGTGTTCAAGTTGAGCACCCAGTTACTGAATTTGTAAGTGGTGTGGATATTGTTAAAGAACAAATCCGTATTGCTGCAGGTGAAAAATTATCTGTGTCTCAAGATGATATTGAAATCAAGGGACATGCCATTGAGTGTCGTATCAATGCGGAAAATCCTAAGTTCAACTTTGCACCAAGCCCAGGGAAAATTAGCAATCTCTACCTACCTAGTGGTGGTGTTGGCCTTCGTGTGGACAGTGCTGTCTATCCAGGCTATACCATTCCACCTTACTATGATTCAATGATTGCTAAAATCATTGTTCATGGAGAAAATCGATTTGAGGCACTCATGAAGATGCAACGTGCTCTTTACGAGCTTGAAATCGATGGAGTTGTGACAAATGCTGACTTCCAGTTGGATTTAATTTCAGACCGTAGCGTTATTGCTGGGGATTATGATACGTCATTCTTGATGGAAACTTTCTTACCAGAATACCAGAATCGTGAGGAATAGAGTTTATGGGATTATTTGATCGAAAAGAAAAGTATATCCGTATCAATCCTAACCGTTCTGTGCGTAATGGGGTTGATCACCAGGTGCCAGAAGTACCAGATGAGCTTTTTGCCAAATGTCCTGGCTGTAAGCAAGCTATTTATCAAAAGGACTTGGGGCAAGCTAAAATCTGTCCAAACTGTTCTTATACCTTCCGTATTTCAGCAAAAGAACGTCTTGATTTAACGGTTGACGAGGGATCTTTCCAAGAACTGTTTACAGGTATTAAAACTGAAAATCCATTGAACTTCCCAGGTTATATGGAGAAGTTAGCAGCTACCAAGGAAAAAACAGGTCTTGATGAAGCAGTTGTGACGGGTGTTGCAACTATCAAGGGACAAAAAACAGCCTTGGCTATCATGGATTCCAACTTTATCATGGCTTCAATGGGAACCGTTGTTGGTGAAAAAATCACAAAACTCTTTGAGTATGCGATTTTGGAAAAACTTCCAGTAGTTATTTTTACAGCTTCTGGTGGTGCCCGTATGCAAGAGGGAATCATGAGTTTGATGCAAATGGCTAAGATATCAGCAGCAGTAAAACGTCATTCAAACGCTGGCTTGCTGTATTTGACTGTCTTGACAGATCCAACCACAGGTGGGGTTACAGCAAGTTTTGCCATGGAAGGCGATATCATCTTGGCTGAGCCACAAACTTTGATTGGTTTTGCAGGTCGTCGTGTCATTGAAAATACAGTTCGTGAAACTTTGCCGGATGATTTCCAAAAGGCCGAGTTCCTTCAGGAACATGGTTTTGTTGATGCCATTGTCAAACGTACAGAGTTGGCTGATACTATTGCCACACTCTTATCATTCCATGGAGGTGTTCAATGAGCGACGTAGCACGTATTTTAAAAGAAGCGCGTGATCAAGGCCGTTTAACTGCTTTGGACTTTGCCCAAGGAATCTTTGATGATTTCATCGAACTTCATGGTGACCGTAATTTCCGTGATGATGGTGCCATTATCGGTGGTATTGGTCGCTTAAATGGCCAAGCCGTTACAGTAGTGGGTATCCAAAAAGGTAAAAACCTACAAGATAATCTCAATCGTAACTTTGGTCAACCTCATCCAGAGGGCTATCGTAAGGCTCTTCGCCTCATGAAACAGGCTGAAAAGTTTGGTCGTCCAGTTGTTACCTTTATCAATACTGCAGGTGCTTATCCTGGTGTCGGAGCAGAGGAACGTGGACAGGGTGAGGCTATTGCTCGTAACCTTATGGAAATGAGTGACCTTAAGGTGCCAATTATTGCCATCATTATTGGTGAAGGTGGTTCTGGAGGTGCCCTTGCCTTGGCGGTAGCTGATAAGGTTTGGATGCTTGAAAATACCATCTACTCTATCTTGAGTCCTGAAGGGTTTGCAACCATTCTCTGGAAAGATGGTTCACGATCAGAAGAGGCAGCAGAGTTGATGAAGATTACATCAGGCGAGTTACTCAATATGGGAATCGTTGACAAGGTTATTCCAGAACGTGGTTACTTTACTAGCGAAATTATTGAAGCGATTAAGACAGCCATCGTAGATGAATTGGCAGAATTAAGTCAATTATCAACAGAAGACTTGCTTGAAGCGCGTTATCAACGTTTTAGAAAATATTAAAAAACATTGGGATATAACTCCCAATGTTTTTTAGACGGTATGACGTTCGAAGGCTTGGTCTGAGATGCCTTGTTCAAGGATAAGTTTAGCCCATTCCTTAGCCGAATGAAGGCTGTGATCCTTATAGTTACCACAGGATTCAATGGTAGTTCCTGGAACATCTTCCCAAGTGATTTCGTTAGCAATAGCTTCAAGACAAGATTTGATAACTTTGGCAATTTCCGTTGGATCTTGTTTTCCCCACATGATCATATGAAAACCTGTACGACAACCAAATGGTGAACAATCGATAAGTCCATCGATACGTTGGCGAATCAGTTTAGCGAGTAGGTGTTCGATAGTATGAAGACCGCCTGTATCGATACTATTTTCGTTAGGTTGGATCAAACGGATATCGAAGTTTGTGATGATATCTCCTTTGGGTCCAACTTCCTCCGAAATAAGACGGACATAAGGTGCTTTTACAATAGTGTGATCAAGTTCAAAACTTTCAACAGTAACGTCCTTTGGCATGATAATACCTCCCTATTCTAATAGAGTTATCATACCATAAAATCAACTTAAAGTTCTAGTATTTATTTGAGAAATAGCTGCAAATATGATACACTAGAAGACGGTTTTCTTTAGGGAAACCTTAGAAAAGTTGAGGTAAAGACATGATAAACATAATCATTTTAGTTGTCTTTGCACTCATTGGTTTAGTCGTTGGATATTTAGCAATTTCTATCAAACTTAGCAAAGCTAAGGAACAAGCAGAAACTACCTTGCTAAAGGCAGAACAAGACGCTGTGAACCTTCGTAGTCAGGCAGAACATGATGCAGACCACCTGCGTGTAACTGCTGAACGCGAAAGTAGGGCTCAACGTAAAGAGTTCTTGTTAGAGGCAAAAGAGGAAGCTAGGAAATATCGAGAAGATATTGAAAAAGAATTCAAATCTGAACGTCAAGAGCTTAAACAAATGGAGAATCGTTTAACAGAACGTGCAACCAGCCTTGATCGTAAGGATGAAAATCTATCAAGTAAAGAACTCGCCCTCGAGAAAAAAGAGCAGAGTCTTGCTGACAAATCTAAACATCTTAATGAGCGTGAAGAGAATGTGACTCAGTTGGAGGCTGAGAAGCAAGCTGAACTTGAACGTATTGGTCAAATGACCATTGCAGAGGCGCGTGAGGTAATCTTAACAGAGACAGAGAATAATCTTACTCATGAGATTGCAACACGTATCAAAGATGCAGAAGCACAGGTCAAAGATACTGTTGATAAGAAGGCCAAAAACTTGTTGGCGCAAGCTATGCAACGTTTGTCTGGGGATTATGTTACTGAACAAACCGTAACCACTGTTCACCTCCCAGATGATAATATGAAAGGTCGTATTATTGGGCGTGAGGGGCGTAACATTCGTACACTTGAAAGCTTAACAGGTATCGATGTTATTATTGATGATACTCCAGAAGTGGTTGTTCTTTCTGGTTTTGATCCAGTCCGTCGTGAGATTGCTCGTATGACTCTCGAAGCCTTGATTAAGGATGGACGTATCCACCCAGCTCGTATTGAGGAGTTGGTTGAGAAGAGTCGTCAGGAAATGGATAACCGTATCCGCGAATATGGTGAAGAGGCGGCTTACGAAATTGGGGCTATGAATCTCCACCCTGATCTAATCAAGATTATGGGACGATTGCAATTCCGTACTTCATATGGTCAAAACGTACTTCGTCACTCAGTTGAAGTTGGTAAACTAGCAGGTATTATGGCCGGTGAATTGGGTGAAAATGTGGCTCTCGCTCGTCGTGCTGGTTTCCTTCACGATATTGGGAAAGCTATTGACAAAGAAGTCGAAGGTAGTCACGTTGAGATTGGTACTGAGTTTGCACGTAAGTACAAAGAGCATCCAGTCGTGGTTAATGCCATTGCCAGTCACCATGGAGATGTGGAACCTGAGAGTGTGATTGCAGTTATTGTAGCTACAGCAGATGCTTTGAGTTCGGCTCGCCCAGGGGCTCGTAATGAATCTGTTGAGAATTATGTTAAACGCCTTCGTGATCTGGAAGAGATTGCATCAAGCTTTGACGGTGTTCAAACAAGCTTCGCCCTTCAAGCTGGTCGTGAAATTCGTATTATGGTTCATCCAAATAAAATCTCAGATGATGAAGTTACGATCTTGTCTCACAAGATACGTGAACAAATTGAGAAAAACTTGGATTACCCAGGAAATATCAAGGTTACAGTCATTCGAGAATTCCGTGCGGTTGACTATGCCAAATAAGATAAGAGAGCCGAAAGGCTTTTTTATTTTGCCCTTCATACTGAAAGGGGTATTCTTTTTGAAAATGTAAGAACTTTCTTATCAAATTGCGTCATTTTGGTAGATAAGTGTTTTATAATGAAATATTTTGATTATTTTTGACTGTTTCTAGTTGACAGTTATTAAAAATTTAGTATAATAGATTTTGTAAACGATTACAGAAGGAGAGATTATGCTAAAGTCTGAACGTAAGCAGATTATCTTGTCTCAGTTGAAACAAGATGGTTTTGTCACTTTGGAAAACCTAACTGTTTTGTTAAGTGATACTTCCGAGTCGACGATTCGTCGCGACTTGGACGAGTTAGCGGCAGATGGCCAACTTAAACGTGTTCATGGTGGTGCTGAAAGTATTCATGGTCTAAAGGAAGAAATTGCCAATAGCCAAAAAGCTATCAGAAATGTTCAAGAAAAGGCTCGATTAGCTGGTTATGCTGCCGATTTGATTAAGGAAGGTGATGTCGTCTTTCTTGAGGCTAGTACAACAAATGAACTTTTGATTCCACATTTGGCTAATCGTCAGGTAACGGTTGTGACTAATTCTATCCACCATGCGGTTAAGCTGGTAGATCTTGGTGTTAGCACTAGGATTGTTGGAGGAAAGGTTAAACATTCAACGGATGCTTCTATTGGAAGTACTGCTCAAGAGCAAATCAGACAACTGAATTTTGATTGTGCGTTCATTGGTGCTAATGGTGTTGATGCTAATTATTTCACCACACCAGACATGGAAGAGGCAGTTATTAAACGGACGGTTATAGCTAATGCGCAAAAAGCCTATGTTCTAGCGGATGCTTCTAAACTTGGTCAGATTACCTATGCTAAGGTAGCCGAGGTCGAGAAAGTAACCATAATTACAAATGCTTCGGAAGAAGAGCTCCTAAAAGAATTAAAAGAGAAAACGAGGGTTATTGAAGTATGATTTATACTGTAACGCTGAATCCATCAATCGACTTCATTGTTCGTATCGACAAATTAGAGATTGGTGAAGTTAACCGCATGGAGAGTGATGATAAGTTCGCTGGCGGTAAGGGGATTAATGTTAGTCGTATTTTGCAACGTTTAGGTGTTGATAATACTGCAACGGGCTTCATCGGTGGTTTTACAGGACGTTTTGTGACAGATGGTTTGGATGCAGAAGGTATTAAAACTAAGTTTGTAGCTGTGGATCAAGACACACGTATTAATGTTAAAATCAAGGCTGACCAAGAAACTGAAATTAACGGTGCAGGACCTGTCATTAATGAGTATCAATTGGCTGAATTGGAAGCAGTTCTTTCAAGTGTAAGTGCTGATGATGTAGTTGTTTTTGCTGGATCAGCACCAAGCAATCTTGGAAACAAGGTCTATAACAAATTGATTCCACTAGTGCGTGAAACGGGTGCACAGGTTGTCTGTGACTTTGAAGGTCAAACCTTGCTTGATTCCTTGGCTTACCAACCACTCTTGGTAAAACCAAATAACCATGAGTTAGAAGCTATTTTCAATGTCAAACTTAATGGTTTGGCTGATGTTGAAAAATATGCGCGTGAAATCCTTGCTAAGGGTGCACAGAACGTTATCATCTCAATGGCAGGTGATGGGGCTCTGCTTGTCACACCAGAGGCTGCTTACTTTGCCAAACCAATTAAGGGGACAGTTAAAAACTCTGTTGGTGCGGGTGACTCAATGGTTGCTGGTTTCACTGGTGAGTTTGTTAAATCAGGTGATCCAATTGAGGCTCTCAAGTGGGGAGTAGCGTGTGGAACATCTACAGCTTTCTCAGATGACTTGGCGACAATTGAATTTATTAAAGAAACATACAATAAAGTAGAGGTAGAAAAACTATGAAAATTCAGGACTTACTGAACAAAAAAGTTATGTTGCTTGACCTTCAAGCAACTACAAAGGAAGCTGCTATCGATGAAATGATTAACAGCTTGGTTGACAATGGTGTCGTGACTGACTTTGATGTTTTCAAAGCAGGCATTATGGCTCGTGAAGCACAAACATCAACTGGTTTGGGTGATGGAATTGCTATGCCACACAGTAAAAATGCTGCTGTAAAAGAAGCAACTGTACTTTTTGCTAAATCTAATAAAGGTGTGGATTACGAATCACTTGATGGTCAACCTACCGACCTCTTCTTTATGATTGCAGCTCCAGAGGGAGCAAATGACACTCACTTGGCAGCTCTTGCTGAATTGTCAAAATACCTCATGCAAGATGGTTTTGCAGACCGCTTGCGTAAGGTAACATCTGCGGACGATGTGATTGCAGCGTTTAATACCGGCGAAGAAGAAGCGCAAGCTGAGGAAGCCAAGAAAGCACAAGCTGTTAAAGAAGCAGCTTCAAGCGATAAACCACTCATCGTAGCAGTAACAGCTTGTACAACCGGTATTGCTCACACTTACATGGCTGAAGAATCACTTATTAAAACAGGTGAAGAAATGGGTGTCAATGTTCGTGTTGAAACTAACGGTGCATCAGGTGTTGGAACACCATTGACCGCTGAAGAAATCAACAAGGCTGTTGGTGTTATCGTGGCAGCGGACAAGGCAGTTGAAACAGCACGCTTTAATGGTAAGAAATTGATTTCCAAACCAGTCGCTGCAGGTATTCGTCAACCTCAAGAATTAATCCAAAATATCTTGGATGGTAAGGCTGAAGTCTTCCATACCGAAAATGCTGGAGCTGCTCAAGAATCAACAGAGAAATTGAGCCTCGGTGGTGCCTTTTACAAACACTTGATGAGTGGGGTATCACAAATGCTTCCATTCGTTATCGGTGGTGGTATCATGATTGCGCTTGCTTTCTTGCTTGACCAAATCATGGGTGTTCCTAAAGATCAATTGTCACATTTGGGTAGTTACAATGAACTTCCGGCTCTCTTTAAATCAATTGGTGATATTGCTTTCAGTTTCATGTTGCCTATTCTTGCAGGATATATTGCCTATTCAATTGCTGAGAAACCAGGTTTGATTGCCGGTTTTGCAGCTGGGGCTATTGCGAAAGCAGGTCTTGCTTATGGAAATATCGTAGTCTATGCAAAAGTTGCAGGTTTAGATGAGAATGCAGCAAAAGAAGCAGTTGATAAGATTTCTTCTCATCAAGTGTCATCAGGATTTCTTGGAGCATTGGTAGGTGGTTTCTTAGCTGGTGGAATTGTACTTTTGTTGAGAAAATACATTAAGGTTCCACGTGCACTCGAAGGTGCAAAATCAATCTTATTGATGCCTCTTCTTGGAGTGGCCCTCACAGGATTTGCCATGCTAGCAGTGAATATCCCAATGGCAGCAATCAATACTGGTCTTAATAACTTCTTGTCAAGCTTGTCAGGTAGCTCAGCAGTTCTCCTTGGTCTCCTTGTAGGTGGTATGATGGCAGTGGATATGGGTGGACCAGTCAATAAAGCAGCTTATGTTTTTGCTACAGGTACTCTTGCTGAAACTGTAACTTCAGGTGGTTCAGTTGTTATGGCAGCAGTTATGGCAGCTGGTATGGTTCCTCCTTTGGCAGTCTTTGTAGCAACCGTATTGTTCAAAGATAAATTCTCACAAGAAGAACGTGATTCTGGTTTGACAAACATCGTTATGGGACTCTCATTCATCACTGAAGGTGCGATCCCATTTGGTGCAGCTGACCCAGCACGCGCTATCCCAAGCTTTATCGTCGGTTCAGCCCTTACAGGTGCTCTTGTAGGTATGGCAGGAATCAAATTGATGGCACCACACGGAGGTATCTTCGTTATCGCCCTCACATCAAATGCCCTTCTCTACCTTCTCTTCATCTTGATTGGTGCTGTGGTATCAGGTATCCTTTTCGGATTCCTCCGCAAACCACTTGATAAATAAGATATGATTAAACAATCTCGTTGAGTACGGGGTTGTTTTTTTATGTCGTAGCAGATTTTTGTCAGGGTACCTATTTTATGATAAAGTATAGGCAGAAATGGCTTATCTAGTAGCTAATACGCTGTATAAAGAAATATAAGAGGTAAAATATGGTAAAAGAATACGATTATATTGTTATTGGTGGTGGTTCTGGTGGGATTGCCAGTGCTAATCGTGCTGCTATGCACGGCGCTAAGGTTATTCTCTTTGAAGGAAAAGAGGTCGGCGGTACCTGCGTCAATGTGGGCTGTGTACCTAAAAAGGTCATGTGGTATGGTGCTCAGGTTGCTGAGACCCTTCACCGTTATGCAGGCGAGTATGGTTTTGATGTGACGGTTAATAAGTTTGATTTTGCAATGCTTAAGGCCAATCGTCAGGCTTATATCGACCGTATCCAGGGCTCTTTTGAGCGTGGTTTTGATAGCAATGGCGTTGAACGTGTATACGAGTATGCAAGATTTGTTGATCCTCATACGGTTGAAGTAGCGGGGGAGCTTTATACAGCACCCCATATCCTTATTGCAACAGGTGGTCATGCTCTTTATCCAAATATTCCAGGTAGTGAATATGGGATTACTTCAGATGGTTTCTTTGAGTTAGATGAGGTACCAAAACGTACAGCTGTTATCGGTGCTGGCTATATCGCCGTTGAGGTTGCTGGTGTTCTCAATGCTCTTGGTAGTGACACGCATCTCTTTGTTCGTAAGGATCGCCCATTACGTACCTTTGACAAGGATATTATCGATGTCTTAGTCGATGAGATGGCTAAATCAGGTCCGACCCTTCACACGCATGCTAATGCTACAGAAGTAGTGAAAAATGCTGACGATTCTTTGACCATTAGCTTTGACAATGGAGAAACGATCACTGTTGATTGCCTCATTTGGGCTATTGGTCGTGCTGCCAATACCTCTGGCTTTGGTCTTGAAAAGACGGGCGTTGAGTTGACTGAACGAGGTAACATTTATTCAGACGCCTTTGAAAATACATCAGTTCCTGGTATCTATGCCCTTGGTGATGTGACTGGTAAACTAGATTTGACGCCAGTTGCAATCAAGGCGGGACGTCAATTGTCAGAGCGACTCTTCAACAATAAAGCCGATGCTAAGCTTGATTACACTGATGTAGCCACTGTGGTCTTTAGCCATCCAGTCATTGGTTCTGTTGGTTTGACTGAGGAAAAAGCAATTGCTAAATATGGTGCGGAGAATATCAAGGTCTATAAATCTAGTTTCACTCCAATGTATACAGCTCTTGCAAACAATCGTCAGCCGTCAACTATGAAATTAGTAACACTTGGTGAGGATGAAAAAATCATCGGTCTTCATGGCATTGGCTACGGTGTTGACGAGATGATTCAAGGCTTCTCTGTGGCTATTAAGATGGGAGCAACTAAGGCTGATTTTGATAATACGGTTGCCATTCATCCAACCGGTTCAGAAGAATTTGTAACGATGAGATAAAAAGGTGAAGTCTGTCTACCTAAATGGATAGACTTTTCTTTGTGTCTGAATGGCCTCAATTGAAAGTGATCGCAAGGAGGTCCCTTGCGAATTTCCATAGCCTTTTTGGCTATGGAAACCATTCATCCAACCGGTTCAGAAGAATTTGTAACGATGAGGTAAAAAGGTGAAGTCTGTCTAGCCAAATAGATAGACTTTTCTTTGTGTTCAAATAACAACCTATATTTTGTGTGTAACTGTATATTGTCTAAATAAAAAAGACCTTTAGGCCTTTCTTTCGTTTAATAAGTAGTTTCTTACTTCTGAGATAAAGTAAAGGGATCCTGTGACAACAAATAGGTCATCAGAATCTGCTGATTCAGCTTGTGCTAGCCATTCTCTATAGTCGGTCGCACATTTGAAGTTTTGAGGATAGTCATCCAAGGGCAGTGCTTCAAAAAAGTCAAAGTTGGTTACCGTAATATCATAATCTTTCAGTTCTTCTAGTAAGTTTGCTAAAGGTTTTCGTCTCAGTCCTGCAAAGAGGATGTGGATTTTACGATTGGTAAAGTTATCTTTTAGTACCTGTTTTAAGCTGGCAATTCCTTGAGGGTTATGGGCACCGTCTAGATAAATATTGTTTCCTATCCACTCACTACGACCAGGCCAGTGTGTGTCACAAATACCATCTTGAATGCTCTTATTAGTAATCTTAGGAAATGTTGGAGTCAAGAGATGGGCAGCAGTGACAGCTAATCCAGCATTGTTTTCTTGATGTCGTCCTAGCATTGGTAGCTTAAGATCTGGACTTTCCCAATGGTCATAAGAAACTTGGATCGTTTGATTGTCTTGCGGAAGCAGCTGAATTTCTCTATCAATGACGGCTAAAGGAGCTTGTAGGTCATGTGATTTTTGGTTGAAAAAATGTTCAACTTCTGTAGAGACACGACCAAGTAAGATAGGTGTGTTTTCTCGCATGACGCCTGCTTTATGATTGGCAATGTCCAAAAGGCTATCGCCCAAGGTCTCAGTGTGATCAAATCCAATCGAAGTACAGATGACAAGCTCTGGCGAAAGGACATTGGTCGAATCAAGGCGTCCACCAATACCTGCTTCAATGATAGCCATATCAACCTGTTTAAGGTCGAAGTAGAGGAACATGAGTAAGGTGACCAACTCGAATTCCGTTGGTCGGTCAAAATCAGTGTGCTCTTCTAAATCATCGAGAAGAACCTGAGCTTTCGCAACAAGGCTAATCAAATCCTTATCAGGAATTTCTGTGCCGTTAATACTAATACGTTCGTTGAAACGAGTAATATAAGGGGAGGTGAAGGTCCCGACCTGATAACCTGACTTTGTTAGGATATTTTGTAGGTAGCTTGTTGTTGATCCCTTACCGTTGGTCCCGACAATATGCACCGTTGGAAAGTGAGTCTGAGGATTTCCGGCTTGTTTCAAGAGCCAACGCATACGTTCGAGTTGAGGGCGACGGCCATTGCCCTTGAAAGAATGGATAAAATTTAGAGTTTCTGTATAGTTCATAGGATTATAGAAAAAAGGCAGGGTTTCCTAGCCTTTTACATGTCTTAGTTAGAAGCGGCGTCACCAGTTGTTGCACCACCAGTAGTCGCATTGCCAGATGTTGTGTCTGCAGTAGCTGCTGATGAAGAGGTAGTTGTATTGCCACCCGTTGTTGTATCTGCAGATGACGAATAGGTGTTAGTTCCTGCTTGGCTACTTGTTTGTGTTTCTGAATCAGTCGCATTGCCATAACTAGATGAAGCGGCGCTTGATTCTTGAGTCTTATTATTGCCTTCTTTGATGACTACAGTTGATTGATTGGCTGATGAATCAGAGGTGTCCTTATTTTTAGAGGCTGTGAAATTCATGATGGTGATTGAAGCCACGATGATTGACAAAATTGTCCCGACGGCAGTAAGGACTTTTTGGAAGGCAGTGAAGCCTTTTGTAACGTGTTCAGTCACCTTTGGGGCAGATTTTTTTTCTTCTTTTGATGAATGATTACGGCGTGAGTAATTTTCAGACATGATGCTCTCCTTAAAAATATTTCGTACTTTCTATTATATGATTTTCTCGCAAAAATTGCTAAAAAAATTATGCTATAATAAATAGTAAATAAAAATCGAGGAAAAATCATGATTTATTTTGATAATTCAGCCACTACGGTGCCTTATCCAGAGGCACTTAGAACCTATCAAGAAGTGGCTACTAAAATTTTTGGGAACCCATCCAGCCTGCACCAATTAGGAACATCTGCGACACGTATTTTGGAGGCTTCTCGTAAGCAAGTTGCGGACCTCATTGGAAAATCAGCCGATGAGATTTTCTTTACGTCTGGAGGAACCGAAGGCGACAACTGGGTCATTAAAGGAGTTGCTTTTGAAAAAGAGCCTTACGGCAAACACATTATTGTTTCTGATATTGAACATCCTGCGGTGAAAGAGTCTGCCAAATGGCTTTCAGAGCATGGTTTCGAAGTGTCCTATGCACCAGTTAATGAGCAAGGATTTGTGGATGTTGAAGCTCTTGCTGGATTATTACGCCCCGACACGATCTTGGTTTCGGTTATGGCCGTTAATAACGAAATCGGATCAATCCAACCTATTCAAGCTATCTCGGATATATTGGCTGATGAGCCGACGATATCTTTCCATGTGGATGCTGTTCAGGCCATTGGGAAGATTCCTGTATCAGCTTATTTAACAGACCGTGTTGACTTTGCAACTTTTTCTGGTCACAAGTTCCATGCTGTTCGAGGTGTCGGTTTTGTCTACAAAAAGGCAGGGAAAAAGATTACGCCGCTCCTAACAGGTGGTGGTCAAGAAAAAGACTTTCGTTCAACGACTGAGAATGTTGCTGGCATTGCGAGTATGGCTAAGGCCTTGCGCTTAGTTACTGACAAAGAGGCGTTTTCTCTTCCGAAAATTGCCAAGATGAAAAAAATTATCTTTGACGAATTGGCTAAGTATGAGGACATTACTATTTTCTCAGGTGAGGGTGAAGACTTTGCGCCCAGTATTTTGACCTTTGGAATCAAGGGTGTTCGTGGTGAAGTTATTGTCCATGCTTTTGAAGAGCATCAAATCTATATTTCAACGACATCTGCATGTTCATCTAAGGCGGGAAAACCAGCAGGGACTCTCATTTCTATGGGTGTTCCGACTAAATTAGCTCAAACGGCTGTACGTATCAGTCTTGATGATGACAATGATATGGGACAGGTAGAACAGTTTCTCACGATTTTCAAGCAGGTCTACGCCAAGACACAAAAAGTGAGATAGTAAGATTTAAGCAATTAAACAATAAAACTAAATTCAAATGTAAAAGGAAAAGGAATGACACTAACATATTCAGAAATTATGGTTCGCTATGGTGAATTGTCTACCAAGGGCAAAAATCGTATGCGCTTTATCAATAAACTTAGAAATAACATCAAGGATGTTCTATCCATCTATCCAGATGTTAAAGTGACTTTTGACCGAGACCGTGGTCACATCTACCTCAACGGTACAGACTATGAGCCAGTAGCAGAGTCTTTGAAGCAAATTTTTGGTATTCAAGCCTTTAGTCCTGTTTACAAGTTTGAAAAAGATGTCGAGGTCTTGAAAAAGGCTGTTCAAGACATTATGACTGGGCTCTATCGTGACGGTCTTACCTTTAAAGTGACTGCTAAACGTAGTGACCATGATTTTGTTCTCGATAGTCGTGAACTCAATCTTACTTTAGGAAATGCAGTTTTTGATGTATTGCCTGACATTAAGGCTCAGATGAAGGGCCCAGATGTCAACCTTAAGGTAGAAATTCGTGCCGAGGCGGCTTATATTTCTCACGAGGAAATCAAAGGAGCAGGTGGACTACCTGTAGGGACTGCCGGTAAAGGAATGCTCATGCTTTCAGGTGGGATTGATTCGCCAGTGGCAGGTTATCTTGCACTTAAACGTGGTGTGGATATTGAAGCTGTCCACTTTGCAAGCCCTCCTTATACCAGTCCTGGTGCACTGAAAAAGGCTCAAGATTTGACCCGTAAGTTGACCAAGTTTGGTGGTAATATCCAGTTCATCGAAGTGCCATTTACTGAAATCCAAGAGAAAATCAAAGAAAAAGCGCCTGAGGCTTATTTGATGACCTTGACGCGTCGTTTTATGATGCGTATTACTGACCGCATTCGAGAAGAACGTCGAGGTCTTGTGATTATCAATGGTGAGAGTCTTGGTCAGGTTGCCAGTCAGACTATGGAGTCTATGCAGGCGATTAATGCTGTTACATGTACGCCAGTGATTCGTCCAGTTGTCACTATGGATAAGTTGGAAATCATTGATTTGGCACAAAAAATTGATACCTTTGACATTTCCATCCAACCTTTTGAGGATTGCTGTACTATCTTTGCACCTGACCGTCCAAAGACTAATCCAAAAATCAAAAACGTTGAACAATATGAACGTCGTATGGATGTTGAAGCCTTGGTTGAACGTGCGGTTGCGGGAATCATGGTGACTGAAATCACACCTATTGAAGAAGCGCAAGACGAAGTGGATACACTTATTGAAGACTTGCTCTAGTCTAGGAGGATATAGTACTAACATAGTAGTATTTAGGTGCTACTAGAGTTAGGTATGTCCAAAAAGAAATGTCGATGTTGAACTTTTACCCAGAAAGGAAAATACATGACTGTTTATAACATCAATTTAGGAATCGGTTGGGCATCAAGTGGTGTTGAGTACGCCCAGGCCTATCGTTCTACAATTTTCAAAAACACAGGTATTAAGGCCAAATTTGTCTTTATGGATATGTTCCTGCAGGACAATCTTTCTGATTTGACCCGTAACATGGGGTTTGAAGATGAAGACGTCATCTGGCTATATAGCTATTTTACAGACCTGAAAATTGCTCCAACGACCTATACTGTCAAGGATTTGGAAAAGGAAATCCCTTATGACATCACGCGTCGTGAGATTAATGGCAAGGTGGTTAAGCTCTTTTGTGCCAAGGAAGATATTTTTTATGCAGCCTACTTGCGTAAAGAGGGTGAAGATATCGTTCACCGTGTGGAAAAAGTATCGCGTGGTTGCTTAATTCGTAAAGACTTTTACTCTTACACTAAGATGTTCACGGAGTACTACACCCCTGTAGATAACAAGGCCCACCTCTATCAACGTCGTTTCTTCAATGAGGATGGTAGTGTTGCTTATGATGAAATTGTTGATGGTAAGGATAGTGTCTTCCGTTTCCCAGATAAGATTTTGTCATCTAAACATGAATTTATTGCCTACTTCATGTCGCAACTTGGTCTAACTGACCAAGATATTGTCATTTTGGACCGTGCAACTGGCACAGGGCAGGCTGTTTTCCGTAATACTAAACCTGCTAAGCTTGGAGTTGTTGTCCATGCAGAGCACTTTAGTGAAAATGCTGTGACAGACAAGACTATTCTTTGGAATAACTTCTATGAGTACCAATTCAGCAATGCAGATAAGGTTGATTTCTTCATCACAGCGACAGAGCGTCAACGCAGCATTATGCTAGATCAGTTCAACAAATACACACCATTTACACCTAATATCGTAACGATTCCTGTGGGAAGTTTGGATAAACTGAGAGAGCCTGAGGGAGAGCGTAAACCATTCTCAATCATCACAGCTTCACGTTTGGCCAATGAAAAGCACGTAGACTGGTTGGCTAAGGCTGTTGTTAAGGCTAAAGAAAGTCTGCCACAAGTGAACTTTGATATCTTTGGTACAGGTGCTGAAGAAGCTAAGCTTAAGGCCATTATCGAGGAAAATCACGCTCAGGATTACATCCATCTTAAGGGTCACCAAGATTTAACAGAAGTCTACAAGGATTACGAACTTTACCTATCAGGTTCTAAGAGTGAAGGTTTTGGCTTGACACTTCTAGAAGCTGTTGGATCGGGCCTTGGTATGATTGGTTTTGATGTCCGTTATGGGAACCAAACTTTTATCAAGGATAATGAAAATGGTTACTTAATCCCTCGATTTGAAAAAGATGACGAGCTTGCTATTGTGGCTGCCTTGGCAGAGAAAATTGTAGCTTTCTTCAATCGTTCAGATTTAGATCATGTTCATCAAGTCTCTTATGATATCGCCAAAGGCTTTTTGACAGAGGAAATCGAGCAGAAGTGGCTTAACTTAGTAAAGGAGATGACTAATCATGATTAATTTATTTGAGAACTATAGTCAAGGTAGTTGGGATCTCCATTACTCGCTGATTGTCGCTGGCTATGTAAATACAACAGTTTGTCTTTCAGATGATGGCTTTCTGCCTAGTGATGTGACCTCACCTTACCTTTATTTCACTGGTTTTGACAAGGTTCAAGGTTCTGCACTTTACTTTAATCAGGTTCCTGTGCCTGATTACTGGGAAATTTTAGGAACAAATAGCAACGCGGAAATCTTCCGTTTTGATAAGAAACGTGGTCATATTCACTATGCACATCCTGCTCATCAGCGTCTAGTTAAAGCTGTGGATTGGTATGATGAGTCAGGTCGCCTGCGTGTGACTGATCGCTACAATAATAAGGGTTATCGTTTCTCACAAACAACTTACAATGTTAAGCAAGAAGCGACCATTACTAGTTATTTCACTCCAGATAACAAGGAAGTTATCGTCATTAACCATTTGACCAAAGACGTTATCTTGAATTGGAAAGACAAGGTCTACATTTTCAAAAACAAATCGGAGTTTGTAGTCTTTTATCTTAAAGAAGCTGGCTATGATTTGCGACGTATCCTTTATAACTCCTTGTCAACGCCTTTCTTGACAGCTATGAATCTTCCGAATTCTGGTCAAGATGTCCTCTTCTGGCAAGAGCCTATCACTGATTCAGTCCCTGGGAATATGCGCCTCCTTCTTGATAGCAATCACCGTCAAACTAAGATTGTAGTGCAAGAATACACAGCATATACGAATCTTCTAAAGTTGGTTAGTCCAGAGCAGGCTTCTCGCGTGGCTTTCCTTGGCTTCATGTATCCATTTGCTCGTCAGAATAATTTCCAAAATCAAGCACTGATCTTGACCAACTCAGATCAGATTGAACACTTGGAAAGCATTGTTAGTGAAGTGCCTACCATGCACTACCATATTGGCGCAATCACTGAAATGTCAAGTCGTTTGATGGATTTAGCTAAATATAGTAATGTTAGCCTTTATCCGAATATTACAACAGAACAGGTTAAGCGTCTCTATCAAGAGGCTGATTTCTATTTAGATATTAACCACCAAAATGAAATCCTGTCAGCGACACGTGCTGCCTTTGAAAATAACCTGCTTATCCTGGCTTTCACGAATACAAGCCATGGTCTAGATTATACTGCACCAAGCAATATCTTCTCACCAATGAATGCTGGGCAATTTAAGCAAACCCTTAAAGAAGCCTTGGGCAACCGTGACTTCCTTAGTCACTTGCTTGATCGTCAACGTGAGCACGCTCATGTAGCAACACCAGAAGATTATAAGAAGGTTATTGGTTAGGAAAATGACACTAGAGGTTCGTAACATTTATCCTCTGACACCAACATTCAAGAAGGTCGCTTCACTTTATGAAGCGGCTTTTCCTGTGGAGGAGAGGCTCCCACTCTGGCACTTGTCTTGGAACAGTTTGAAAAATGGACAATCTTTCTTGGCTTATTTTGATCAGGGAGTTTTTATTGGTTTTACCTATGCAATCTGTACTGATAACCTGGTCTACCTACTCTTTCTCGCGGTTAAAGAAAGTAAACAGTCTCAGGGATATGGCAGTCAGATTTTGGCACAAGTTAGGGAAGAAGCAGGAGAACGACCGTGTGTGCTTACGATTGAGCCTATGGATGAGGAGCAAGTCTCTAATAGGGCTCAACGTCTAAAACGTTTAGCATTTTATGAACGAAATGGCTATCAGGCATTGAATCACTTCTATTTCGAAGGAAGTGAACGCTATCAAATTTTGACAACGGATAAGAGCCTTTCCTTAGTTAATCTGGAGCGGGCTCTAGCTAAGACTTTCCTAGGAAGATATGGAATAAGAGTTGATTAGGGTAATCGTTACTTTGATAAATTTCAATGAGCAGAATAAGAATAATCAAAATAACTTTTTCTCTTGTCATTAGAGGGAAAAAATGATAGAATTGTAACGTTGACTAAATGCACGTCCTGTGCAACCGCACGACTACTGTTTGCAAGTGGGTTCGTCCCCGCAGTACTAGGCGAGTCTTCACAGAGGGAAACCTCAGACACATTAAAAATTTTAATAGGAGGTGCATCATGAGCACATACGCAATCATCAAAACTGGTGGAAAACAAGTTAAAGTTGAAGTAGGTCAAGCGATCTACGTTGAAAAAATCAACGCTGAAGCTGGATCAGAAGTAACTTTTAACGAAGTTGTTCTTGTCGGTGGTGATAAAACTGTAGTAGGTACTCCAGTTGTTGAGGGAGCTACTGTTGTCGGAACTATCGAAAAACAAGGTAAACAAAAGAAAGTTGTTACTTTCAAATACAAACCTAAAAAAGGTAGCCACCGTAAACAAGGTCACCGTCAACCTTATACAAAAGTTGTTATCAACGCTATCAACGCGTAAGTTAGCGACTAATCACTAAGAAAGGACACAATCTTATGTTGAAAACTCTTGAAAACTTGCAACTTTTCGCCCACAAAAAAGGTGGGGGTTCTACTTCCAATGGTCGTGATTCACAAGCTAAACGTCTTGGTGCTAAAGCAGCTGATGGACAAACTGTATCAGGTGGATCAATCCTTTACCGTCAACGCGGTACACACATCTACCCAGGTGTAAACGTAGGCCGTGGTGGTGACGATACACTCTTCGCTAAAGTTGAAGGTGTTGTACGTTTCGAACGTAAAGGTCGCGACAAAAAACAAGTATCTGTATACCCAGTTGCTAAATAATTAAGCTAAAGTCTGCACTTTTGTGTAGGCTTTTCTTTATGAAAAAAGGAGAATCCTATGCCTTTAAATCACTACCAACAAGAAGTAGGGCCAAGTCTAGCAGATGCTAGTCTGGGTAAAATGCCAGATGTTGCTCTATTAGAAGGTCGTTATTGTAGCGTTGAACATTTGACAGTGGCAGAGCATTATGAGGACATTTTAGACTTTTACTTTACTAATCAGATTCTTTCGGATTGGACCTATATGTATGCGGACCCTTTTGAATCTGAAGAAGCTGTACGTCAGTGTTTGGAGGATTATGAGCAATCCCAGAATCCTTATTTCTTTGCCATCAGGGATAAGGCTTCAGGTAAGGTTCTAGGAACCTTTTCACTCATGGCTATTACACCCAAAAATCGCAGTGTTGAGATGGGGCGAGTGATTTTGGCACCTGTCTTACAAAAGACTCGAGCAGCCACAGAAGCTCAATACCTGCTTATGAAATATGTCTTTGAGGATCTTAACTATCGTCGTTATGAGTGGAAATGTGATAGTCTCAACCGCCCTTCTGCCAATGCAGCCATGCGTTTAGGGTTCACCTATGAGGGGCGTTTTCGTAACCATGCTATCTATAAGGGACGTAGCCGTGATACGGACTGGTTCTCGATTATTGATAGTGAGTGGCCAGCGCTTAAGAAACGATTTGAGAATTGGTTGTCTCCTGAGAATTTTGATGAACAGGGACAGCAGAAACGTTCTTTGAGGGACTGTTAGCTGTCAATGTAAGGCTCTTTTCTGATGAAGGAGCCTTATTTTAGTGTTCTTAGACCTAAATCAAAGCTCCTACTTTTCTAGTGATTATTATTGCTGTCAAACTCGGTCTAAATACTCATTTTTCTGTCAATAATATTCCCATAATAAAGCATATTTATGCTATAATAAAGAGTAATTGTATCAAGGAGAATATGACTAATGGATTTAATTCGCGAAAAAGTATTTGTTAACCGTTACCACTATGATGTTCGTAACCATGAGTGGGAAAAAGAGAATGGTGTGCCTAAAACAAATGTTGAAGTAACTTTCCAGTTGCACAATAAAGATGAAGAAGCTAACAATACGTCTGTTGTAGCTGTTTTGCAATTTATGATTGTCCGTGATGAGTTTGTTATCTCAGGGATTGTTTCTCAAATGGACCATATTCAAAACCGTATCGTCAATGAACCAAAAGACTTCTCACAAGAAGAAGCAGAAGCCTTGGCTGCACCGCTCTTGGATACGCTTCAACGTTTGACTTATGAAGTAACTGAAATTGCCTTGGATCGCCCAGGTATAAACTTGGAGTTCTAAGATGTCTCTTGCAGTTATTACGGATTCATCGGTTAATCTCCCTGCTGAGATTCAGGGCCATGCTGATGTTTATGTTTTAGATATTCCAGTCATCATTGAGGGGCAGCCTTTTGTTGAAGGAAAAAACTTGGATGTCAATCAGTTTTATGAACAAATGGCAAACTCTGAGGAACTGCTCAAGACGTCACAACCAAATCTAGCTGACTTGGATAACTTGCTTATGGAGTTGGAGGCAGAAGGTTATACCCATGTCATTGGGCTTTTCCTTTCTTCAGGAATCTCTGGTTTTTGGGCCAATAGTCAGTTTTTGATTGAGGACCATGCCAAGTTGAAGATTGCTTTTCCTGATACAAAAATCACAGCAGCTCCTATGGGAGCTATGGTGAGAAACGTTTTGCATTGGTCAGCCCAAGGAATGTCTTTTGAGAACATTTTGAAGAAGCTTGAGGAGCAAGTTGACCAAACGACGGCCTATATTCTTGTGGATGATCTTAATCATCTGGTTAAGGGTGGTCGTTTGTCGAATGGTTCGGCGATTTTAGGAAATCTTTTGTCTATCAAACCTATTTTGAATTTTAATGACGAAGGAAAAATCGTTGTTTTTGAAAAGGTGCGTACAGAGAAGAAAGCTGTGAAACGTTTGGTTGCCCTAGCTGAGGAAAATCGTGAAATGGAGTTTAGTATCCTTCACACTAATGCTCCTGAAAAAGCTGAGGAATTTAAAAGACAGCTAGAAGCACAGGGAATTAGCGTTTCAACAGTGGTATCCTTATGTGCCGTAATTGCGACACACTTGGGTGAAGGAGCACTAGTGTTAGGTCTAACACCTAAATTTACCAAATAAGTACTATCCATGTGGGATGGGGGCTTGTCTATGATTAAGATCAATAGAGAGGAAAAATGACATGTCTATTAGAGTTATTGTTGCTGGATTTAAAGGAAGAATGGGTTCAACTGCGGTTGAGATGGTCAAGGGAGATGACGAATTGACTTTGGCTGCCTTGCTTGACCCATTTGCGACAGAAAAAGAAGTGGACGGTATTCCTGTCTTCACAGATAAATCGGATTTGGTTGGCTTTGATGCAGATGTCTGGGTGGATTTCACTATGCCTGCTGTTGCCTATGAAAATACTCGTTTTGCTTTGGAGAATGGTTTTGCACCAGTTGTGGGTACAACAGGATTTACTGAAGCACAAATTCAGGAATTAACAGACCTTTCTAAAGACAAGTCTATTGGTGGTTTGATTGCGCCTAACTTTGCTATCGGTGCTATTTTACTTATGAAGTTTGCGGCAGAAGCTAGCAAATATTTCCCAGATCTTGAAATCATTGAGCTTCACCACGATAAAAAGAAAGATGCGCCATCAGGTACAGCAGTGAAAACGGCTGAACTTATTCGTGAGGTTCGCGAGACTAAACGTCAGGGAGCTGAGGATGAGGTGGAAACACTTGCTGGGGCACGTGGTGTGGAGTTTGATGGTTTCCGTATTCACAGTGTGCGTTTGCCAGGTCTTGTGGCTCACCAAGAGGTTATCTTTGGTGCCCAAGGAGAAGGATTGACCTTGCGTCACGACTCTTACGACCGCATTTCCTTTATGGGTGGTGTTAATCTTGGGATTAAAGAAGTTGTTAAACGTAATCAGCTTGTTTATGGTTTGGAACATTTACTATGAGATTAAGTTATTTGCCTTCTGAATTTCAGAAGGCTTTACCAATATTAGAGAAAATTAAGGCTGCAGGGTTTGAGGCTTATTTTGTTGGTGGATCGGTCCGCGATGCCCTTCTCAACCGTCCCATTCACGATGTTGATATTGCTTCGTCTTCTTATCCTGAGGAGACTAAACAGATTTTTGAACGTACGGTAGACATTGGTATTGAGCATGGGACCGTTTTGGTCTTGGAAAATGGCGGTGAGTATGAGGTGACGACCTTCCGAACAGAGGACGTCTATGTGGATTATCGTCGTCCGTCTAGCGTGTCCTTTGTGCGTTCATTGGAAGAGGATCTCAAGCGTCGTGACTTTACAGTCAATGCTTTTGCTCTTAATGAAAATGCTGAGGTTATTGACAAGTTCAACGGTCTTGATGATTTAGACAACCGTGTCTTAAGGGCTGTTGGTAAGGCTGAGGAACGCTTTAACGAGGATGCTCTTCGTATCATGCGGGGCCTACGTTTTGCAGCGAGTTTAGACTTTGATATCGAAGAAAAGACTTTTGAGGCTATGACCAGCCATGCTCCTCTTTTGGAAAAGATTTCGATTGAGCGAAGTTTCATCGAATTTGATAAGTTGCTCTTGGCAACACATTGGAAAAAAGGGGTTAAGGCACTTCTAGCGACTAAGGCTTATCAGTATCTTCCAGATTTTCAAGAGACAGCAGAGAAATGGCAGTCTTTTGTATCAGATTATGCTGATGACTTTAGATTTACAAGTTCTGAGCAGGCTTGGGCGGCAACTCTTTTGGCTCTCAAGCACGATAATCCACGCTCTTTTCTTAAAAAATGGAAGACGTCTGTTAATTTCCAAAAGACAGTTCAGTCCCTGGTTGACATTTTCAATTTCCGTTTGGAGAGAGCTGTGACCAAGCAAGATGTTTATCAGTATGGTAAGGAACTCATAGAGGAGGCTGAAACCTTGAGACGGGCTCAGGGCTTGGACGTCGATTATGAGCGTATTGCCGAGTTGGATGGTCAGTTGCTCATCCATGATAAGCACGAAATCGTTGTGAATGGTGGCACACTGATGAAGGAGCTAGGATTCAAACCTGGTCCGGACCTTGGTCGTGCACTTAAGGCTATCGAAAATGCCATCGTTGATGGTCAACTAGCTAATGCCGAGGAAGCCATCATGGCCTTTGTTCAAGCTATGAAATAAGTCTAGAGACGTGATAAAAATGACACACCGCTACAGAGCATGCGTAGGATCCGTAGCGGTGTTATTTGTAAAAAGGAAGAAAGATGTCAGATTTTATTGTTGAAAAATTAACCAAGTCCGTTGGGGACAAGACGGTTTTTAAAGAGATTTCATTCATTATCCATGATCTAGATCGTATCGGGATTATTGGTGTCAATGGGACAGGTAAGACAACCTTGCTAGATGTTGTATCTGAGCGTATTGGTTTTGATGGTGATGTGTCACCTTTCACCAAGGCTAATGGCTATAAGATTTCTTATTTGACTCAAGAGCCAGAATTTGATGATAGCAAGACGGTTCTTGAAACTGTCTTGTCATCAGACCTTCGTGAGATGGCTTTGATTCGAGAATATGAAACCCTTATGGCAGAATATTCTGAGGAGAATCAGGCTCGCTTGGAGAAGGTAATGGCTGAGATGGATAGTCTAGATGCTTGGTCCATTGAGAGCGAGGTTAAGACAGTCTTGTCTAAGTTGGGATTGTCAGACCTCTCGCAAAAGGTCGGGGACCTCTCAGGTGGTCTTCGTCGCCGTGTGCAGTTGGCTCAGGTTCTCTTGAATGATGCAGATCTCTTGCTCTTGGATGAGCCAACTAACCATTTGGATATTGATACTATTGCTTGGTTGACTAATTTTCTCAAGTCTTCTAAAAAAACGGTCCTCTTTATTACCCACGACCGTTATTTCTTGGACAATGTGGCCACACGTATCTTTGAGCTAGACCAGGCTAATCTGATTGAATACCAGGGAAATTATCAAGACTATGTTCGTCTAAAGGCTGAACAAGATGAACGAGATGCAGCAGCTCTTCACAAGAAAAAGCAACTCTATAAGCAGGAATTGGCATGGATGCGAACGCAACCACAGGCACGTGCGACCAAGCAACAAGCTCGTATCAATCGTTTTAAGGAGCTTAAGGGTGAGGTTCACCAAACGATCAATAATGACGATCTTGAAATTAACTTTGAGACTAGCCGTATTGGTAAGAAAGTAGTGAACTTCGAGCATGTCGATTTTGCTTATGAAGATGGCAAGCAAATTCTCAGTGATTTCAATCTTATCATGCAAAACCGTGATCGTATCGGTATTGTTGGGGATAATGGTGTCGGGAAATCGACCTTGCTTAATCTGATTAATGGTGACCTTGTGCCTACAGCTGGTGTTCTGGATATTGGTGAGACGGTACGTATTGGTTATTTCTCACAGCAAATTAAAGATATGGATGAGAGCAAGCGTGTCATTAACTACTTGCAAGAAGTTGCAGATGAAGTTAAGACAACGGTTGGGACAACCAGTATCACAGAGCTCTTGGAGCAATTCCTCTTTCCTCGTTCTACCCATGGGACACAGATTGCCAAGCTCTCTGGTGGGGAAAAGAAACGTCTTTATCTACTTAAGATTCTGATTGAAAAGCCTAACGTTCTGCTCTTGGATGAGCCGACAAATGATTTAGACATTGCGACTTTGACGGTTTTGGAAAACTTTCTCAATGGTTTTGGTGGCCCTGTCGTTACCGTAAGTCACGACCGCTATTTCTTGGACAAGGTGGCTAACAAGATTCTAGCCTTTGAAGAGGGTGGTGTGCGAGAGTTCTTTGGTAACTACACTGACTACCTTGATGAAAAAGCCTTCTTCCAAGAGCAAGCAACCCTCTTAGAGAAGGAAAAAGAGCAAGCTAGCGTTAAAGTTGAGAAAGTCAAAGAAGACAAAAAACGCATGAGCTACTTTGAAAAACAAGAGTGGGCGACCATCGAAGATGAGATTGCTGATTTTGAAGCCAAAATCGAAGAGATTGAAGCAGCAATGCTTGAAAATGCTAGCGATTATGGACAGTTAGCCACCCTCCAACGAGACTTGGATGCTACTAACGAAACCTTGCTTGAAAAGTATGAACGCTATGAGTATTTGAGTGAGCTAGAAGGATAAGCTCTTTAGTAATCAAAGTATGACAAAAGCCCTGCAAATGTGAATTGCAAGGCTTTTTTATGTTTATGTAGTGACTATTTTCTTCCTACCACAAGCGGAACGAAAAGGAGAGAACAGAGACCCCCGCGAAGATAATTAAGGAAGCTACCAAGCGCCCAATAAGAAAGGCTGAGAAAAATGGTGCGCTAAAGAGCAGGAGTCCAAATACTAGACAAATCAAGGCGATTGATAGGGCAGGTTGACCTGAGAATCCGAATTGACGTTGGCGATAAGCTTGAAAGCCTTGCGTAAATGCTGAGACAAGAAGCCACCAAGCGATAATGGTTACAGCTACGCCCGAGAGCACCCATGCCGATGTTGATAGCAGGATAATACCAAAAACGATGGAAATGATACTCTGAAGCAGTTGGAAGAAGGAACGGTTTTCGTTATCTCGTTTAAAATAAACCATGAGACTTGAAACACCAGATACCAGCATCACTAGGGCAAATAGCCAACCAACGATGGCAAGAAGATTTGTAGGATTAGCGAAGAAAAAGACACCCAAGAGTGTAATGAGAATTCCACTAATCAATGTAAAACTTTTCATAGGATACCTCTTATTAATTTTCTTAATACTACTATGTAAGTATCAAATTGTCAAACAAAGACCTTACTTTAGAGTGGCTTGATATGATAAGTGTAGGTGGCAGCCTTTCTGGTTCTAGTAGCTACCTGACGACCTGTTTTTTGGAAGAGGTGTTTAAAGCGACGCAAGAAATTTGTGGAATCCATCTTGAGGTAGTCTTCATTGAAGGTACCAAAAAGTTGGCGGTAGGTGGTCAAGGTGTTTTCCTCGGGCATAATGGAAAGGATAGTTGGATAGTATTCGAGTCGTCCCTTGATACGTTCCATAGCTGTTAAGAGAATTTCCCAATGGTCAAAGGCAAGGTCATCATGTGACAGCGTCTTATCACCATCAACAAGTTGCAGTTGACCGTCTACCATGGCAATGTCTAACCAATGCGTAGACGCGGCATCGTCGGCAGCCTTTTCCACTTGAATGTCATTGAAGGTCATGAAGCAGAGGTAAGCCACTGTAATGGTCCACATTCGAGGATCCCGATAAGGTGTTCCCACAGTAATGAGTTGCTCAATATGATCAGGATTGAGTGTAATGGATGTTTCCTCCTGTACTTCGCGACAGACAGCTAGATTGAGATCTTCTTGCTCCTGAACGAAGCCACCACTGAAGGCGTATTTCCCCATGAAAGGATGGTTTTTTCGCTTGATAAGTAAGGTTTGGACTCTTCCTTCATAATAGCGGAAGATGACCGAGTCAACGGTCACTGAGGGCTTAACGTACTTATCCATTTCCTTTCGCTGATAGATGTCCAAAAATTCCTTTTCGCTACCAGAGTTTTCGAAGGTTCTAGTCATATGTTTCCTCCATGTTTGTATTGTAAGTTTTAAGTGATGATTACGTTGGATTGGTCTTTTAAATCTCGATGTGTAGACGTTCTTTGATTGCTTTTTTGGCTTTGTGGTAGTTATCCGCAAAGAAGCTGTCACTATTACTATTTTCCCCTAAAATAACGATTTTATCTTTGAATGGTGATAGGAGGTCTAAGAGATGCTTGGTAAACCAGTCACGTGTTTGGCTATCAGCCATAGTCATGTCACGGAAGCCATCATCCACATAGTTTGATTTTGGCAGAATTACAAAAATCAAATCCCATTTTTCACGGGCTTGAGTTACCTGATAGAGCCGATCCAGCATATCAAATTCTTCTTTAGAAATATTTTCTTTCAAATAGTAGTCGATATAAACTTTTGTGACGGTTGAGTTGGTATCGGCAAAGATAAGTCCTGAGTGCTGCCCTTTATCAATGATATCAGAGGTCTGGGCATATTGATCTGTCAGGAGGTGAATATAATCGTTAGTATCTAACTCGTCATCTCGTACATTATACTTTTCTTGATACTCCCTAGCATATTCAAGAGAGCAGGGAGCGTTGTAAGTTCGGGCCAAATCTTTAACAAGAGTAGTTTTTCCACCGCTAGCAGAGCCCACAACAAGGACCTTACGAGTAAAGTGACGACGGAAAGGCTTGGTGATAAAACGCCAATTTTCCATAGGATTGTCGCGAATCTCGGTAGCAGAGATGTTGATAATAGAGCGTTCGATGAGTTCTACCTGAGCTTGAGGATAATAGCGATTGAGCTCAGTCACGTACTCTGGCTCTCCAACATAAAAGGTAATCTTTTCAGGATTATCCGTATTTTTAGAGATAAGCTCTTTGACACGATTAACCCAAGGTACCCATCCCTCGGGATAGGCTGGCATTCCAGCCTCATCCAGTTTATCCACAACGACTAATTCATCATCATAGAAAACTTCTCGAACATAACGGAAACGGCGGTTGAGCGATAGGCCTGCGCGTGTCCCTCGATCTTCTTGTGTGTTGCTGCCACTTACGATGACGAGCACATTGTCATTAGCGCGTTTTGCCTTGGTAATAAGGTCAACGTGCCCAACATGCATTGGAGCGAAAGTTCCAAAAACAATGCCGATGTGCTTTCCTGATAATTGCTTTCTTTTCATAAAAAATGATCCCTTTCAAGATTTAGTAAAATTACTAAATTCATAATAACATAGTTGGGGATCTTTGTAAATGTAAAAATAGTAAATCTACTAAATTATTTTTTAGGCTATTTTAGCTTTAAAGTTGAAAAAAAGTTTAAAAAATTTTGGAGAAAAACTAGAAAAATAGAATCCGCTTACATTGTTGAATTGATAACTTTTTAGGAGTAGCTTAAAAAAGATAGATTACTTGCTATGTCATAAAACCTAACATAAAAATCAAAAAAATAGCAGAAAATACTTGACAAGAAGATTCTGAAAATTTATACTATTCATGTAATTAAATTACTAAGGTAATTATTTGAAAGGAAAAATTGATATGACAACAGGTAAAGAGTACGTTGCTAGCGTTTTTGAAAAAGTGAAAGCTCAAAATGGCCATGAGGCTGAGTTCCTTCAAGCAGTTGAAGAAGTTTTCGATTCACTTGTTCCTGTCTTCGACAAATATCCTAAATATATTGAAGAAAACCTTTTGGAACGTTTGGTTGAACCAGAACGTATCGTTTCATTCCGTGTGCCATGGGTTGACGATAAAGGACAAGTACAAGTAAACCGTGGTTTCCGTGTACAATTCTCATCAGCTATTGGTCCTTACAAAGGTGGTCTTCGTTTCCACCCATCAGTAAACCAATCAATCATTAAATTCCTTGGTTTCGAACAAATCTTTAAAAATTCATTGACTGGTCAACCAATCGGTGGTGGTAAAGGTGGATCAAACTTCGATCCTAAAGGTAAATCAGATAACGAAATCATGCGTTTCTGCCAAAGCTTCATGACTGAATTGAGCAAACACATTGGTGCAGATACAGACGTACCTGCAGGTGATATCGGTGTTGGTGGACGTGAAATTGGTTACCTCTATGGCCAATACAAACGTCTTCGTAATGAGTACACAGGTGTTCTTACTGGTAAAGGTTTGAACTGGGGTGGATCACTTGCTCGTACAGAAGCAACTGGTTACGGTGCTGTTTACTTTGCAGAACAAATGCTTAATGCACGTGGTGAAAACTTTAACGGTAAAACAGCAGTTGTTTCAGGTGCTGGTAACGTTGCCATCTACGCTATTGAAAAATTGCAAAGCCTAGGTGCTAAAGCTGTAACATGTTCTGACTCATCTGGTTTTGTTTATGATCCAGACGGAATCGACGTTGACTTGTTGAAAGAAATCAAAGAAGTTAAACGTGAACGTATCGTTAAATATGCAGAAGCTCGTCCAAATGCAACCTTCACACCTGCTGGTGGTGAAAAGACAGTTTGGTCTATTAAAGCTGACTTGGCATTCCCATGTGCAACTCAAAATGAATTGGATGAAACAGATGCAGAAACACTTGTAGCAAATGGTGTATTGGCTGTTTCAGAAGGTGCTAACATGCCTTCAACTTTGGGAGCTATTGATGTCTTCCTTAAAGCTGGTGTATCATTTGGTCCTGCCAAAGCTGCTAACGCTGGTGGTGTTGCTGTATCAGCTCTTGAAATGGCACAAAACAGCGGACGTACACAATGGACATTCGAAGAAGTTGATGCTAAACTTTACGATATCATGAAAGGTATCTACGAAAATGCTGCAGCAGCTGCTAAAGAATTTGGTCATGAAGGTAACCTTGTTGTGGGTGCCAACATCGCTGGATTCCTTAAAGTTGCAGACGCTATGTCAGCTCAAGGTATTGTTTAATTAACAGCCTTGACCTGATTAATAAGCCTCTCGATAAAATAAGAAAAGAAGCCTGCGGGTTTCTTTTTTTGTTTAGACAGACTTAGGAGGAAGAGGAGTTCTGTGCTTTTTTTGGTATAATGACCTTGTAAGAAATCTCTTTCTAGAGCAGATTTTTATGAATTAGAATATGAGAGGAATAATTTTGAGTGTTGGAAAGGGTCCCTGTGGGCTAAAAAAGAAGAAGTATACTAATCAGACAATCATTCTAATAAGTTTCTTAATCAGTATGGTGTCAATACTGCCTATGTTCTTTTTTAGAGACAAGCTTTATGGTGATGATATTGTCTTTCACATTAACCGACTGTTATCTTTGGATACTGTCTGGAAGAGTCCTATTAATTTTACGACTAACGGAGGTACCGGACAATTAATCAATACCTTTTATCCCTGGTTAACTTATTATCCAATTTTCATAATCTATAAGCTGACTCAGTCGGTCTTTGTAGCCTGGATGAGTTTTCAGTTTCTTGTTCGCTTTGTAACTTGTTTGCTTAGTTTTTACGGATTACGTTTATTGAAATATTCTGATAAACAGGTGACGATATTTTCTACCTTTTATCTCTTTTCGGGGTATTTCTTGCACAATTCTTATTACCGGGCAGCCGTTGGCGAAACGCTAGCGATGATTTTTCTACCTCTAGTTTTCGTTGGCGTTCGTTTGATAACTTTTGGAGATTACAAGAAATGGTGGATCTTGACTCTTGGGATGCTTGGTTTAGTTTATTCCCATGTCTTATCGGTCCTTTTGGCTTCTGTTGGGATTTTCTTTGCGGTGGTAACTAGTTTTTGGATTTGGGATAATAAAAAAGAACGTGTCCTAGGATTTCTTAAGGGCACCCTTGTCACTCTTAGTATGTCTCTAGCTTTCTTTGTTCCTATGATAGAGCAATTCAAGTTTGTCACTCTACGAACGACTTTTAAACCGCTCCTATCAAAGACAGCTTTAAGTCTGGCAGACAACTGGGAGTTGATTCTAAAAAGTGATTTAAGGACTCCATCAGTTAATCTTCTCTACCTCCTGGGCCTAGTGCTAAGCCTGATTTTTACTAAGCGTTTTGTTAAGGTTGGGGAAGCTAGAATTTACCTTTTTATTTCTCTTATTTTAGCTTTTTTAACCTTGAAAAGTTTTCCTTGGCAGTTTTTACAGGCAAGTCCAGTGTCCAACCTTCAATTTCCTTGGAGATTATGGAGTTTTGCTCTGCTTTTCTTCAGTTTAGCTTTGGCGAATATCATGGAAAATATTTCTATAAAGGCATCGACAATACTTGTCTTGTTAGGTCTTTGTCTAAATATGTTTCAGATTGTTACTGTTCAAGATAAGATGACTAAAGCAAAGAATATATTGCCAAGCGATACCAAAGTCACGAGAGAAATGCTGGCCAAGGGAACTTATAAAAATATAAATGGGGATTATACCAATAAAGAAGTGCCTTTTGGCTTTGTCTTTGACAAACACCTTTTCTTGGATAATCAGGAAATCAAGCCATTCATCAGCCGTTCTCCCAACGAGCTAGTACTTACAGTGACCAACGAGTCTAAAGAATCTAAGGTCTTGTCGTTGCCAGTTTTCTACTACAAAGGACAAGAAGCAAGGATTGATGGGAAGCGAGTAACCACTTACTTAGCTAAGGAAAAGAATCCAACTAATCTAGTCTTACCACCAGGTAAACATGGTGTTGTTTTGACCTATAGCTATACTACAGTTGCTAAAGTGGCAATGAGTGTTTCAACTATTAGTCTTTTGGTTTTTATTGGTTATTTGTATAGAGTGAAGAAAGATGACTAAAAAGGAGCCTGCGGGTTTCTTTTTTTGTCTGTTTTACTAGAGGGTGGGCCTTTTGATATAATAGGTCAAGGTGATTTATTTGGAATGAAGACCTTTGGTTTCGATAAAAGAAGGATATATCATTTCATAGTTTAGATAAGAAAAGGGAGTAAATAGATGATAAAAACTATCGTAAAGGATGTCTTTTTCCTTGGACAAAAATCGACAGAAGCGACTAAAGAAGACCTCTATTTGGCTAAAGATTTGCGTGATACATTGGAGTTTCATAAGGATGCCTGTGTGGGTATGGCTGCCAATATGATTGGAGTTAAAAAGCGTGTCATTATCGTAAATATCGGTTTTGTTAATCTAGTCATGTTTAATCCTGTTTTAGTCAGCAAATCCTCACCTTTTCAAACAGAGGAGTCTTGTTTATCTTTAGAAGGAAGTCGTCCAACCAGACGTTATGAGTCGATTGAGGTAGCTTATTTAGATGAACAATGGATGCCTAAACAGTTAAGCTTTTCTGGCATGCCAGCCCAAATTATTCAACATGAATTGGACCATTTGGAGGGTATTATTATATAGCTAGCATGGTTTAGGAAGTGCCTGACATTAGACTTTGAAACATCGATTAGAATAGTTATGGGAGTGAGAGTAGGAACTAAAAATTTCTACCTCACTCTTTTTTAGTTCTCATAGGAACTTTTTCTTGACAATAGTTCTCATAAGAACTAAAATAGTTTCCATGAGAATTATTTAAGGAGGAGCTTGCGATGCATGGAAAAGATCCTTTTAGTGACTTCAGAGAATTCATCAATACTATGGAATCTCGCGTGCAAGAGTTAGGTAAAGCGTATGGCGTTGAGCATCTGGCTGGCCCGCAAGGATTTGCCGTCAGGTACTTGTTTGAGAACCAAGATAAAGAAATATTTATCAAAGATATTGAGAAAAAACTATCTATTTCCAAGTCAGTGGCTAGTAATTTGGTCAAACGTATGGAGAAAAATGGTTTCGTTGAATTGGTGACATCTGACAAGGATAAACGCTACAAGTATGTTCATCTGACAGACTTGGGTAAAAAGAAGGCTCAAGACGTCGGACATTTCCGAGAGGCTATCCATGGACAGTTGTTAGATGGTATTTCGAAAGAAGATGCAGAAACAGCTTTTCGAGTCTTTCACCAAATTCGTAAGAATTTAGAGAAAAATAAGGAGTAACTTATGTTTAAAATTTTTAAACGTTTGACGGCAAAAGAGTTAAGTATGATTGTCTTAGCTGTGATATTTGTTTGTTTGAACGTCTATCTAAACTTGAAAATTCCAGACTATATGTCTGACATTACAACCCTCTTATCAACCAAGGGGACTAAGGCGTCGGATATTTTTGCTTGGAATACGGATGCCCCAGGGATGCGAATGCTTTTAATGTCCTTTGCGGGCTTTATGGCCTCTGTAGTGGTTGGTTTTCTAGCTGCCAGAACAGCAGCTAGTTTTACCACTCGTCTTCGTGATGATATCTTCCATCAGGTTTTAGATTTTTCGGATGCCGAGATTAAGAAATTCTCTATTCCTAGTCTTTTGACCCGTACGACAAACGATATTACACAATTACAGATGGTACTGACCATGGGGTTACAGGTTATTACACAGGGACCTATTATGGCAATCTGGGCTATTACAAAGATTGCTGATAAAAATGGAAATTGGCTTCTTGCTTTGCTTGTGGCTGTGGCAGTAATTGCCATTCTCATGCTTTTCCTCTTGATTATGGTCATGCCTAAGCAACGCTTGATTCAAACTTTGACAGATAAACTCAATAGTGTGACGCGTGAATCTCTTACTGGGATTCGTGTGGTACGTGCCTATAACGCTGAGAGTTATCAAGAGGATAAATTTGAAAAGGCCAATACTGATCTGACCCAAAACAATCTTTTCATCGGTCGTTCTTTTGCCTTGCTGACACCGGTAATGACTGCTGTATCTAGTGGTTTGACGCTAGCTATTTATTGGATTGGTGCGCATCTGATTGAAGATGTTAAGATTCCAACTGATCCAACTAAGATTGCTAGTGCCATGGAAAATAAGGTCCATCTCTTCTCAGATATGGTGGTTTACTCATCTTATGCCATGCAGGTTGTTATGGGATTCATGATGATGATTGTTGTCTTCTTCCTTCTTCCACGAGCAGTTGTAGCAGCTGGACGTATCAATGAAGTTTTAGATACTCAATCTTCAGTTGCTTACCCTGAACGTAGTTCTGAAAAGCCTAAAGAAGTCGGAACTGTTGAATTTGAAGATGTTTCCTTCCGTTATTCTGAAACTTCAGAGCCTGTTTTGGAGCATGTTAGCTTCAAAGCTAAAAAAGGAGATACGGTTGCTTTTATTGGTTCAACGGGATCTGGTAAATCAACGCTTGTTAATCTTATCCCACGCTTCTACGATGCAACGCAAGGAACTATCAAGGTTGATGGCGTTGATGTTCGAGATTATGATCATGACACCTTGCACAATATTGTCGGTTATATTCCACAAAAGGCTGTGCTTTTCTCAGGTGATATCACATCAAATATGACAATGGGAACTAGCAATAACAGTCCTCTCGATGACGCTAAAATTTGGGAAGCTCTCGAATTGGCTCAAGGAAAAGACTTTGTTGAAAATAAAGAAGGTCAACTTAAGGCAGAAGTGGCTCAAGCTGGGTCTAACTTCTCAGGTGGTCAGAAACAACGTTTGGCTATTGCGCGTGCACTTGCCCGTAAGCCTGAAATCTTGATCTTTGACGATTCCTTCTCAGCTTTGGACTATAAGACCGATCGTAAGTTGCGTCAAGAATTGGCTGAAAAAACACAAGATATGACCAAGTTGATTGTTGCGCAACGCATCTCTACTATAATGGATGCTGACCAAATCTTGGTTCTTGATAAAGGTAAGGTCGTTGGTCAAGGAACCCACAAGGAACTCTTGGCTAATAATGAAGTTTACCAAGAAATTGCCTATTCACAATTGTCTAAGGAGGAGCTAGAAAATGGAAAATAAGCCAAAAACATCGTCCTATAAACGTTTAAAACCCTATATTAAAGGTTTCCAAGTTCCCTTTGTCCTTGCGATTGTTGGAGCCATTATTTCAGCAGTCATTACAGTTATTGGACCAGATAAGCTTAAAGAAATTACCAATACTATTACTGAAGGTATTACACCTACCAAAATGGGGACGATTCCAGGCATTGACTTGGACAAGGTGGCAAGTATTGCTATGACCTTAGCTGTTCTCTATGCCATTTCAGCGATTGTGGGTTACTTACAAAGCTTTACGGTTGCGACGGTTACACAACGCTTTTCACAACGTTTCCGTACAGCTATCCAAAAGAAAATCAACACTGTTCCCCTTAATTATTTTGACAGTCATTCTCAAGGGGACACCCTCTCTCGTGTGACTAATGACGTTGACCTTTTGGGACAATCTCTTAGTCAAGGTCTGGGTACCCTAATTACTTCAAGTGTTCTCTTGGTCGCAGCCATTATTATGATGTTTTACTCAAATGTCACTATGGCTTTCACTGCGATTGGTTCTGTCTTGATAGGATTTGTTCTAGTAGCCTTCATCATGGGTTTCTCACAACCCCTTTTCAAACGCCAACAAGAAAATTTGGCTAACATTAACGGGTACATTGAAGAAATCTACACAGGTCAAGCAGTTGTAACAAGTTACAATGCATCTGAAGAAAGTAGTCAAGCTTTCAAGGAGCTTAATGATAAGCTCTATAAATCGATGTGGCAATCTCAGTTTATCTCAGGTATTATGATGCCACTTATGATTTTCATTGGGAACTTTGGTTACGTCATTGTCTGTCTTGTGGGAGCTATTAAGGTTATTGATGGTAGCTTGACTATTGGTGATGTGGTAGCCTTCATGACTTATGTTCGTATTTTCTCACAACCTCTTTCTCAAATTGCACAAGGGATTACACAGCTTCAGTCAGCCACTGCAGCTATTGGTCGTATCTTTGAATTTTTGGAAGAAAAAGATATGGACGATGAGTCAGCCAAGACAGCTGAATTGACAGATACTAAAGGTCAAGTTGTCTTTGATCATGTTTCCTTTGGCTATACTCCTGAAAAGACTATTATTCATGATTTTTCAGCTCTTGCTAAGCCAGGACAAAAGATTGCGATTGTTGGTCCAACAGGTGCTGGAAAGACGACTATTGTTAACTTGCTTATGAAGTTCTATAACATCGATCAAGGTCGTATCACCATTGACGGTGTGGATACGAACGACATGAAGCGTGAGACCGTTCATGACCAATTTTCTATGGTACTTCAAGACACTTGGCTCTTTGAAGGAACGATTCGGGATAATTTAATTTACAACCAAGAAAATGTCTCTGACGAGCAAGTTATTGCTGCAGCCAAGGCTGTCGGTGTTCACCACTTTATCACCACACTTCCAAAAGGTTATGACACTTATTTGGATGATTCTGTGACATTATCAGTTGGTCAGAAACAGCTCTTGACCATTGCACGTGCCCTTCTGAAGGATGCCCCTCTTCTTATCTTGGATGAAGCGACATCATCTGTTGACACCAGAACAGAAGAATTGATTCAAAAAGCCATGGACAAACTTATGGAAGGTCGGACTTCATTTGTCATTGCTCACCGCTTATCAACCATTCGAAATGCTGATCTAATCCTTGTGATGAAAGATGGGAATATTATTGAACAAGGAAATCATGATGAGCTCATGGCAGCAGATGGTTTCTATGCTGATCTTTATAATAGTCAATTTACAGAAGAAGTTGCCTAAACTTTTCTTATAAAATTATAAGATTTTACAAAAAACCATAGAACGTATGACTGTCAGTCATGCGTTTTGTGTTATACTGAAAAAAACAGACAGATTAGGAGATTAAGATGCAATATCGCAAAGCAAGACTAGACGAAGTTCAGGAAGTGGCACAAGTATGTGCAGATGCCTTTGAAGATTATCCCTATCTTTCAATGATTGCCGCTAATTTAAAGAAGCCTGAACAGTATGAGGAATTTGTCTTAGCCTTGCAGGAAATGTTGGTGCGTTTAGCTATAAAGATGGATTCGTGTTTAGTGGCTGAAAAGGATGGTCGCATTGTTGCGGCAGCTATTTTACAGCATCAGACGATTTCTATGCTTAACTATCTCCAGAACGGAGCGACCAAGCTTTTCCGTTTCATAAGCATCACTAAGTTGTTTAAGTACTTTAATTTTGTTGAAGAGTCTGAAAGACATCTGGAGGATTCTGCAGAATACGATTGGTACCTGATGATGTTAGCAGTAACTCCAGATTATCAAAGAAAAGGTATAGGAAGTCGTTTCTTGCTTGAAGGGGTTGAACCTTTTGTACGTCGTACAGGAGGTCGTAGTCTTGGCTTGATTACCAATCGCGATTACAATGTGCCTTTCTATGAGAAAAATGGCTACAAGCAATGTGGTTATAAGGTCTTGACTTACGAGAAGAACAAATTGGGCAACTGGCCTTTTGTCAAATCTCTTGATAAATAGTTAAGTGAAAATTAAACTGAGATAGGAAAAATGAATCTGGCTTCGGCTAGGTTTTTCTTATTCTTTAAGACTTTCTCAAAGCCGGCTTTTTCCTTATTTTTAAGCCTATCTATGCTATAATTAAGGAATGATATTAGAGGAGGTTTATATGTCAACTCCAAGTATTTATGGGGAATATGCTCAGTATCTCCCAAAAATTTTACAAGAAATAACAGACCCAATTATTGCGGCTAATATTGCTAGCAAAAAAGAAACAGGCTTTAAACTCTATGAACATTTCATTTCCAGAATTAAGGAAAGTGATTCTATGCGTGAAAAATGTCGTAGGAAAAATTTGCCTGAGACCAGCCAGTCTGCCCTCAAGGAAATCCGGGATAGTATTGGTATCCGAATTGTTTGTGGTTTTGTGGATGATATTTACAAGACTATCGATGTAATCAAGGCTATTCCAGGAGTCTCTATCTATAATGAGAAGGATTATATTCTAAATGCCAAGCCAAATGGCTATCGTTCTTACCACCTCATTTTAGAAATGGAAACAGACTTTCCAGATGTCCTGGGTAATGATAAAGGGACCTATTTTGTTGAGGTTCAGCTTCGGACCATCGCTCAGGATTCGTGGGCCAGTTTGGAGCATCAGATGAAGTACAAGCACGATATCAAGAATTCAGAAATGATTACCCGTGAGCTTAAGCGCTGTGCGGATGAATTAGCTTCATGTGATTTGACCATGCAGACCATCCGTAACTTAATTCAAGAAGGAGGGGACTAGAATGGCTTTGAAAATTCTACTAGCTGAGGATGAGGAAGCTCTTTCTCGAGTTTACAAGGCGGCTCTTGAGCATCAAGGCTATGAGGTGGATCAGGCCTTTAACGGTCAAGAGGCAGTTGACCTAGCCGCACAGAATGCCTATCAAGTAATGATTATGGATATCATGATGCCCATTAAAACAGGTATTGAGGCCCTGAAAGAGATTCGCTCCTCTGGGAATACGACGCATGTCATTATGTTGACGGCCATGGCTGAAGTTGATGATCGTGTGACAGGACTTGACGCTGGGGCAGACGACTACTTGACCAAGCCGATTTCTCTTAAGGAACTTTTGGCTCGTTTGCGCTCGCTAGAGCGTCGTGTTAGTGAGACCTTTACTGCCAAAATTTTGACACTTGGTTCTGTACGTTTGGATCAGGAGGAACAGGAGTTGGTAGCTGGCAACGCCATTAGACTTTCGAGCAGAGAGACCAAGTTAATGGCTCACTTCATGCTCAATCCTGCCAAGAAATTAACGACTGAGCACCTTTTTAAGACCATCTGGGATGATGAGGAAGATGTGGACGAATCGATTGTCTGGGTCTATATTTCCTATTTGCGTCAGAAATTGAAAGCCATCCAGGCTGATATCAGCATTCTTGGTGAAAAGGGTGGTGACTTTTGCCTTCTTGCCAATTAGAGAGGAGTAGTTCATGTTTAGACGTTTACGACTTCAATTTATTATGATTGCTTCCTTGGCTATTCTCTTTATCTTGGTTTTTACAGTGGGAATCATCAATACTGTGAGGTCCTTTCAGACAGAACAGGAAATTAGTAAGGTTCTCAACACGCTTACAGAAAATAATGGTAGTTTCGGAAAAACTAAAAAAATTGAGACCAATCAAGGGCGTGAAATTCCATCGGATAGTTTTCGTTTTTTCAGTGTGACCTTGTCTGATGATAAGATTGTTAGCCAGGATACCAGCCATACGTCCCTAATAAACGACGAGGAAGCGGCTAGATATGCCCTGACAGTTAGTCGCTTAACCAATAATCTTGGAACAATTAGAGAAAAAAATATCAATCTGAGTTATCAGGTTAGTAAAGTCAGCAAAGATAAGATTCTGGTGGTCTTTCTGGACACGACCTCTTATTACAATTCTTCCCAAGCTTTGCTCAGTCTTTCTATCCTTTTATCACTGTTTGGGTTTATCTTTTTTGTCGTCATTGTCAGTGCCTTATCAGGAATCGTCATTCGTCCCTTCATTCGAAACTACGAAAAGCAGCGACGTTTTATTACTAATGCTAGTCATGAATTAAAGACACCATTGGCCATTATTTCTGCCAATACGGAGCTACAGGAACTCATGACTGGAGAGAACGAATGGACCAAGTCAACGAATGACCAGGTGGCACGTTTGACCACTCTAATCAATTCTCTGGTAGCCCTATCTCGTCTGGAGGAGCAGCCGGATATTGTTCTTCAAGATGTCGATTTTTCCTATATTACTGAGGATGCAGCAGAGGACTTTAAGGGACCTGTCGTTCGAGACGGTAAATCTTTTGTCATGGACATCACACCGGATATTCATGTAAAAGCAGAGGAGAAGTCTCTCTTTGAACTTGTGACTCTCCTTGTGGATAATGCTAACAAGTATTGTGATCCAGAAGGGACAGTTACGGTAAGACTTCGTCAGATTGGAAGAACGCGAAAACGGGCTCGTTTAGAAGTGTCAAACACCTATAAAGAAGGTAAGGCTGTTGACTATAGCAAGTTTTTTGAGCGTTTTTATCGTATTGAAGAATCCCATAATAACAGAGAACACAAAGGTTTTGGCATTGGCCTGTCCATGGCTCAAAGTATGGTCAAATTATTTAAGGGGCGTATCTTTGCCTCTTATAAAAATGACACCATCACCTTTACAGTTATCTTGTAAGGATATTTTTTAAATATTTGACTAGGTGAAAACCCTAATTTATGATAAAATAGTAAGGATGAAGATTTAGTGTTTTCTTTGCAAAAAAAGAAAACATTTTCCTATCCTAATCATAAAAAGGAGTTGCTCGAATAAGCCCCTTAACCATCTTTAAAGGATGGTAATTGACGACTTAGGAAAGATGAATCTCAGCTAAGAATTAAATCATAAAACAAAATAGTTAATAGGGAGAAATCATGGCAGAACCAAAATACAAACGTGTCCTCATTAAGCTTTCAGGTGAAGCTCTAGCTGGTGAACGAGGTGTTGGGATTGATCTTCCAACTGTCCAAGCTATGGCTAAAGAAATTGCTGAGGTAGCGGATTCAGGTATTCAAATTGCTCTAGTTATCGGTGGTGGTAACCTTTGGCGTGGGGAACCTGCAGCTGAAGCAGGAATGGATCGTGTTCAAGCGGACTATACTGGTATGCTTGGAACAACTATGAATGCCCTTGTTATGGCAGATAGTTTGAAACAACTCGGTGTTGATACACGTGTTCAGACAGCGATTGATATGAAATCTGTGGCAGAGCCTTATATTCGTGGTCGTGCCCTTCGTCACCTTGAAAAAGGTCGTATTGTTATCTTTGCAGCAGGTATTGGTTCACCGTACTTCTCAACAGATACAACAGCGGCTCTTCGTGCAGCTGAAATTGAAGCTGATGCTATTCTTATGGCCAAAAACGGCGTTGATGGTGTCTACAATGACGACCCTCGTAAAAACGCTGATGCTGTCAAATTTGATGAATTGACACACGTGGAAGTTATCAAACGTGGTTTGAAAATTATGGATGCCACAGCTTCTACCCTTTCAATGGATAATGACATTGACCTTGTTGTCTTCAACATGAACGAACCAGGAAACATCAAACGTGTTATCTTTGGTGAGCAAATTGGGACAACTGTATCTAACAAAGCAGAATCACACAAGTAAGAAAGAGAGAATTTATGACAAACGCAATTATTGAAAAAGCAAAAGAACGTTTCGCCCACTCACACGAGTCATTGGCCCGTGAATTTGGCTCTATCCGTGCAGGTCGTGCCAATGCCTCACTTCTTGACCGCATCACTGTAGAATACTATGGTGCTCCAACACCACTTAACCAATTGGCTTCAATTACGGTTCCTGAAGCACGTGTCCTTTTGATTTCACCATTTGATAAAGGTTCAATTGCTGATATCGAACGTGCTATCAATGAATCTGACCTTGGAATCAACCCAGCTAATGATGGTTCTGTTGTGCGCTTGGTTATCCCAGCACTTACAGAAGAAACACGTAAAGAGTTGGCTAAAGAAGTGAAAAAAGTCGGTGAAAATGCTAAAATCGCTATCCGTAATATCCGCCGTGATGCTATGGATGAAGCTAAGAAGCAAGAAAAAGACAAAGAAATCACAGAAGATCAATTGAAAGCTTTGGAAAAAGATATCCAAAAAGCAACTGATGACGCTGTTAAGAAGATTGACAGCATGACAGCAGAAAAGGAAAAAGAACTCCTTACTGTTTAATTAATAGAAAAATAAGGAGAGTGGGACAGAAGCAAGAGAGCATGGACTATGTTAGCTTCCTTGTCCGACTCTCTTTTTAGAGGAAAAAAGATGAATACATTACTTGGAACGATCATTACTGCCCTAGTAACTGATGAAAATGATAAATTTTACTTTGTACAAAAGGACGGTGTGACTTTTGCCTTGTCTAAAGAAGAAGGAAAATACGCCATTGGTGACATGGTGACAGGCTTTGCCTATACAGATAGCAAGCAAAAATCACGTCTGACTCAAAAGGAAATCAAGGCAACTCGCGATTCTTATGATTGGGGAGAGGTCACTGAAGTTCGTAAGGATTTAGGTGTCTTTGTAGACGTAGGAATTCCAGATAAGGAGATTGTTGTCTCTCTCGATGTTTTGCCAGAACTCAAAGAGCTTTGGCCTAAGAAGGGGGATAAACTCTACATCAAACTCGATGTTGACAAAAAAGACCGTATTTGGGGACTTCCTGCCGAACCTGAGGTCTTTCAACGTATGGCTGGACCTGCTTACGATAATATGCAAAACCAAAAATGGCCAGCTATTGCCTACCGTCTCAAATTGTCAGGAACTTTTGTTTATTTGCCAGAGAATAACATGCTTGGTTTCATCCATCCATCAGAACGTTATGCGGAGCCACGTTTAGGTCAGGTCCTTGAAGCGCGTGTGATTGGGTTCAGAGAAGTTGACCGTACCCTCAATCTTTCTCTTAAACCACGTTCTTTTGAAATGCTCGAAAATGATGCTCAGATGATTTTGACCTATTTAGAGAGCAATGGTGGCTTTATGACGCTTAATGACAAGTCATCACCAGCAGATATCAAGGCAACCTTCGGTATTTCTAAGGGTCAATTTAAAAAAGCCTTAGGTGGTCTGATGAAGGCCAAAAAAATCAAACAAGATCAGTTTGGAACAGAATTAATCGGTTAGGAGAAGGCATGAGAAAATCCTTTTATACTTGGCTGATGGCCCAGCGTAATCCTAAATCCAATGAACCAGTAGCAATCTTGGCTGATTTGGCTTTTGAAGATTCAACCTTCCCGAAGCATACCGATGACTTTGAAGAAGTCAGTCGTTACTTGGAAGATCAAGCTAGCTTTTCTTTTAATCTAGGGCAGTTTGACCAGATTTGGGAAGATTATCTAGCCCATTAATAGTGACTAAGTTTACGATAAGCATAATGACCTTTTAGCATTTTCTTAAAAAAGTAATTACCATTTGAAATGGGATGAATTGTTACAATTTTTTACAAATATATCAGCTTTTTTTCAATAAATTAGGCTTGTTACAACTAGTTAGTAATTGCTTTAAAGTGCAGTAAATCCCCCCTCTTTTGACAAAAAGTGTGGTATTATTGTAGATGTTAAAATTATTAAAAAGGAATGAATTATACATGTTATCAAAATCTAAAACAACAAAGGCTCTTCTTTACTCGACCGCGGCACTTTCACTTTTTGCTGCAAGTCACGTACATGCCGATGAAACTTCAAACTGGGCAGCACGTTCAGTAGATCAAATCAAAGCAGATATCGCTGTAAGTGATAACCAACAAACTTATACAGTTCAATACGGTGATACTTTGGGAAGTATCGCTGAAGCTATGGGTATCGATGTGAACGTTTTGGCTAACATCAATCAAATTACAAACATTGATTTGATTTACCCTGGAACAGTCTTGACAGCAACTTACAATGCTGATAATCAAGCTGTCTCTGTTAAAGTTGAAACTCCAGCTTCAGAAACATCAACTACACCTGTAGTTGCAGAAGCTAATTTGACAACTAACGAAGTGACTGTAAATGGTCAATCTGTAGTTGCAGCGGACTTGACAGCTCCAGTTGAAACAGTAAGCACAACAGCTACTAAAGCACCTGTTACAGAAGAGTCAACTCAAGCTGTTTCAGAAGTAACAGAAGCTATCGCATCAGCATCAGAAGCACCAGCATACGCAGAAACTGAACAACCAGTTGCTGATGCTATTGATCATGTCACTGCGTCAGCAGAAGCTACACCTGAAGCAGAAACTACTCCAGCTGCTGAAACACCAGCACAGCCTGAAGTAAAAGAAGAAGCTCCAGCGGCAGAACCAGCAGCAACATCAGAAGCGTCTTCAGAAGCACCAGCGACATCAGAAGCGCCAGCAGAACAGCCAGCGGCAGAACCAGCAGCAACATCAGAAGCGTCTTCAGAGGCACCAGCTGCTTCAGAAGCGCCAGCAGAACAGCCAGCGGTAGAACCAGCAGCAACATCAGAAGTGGCATCAGAAGCACCAGTGGCTTCAGAGGCACCAGCAGCACAACCTGCATCAACAAATACACTTCCAACGGATCCACACCTTCAACCACAAGCTGAAGCTTTCCGTCAAGATGTAGCGGCACAATTTGGTCTTACTGATATCGGTGGTTACCGTGAAGGTGATCCACAAGACCATGGTAAAGGACTTGCCGTTGACGTTATGGTACCAGTTGGTTCAGCAGTTGGTGATCAAGTTGCCCAATATGCAGTAGACAATATCTCAAATGCAGGTATTTCGTACATCATCTACAAACAACAATTCTACGCACCAGTAAACAACATCTACGGACCAGCTAACACATGGAACCAAATGCCAGACCGTGGTAGCGTTACTGAAAACCACTATGACCACGTTCACGTGTCATTTAATGAATAAGTCAGAATAATAAAAAGTCACGCCTGGCGTGACTTTTTTTGATATAATGGAGAAAAAGACGAAAGAAAGAGGAACTCTATTTGCAAGAGTATTCTGTTGAAATTACCCTAAATCACCCAGATGATGTCTTGTCACTTTTTGGGACCAATGAGCGCCATCTAAAACTTATCGAGGAAAACCTAAATGTTATTATTCATGCTCGAACAGAGCGTGTGCAGATCCTTGGAGATGACGAGGAAAGTATTGAATTGGCTCGTTTGACCATTCAAGCCCTCCTTGTTTTAGTGGAGCGTGGAATGCTAGTCAACACTTCAGATGTTGTTGCGGCCTTAACCATGGCTCAAGATGGTTCGATTGACAAGTTTGTTGCTTTATATGAAGAAGAGATTATCAAGGACAACAGTGGTAAGCCTATCCGAGTGAAGACTTTAGGACAAAAGGTCTATGTTGATAGCATTAAAAGTCATGATGTGGTCTTTGGAATTGGTCCAGCTGGTACAGGGAAGACCTTTTTAGCGGTTACCCTTGCGGTTACAGCTCTTAAACGTGGTCAAGTTAAACGTATTGTTCTGACACGTCCGGCGGTTGAGGCGGGTGAGAGCCTTGGTTTCTTGCCTGGTGATCTCAAGGAAAAGGTGGATCCTTACCTTCGCCCTGTTTATGATGCCTTATATCAAATTCTTGGTAAGGAGCAAACGACCCGCCTCATGGAACGTGAAATTATTGAGATTGCCCCCCTCGCTTATATGCGTGGTCGTACCCTAGAGGATGCCTTTGTTATCCTTGATGAGGCACAAAATACAACCATCATGCAAATGAAGATGTTCTTGACCCGTCTTGGTTTTAATTCTAAGATGATTGTCAATGGGGACATGAGTCAGATTGACTTGCCACGTCGTGTTAAATCAGGCCTTGTCGATGCTATGGAGAAATTGAAGGGAATTAAGGCTATTGATTTTGTTCACTTCTCTGCTAGCGATGTCGTACGTCACCCAGTTGTAGCTGATATCATTAATGCTTATGAAAAAGATGCACCTAAGGTTGACTTTGAGGAAAAACCAGAGGAAACAAACAAGCTTGAAGAAGAAACAGCGTCAGGATTGACTGAATACCCAGTCATTGGTGCTGAGGATCTTAAAAAGTAAATAGATGAAAAGAGGTTTGAGAGTATGAGTTCTCAACCTCTTTTTCTTTGGTAGTCAAGTCACAGATTTCCTCTCTATTTTTGGTAAAATAGTATTAAAGAGTAGGCTAATATGAAGGGGAGAGGTATGACTAAGGCAAAAAAATGGAAGATTGGGATTATTGTTTTTCTAGGACTTGTTGCGATAGTTTTGATTGCCATAGGAGAGGGAAGATTTTGGAAGTATCAAGAGAACTATATTCCAGATGGTACCTATCAGATGGTAAAATATGAGGCTAAATCGGCATATTCCAATGAATTGATAAATTGGACTGAGCGAGGAGAGAATAATGATAGCTTATATGAGGATTTTATAGTTGTTGAGAATATGAAATCTCAATTTTATTATGTTTTTGTGGGGGATGGGGAACCTTTTGTCTCACCATTTGAGCACGATGAAAAGCTCCCACAGACTTTTTACCCACGTACTGGGACTTTGAAACAGGATTTAACAGTTTCTGAATATAAAGCTTTAGTGATTTCTCATATTGATAAGATTTCTAAAAAGGGAGAGGAGTATTCAAAAGTAAAGGAAGTATCTGTCCAAAGGTGTGTAGACGATTATAAAAAAATGTTGAAGCAAAAAAGAACTTATGAAAAGCGACCTAATGGTCTCGTTCTGACTGTTTATGCTGATGATGGACATATTGAGTCGCGTAGAACTTTTAAACGATTGAGCTCAGGGGAAGCCAAAGAGGTCAAAAGTGGTTATGATCGGGATTATGAGTATGCCTTGAAGTATTATAATTATTCAAGGCATGATGGGGATTATCTCATCTGGCGTTGAACTACTTACCGACCAAGCACCTCTTTACGATCGAGAATCATAGCCAAATGTTTTATTAAAAAACCTTACAGTCTTTATGATAATTGTCAAATACTATTTCACCATTTATTTTGGTACAATAGAACAGTAGACCAATAAAAAAGGAGATTATTATGAACCAGCAAGAGTGGATTGAGTACTTTGAATTAGTCAACGGTCGTAAACCAACTCCCGCAGAGTTATCTCAAGCTCAAGCAGCAGGCGAGTTTATTCTTGAACGACCTAATGTTTTTAGCTCAAATGGACAAGTGGCAGAGCAAAGACCGATTAAACCAGCTGAACCTGTAATTGCTATGACGCAACAGCCTCAGTTTGCCCAACCGGCAGCAACTTTCCAACAAGTAGTACCCCCTAAAAAAGGTATGTCTAAGAAAACTAAGATTATTTTGGCATCAGTCTTAGGTTCCTTGGCAGCAATTTTACTTATCGTTGGAGGCTACTCACTATGGCGCTACCAATCAGGTAAGATTGCAGATGGAACATATGAGGTAGTTTCTTTCTCTCGTTATGATGAAGACAAAGATAAAATGGTTGATGGCATAGATGAATACAAGGACGAAGATTTGGAGTTTCAGTCTTTTGTAGTTGTAAAGAATAATCAATCTAGAACCTACAATTTAGTAGAGAGTGACAATAAATCATATGTTAGTTTGATGGACTATGAGATAGATGTTCCTCAGGTATTTGATCCGTGGAATAAAACACAAAGTCAAGTTTTAAATGCGGATCAAGTCGAAGATGTCACAAAAGACTTCATGAAAAAGATGAGAAAAGACTATTCCTTCTATACCAAAGAGGCAGCTGACAAAGTCGTTAAAAAAACAACAAGAGAATATAAAGATACCTTGAAGGAAAAACGTACTTATGTCAAGCATGGTGATGAATACACTCTGACTACTTATGATAAAAAGGGGAAGCTTCAGTCACGTATTACTTATAAACGTATGAGTAAGGGAGACGCTGAGGAGCGCTGGGATGACTATAAGGATGCCATCAAAGATTATAAGAAAGATTTGAAGACTTATAGTGATCAATATGATGACTTCAAGGATTACTATGATTATGGTTATGGCTACGATTACGGCTATGGCTATGGTAATGACTATGGTGATACCTATGGCGGATATAATGACGGTAAGAATAGTGGATCAAAATCAGATTCAAGTGATAGTAGCAAAAAATCTAGTGATAAAATTTAATCCCCCCTATTTCATAACAAGATGAAGTGGTACAAGAAGGAGAGCTAAAACTCCAGTCTGGTACCGCTTTTCTTTTTATGAAATTAATCAAATAGCTTTGGAGTCTTTTTCTGGTAGAATGGAAGTATCAATGAAAAAGGGGACTTTTATGAACGAAAAAGAGTGGTTAGATTATTTCGAAACAATCAATAATCGTAAGCCGATAGAGGAAGAAATCCAACAAGCAAAAGCTAATGGGGAATTTATTTCTCAAGAGTCTAAGGACGAGGGTGTTAATCTACAGCAAGCTCAGTTGAGTGACTAAGTGACACAAGCCGTTTCACAAGTTGCTCCTGCTAAGACAGGCTTGTCTAAGAAAGCTAAAATTATTATCGCTTCTGTAGTGGGGGCGATTGTCCTAGTGGCACTTTCATTTGGTGGCTATGCATTTACGCACCTACAAGGCGGTAAAATACCTGAAGGAACCTATCAGCTTGAAACATATCACTATTATCATAAAGATAAGAAGAAAATGGTTGATGGTATAGAATCTTTCAAGGAAAGTGGCTTAGAGCCTCATGATTTTGTTAAAGTCAAAGGGGATAATGTTAAATTCTATTTTTATACCTTAGCTGGGGGGAACAATCTAGTTGATTTTTCAGATTATGACACAGATAGATCTTACCGTCCAGACACTTGGTCTAGAACGCTTAAACTAACCATGTCGCTATCTGAATATAGCAAAGTAATTAATCAAGCAGTAGATAGTCGCTACAAAATTAGTGAATATCGAACTAAAGCTGATAACGACGAAAGTAAAGAGATTTACATTAAAGCCTACAAAGAGTCTCTCGAAGAAACCGTTCGATACAAGGTTAAGGGTGATAAATTAATCGTCACTACTTATAATAAGAAAGGCAAACTTATCGAAGAAAGAAGCTTCAAACGCCGATCAGAGGATGACGTGAAGAAATTAGACTACGACTATGAACGTGATGTTAGAGCTGATAAAAAGCTCTTTCAAAACTAGTAATGTTTAAAACCAGCTAGTCTGGTTTTTTTAGTGTCCAAAACGTGCTATAATAAGATGTTATATCATCAGTGTTAGCCCATTTGTTAACACATGAAAGGAAATTAAAATGACAAAAACATTCTACATCACAACACCTATTTACTACCCATCTGGTAAATTGCATATTGGTTCTGCCTATACAACCATTGCTTGTGACGTCTTGGCACGTTACAAACGTATGATGAACTATGATGTCTTCTATCTTACTGGGCTTGATGAACACGGCCAAAAGATTCAACAAAAGGCTGAAGAAGCAGGCGTCACACCACAAGAGTATGTGGATGGTATGGCTGTTGGTGTTAAGGACCTCTGGCAACTTTTGGATATCTCATACGATAAATTCATCCGTACGACTGATGATTACCATGAAAAAGTTGTTGCTCAAGTTTTCGAGCGTCTCTTGGAACAAGGAGATATCTATCTTGGTGAATACTCAGGTTGGTACTCAGTTTCAGACGAAGAATTCTTCACTGAAAGTCAGTTGGAAGAAGTTTACCGTGATGAGCAAGGTAATGTCATTGGTGGGGTAGCTCCATCAGGGCATGAAGTAGAGTTGGTTTCTGAAGAATCATATTTCTTTAAACTCAGCAACTACGCAGACCGTTTGACTGCCTTCTTTAAAGAACACCCAGAATTTATCCAACCTGATGGTCGTATGAATGAAATGCTTAAAAACTTCATCGAGCCAGGCTTGGAAGACTTGGCTGTGTCACGTACAACCTTCACTTGGGGAGTAAAAGTACCGTCAGATCCAAAACACGTGGTTTATGTGTGGATTGATGCCCTTATCAACTATATCACTGCCCTTGGTTATGGTCAGGATGAGCATGGTAACTTTGATTTGTTCTGGCAAAATGATGAAAACCACGAAATTATCCACATGATTGGTAAGGATATTCTTCGTTTCCACTCAATCTACTGGCCAATCATCCTTATGGCTCTTGATTTGCCATTGCCTACACGTCTTGTTGCCCACGGTTGGTTCGTCATGAAAGACGGTAAGATGTCTAAGTCTAAAGGAAACGTGATCTATCCAGAAATGTTGGTAGAGCGTTTTGGTCTTGATCCACTCCGTTACTACCTCATGCGTAGTCTTCCTGTCGGTTCAGATGGTACCTTCACACCAGAAGACTATGTGGCTCGTATCAACTACGAGTTAGCTAATGACCTTGGGAACCTCCTCAACCGTACAGTTGCCATGATTAACAAGTATTTCGGTGGTCAAGTGCCTAGCTATGCTGAGAATGTCACAGACTTTGATGCTGATTTGGCTAAGGTTGTGGCTGAAAATATCGAAGAATTCCACAAACAAATGAATGCTGTAGATTTCCCACGTGCCTTGGACGCCGTTTGGAACATCATTTCACGTACCAATAAGTATATTGATGAAACAGCCCCTTGGGTACTTGCCAAAGAGGATGGTGACAAGGAACAATTGGCAGCAGTGATGGCTCACTTGGCGGCTAGCCTTCGTGTGGTAGCTCACCTGATCCAACCATTCATGATGACCACTTCAAATGCTATCATGGAACAGCTCGGATTGTCAGGGAAGTTTGACCTTGAAAATCTTGAACTTTCAGGCTTCCCAGAAAATGTGACAGTCGTTTCAAAAGGAACTCCAATCTTCCCACGTCTTGACATGGACGAAGAAATTGCCTACATCCAATCTCAAATGAACGCAGGCAAACCTCAAGAGAAAGAATGGAACCCAGAAGAGGTCGAACTTAAGTCTGAAAAAGACCAAATCAAATTTGACGACTTTGACAAGGTTGAAATCCGTGTCGCTGAAGTTAAAGAAGTGGAAAAAGTCGAAGGTTCAGACAAATTGCTTCGCTTCCGTCTTGACGCTGGCGACGGAGAAGACCGTCAAATCCTCTCAGGTATCGCTAAATTCTATCCAAACGAACAAGAATTGGTTGGCAAGAAACTTCAAGTCGTGGCAAACCTCAAGCCACGCAAGATGATGAAGAAATATGTCAGCCAAGGTATGATTCTTTCTGCTGAACATGACGGTAAACTCACTGTTTTGACAGTGGATCCATCTGTTCCAAATGGAAGTGTGATTGGGTAAAATATTAAATAAAAACAGTTTTTCAATTCGTAGAATTGCTAAACTGTTTTTTACTGAACTTCGGTTGTGAGTAAGGCGCTTGAAGCACATCTAAGTCTAGCACTTAGGAGTTCTGATTCCTTAAAACTGAAAATTATTTAATGGAGAATGTCACTTAAGCTCCGTCACTACTTAAGGAAAGCCACAAGAGGAGCTGGTGTATAAGAAAAACGAGTTCAGTCGAACTCGTTTTCTTATACACTATATTTCAATAAATGCTTAATGCGTTCCACACTTTCATCAGGACCATAAGCATTTGGGTATCTGTCTAATTTACTAATAGCATCAAGGTCTGTTTGGTCTAGGTGAAAGTTAAAGCTATCAAAGTTTTCCTTCATGCGTTCGATATGGGTGCTTTTAGGGATGGTTAGAATACCTTGTTGGGTTTGCCATCTGAGGATAATCTGAGCAACTGTCTTGCCATGTTTTTCAGCGATAGCAGTTAGGGTTAGGTCCTGAAAAATACCATCCTCTCCTCTGTGAAAAGGAGCCCATGCTTGCGTTAGGGTGCCAAATTCCTTATCAGCTTTCTGGATAAGTTTGTGTTGTTTATAGGGATGCAACTCAATTTGATTGACTGCTGGAATAACAGGTGTTTGCAAGGCAAAATCTGCCAAACGTCCTGTTGAGAAGTTAGAAACCCCAATGGCTCTAATAAGTCCTTCATGCTGAAGCTCAATCATAGCACGCCAGGCACCATGTAAGTCGCCAAAAGGTTGATGAATCAAATATAAATCAAGATAGTCAGTATCTAGTTTACGAAGTGTTTCTTTTAGGGCTAATTTGGTATCTTCGTAGCCGAGCTGGCTAATCCAGGCTTTACTAGTCAAGAAAATATCCTCTCGAGGGATATCAGATGCCTTAATAGCACGTCCCACGGCTTCCTCATTTCGATAAAGACTAGCAGTATCAATTAATCGATAGCCTACAGAAAGAGCGTCTTCAACGGCTTTTTGACATTCCTTTTGATCGAAAATTTGCCAGACACCAAAACCAAGCACGGGTATTTTGATGCCATTGTTAAGTGTTTGAAATTCCATTTTCTTCTCCTTAGTGGTGGGGTAGTAAGCTATCCTGAATTTCCTCGATAAATGCTTGAATAATTGCGGATTGTTTCTGTTTATTATTTGTCACAAACCCCAAGGTGTGCTTTGGACTGTTCTTCAGTGGAAGTAAAACAATTTGGTCCTTAATGAAACTATTAACAATACCGAGGCCAGAAGCGTAACTATCTGAAGCACAGAGCAAATTCATGACACTGCCTCGGTCATTACTGTAAATCACTTGTTGGTCAGGCAGAACCTCGAGAGGATCTTCGTCAAAATGAATTCCAGAGCTTTCTTGACGAAAGCGGACCTGTGGGTATCCCTCTAAATCTTTGAGGTTGAGGGATTTTTTGTGAGCTAGGGGATGTTGGCGACCTAAGAAAATCTTGGTTTCAAACTCTCCAAGTGGGGTAAAAGTTAAATCCATGTGTTGGAAACTGCGTTCTAGGATATGGTCGTTATCTTCATCTAGATAAATAATCCCCAGGTCACTTTCGAAGCTTTCAACGCTTTTGAGAATCTTCCTAGTTGTTGTTTCAATCAGTTGAAATTCTTGATAATCACTACGAAAACGTTGGGCAATGTGAGCCATGGGAAGTGACAAGAAATCGTAGTGGTGACTGGCAACAGTGAATGATTTCTTAAAGGATTTACGGTAACGTCCTTCTAGTAGATCTAGTTCTCCAAGAATACGTTTGGCGTATTTGAGAAAATCATGACCGTCATCAGTTAGTTTAGCTCCTGTATTGGAACGTTCAAAGAGTTGGACTCCAAGTTCTTCCTCTAAATCACGGATGGATGCTGAGAGATTAGGTTGAGTCAAAAAGAGTTTTTTAGCAGCCTTACTAAAAGACCCTGTTTCAGCGATAGTCTGAACATAGCGACATTGTTGAAAATTCATAAGCATCCCCTTTAGAAAAATATGATTGTAGGTCATATTATAACAAAATGAGAAGTCTAAAATCAGCAAAATTCTGATAGGAATAGATGAAGAGCTGATATGAAATTTCTATGGTTAAATCGTTTTAGGAGTAATAATGGAAATTGAGATAAGTTGTAAGAATGTGGTGCTGATAAATGAAAAACTGCATCCCCAGATTAGACACCAAAAATCTAACTTGTGGGATGCAGTTTGAAATATTAGTCATTAAGATATCTAATAGCTTCCAATTTTTTAGGACGAATAAGGAAGAGTCCTAGGGCAATTAAAGGTAACCAGAGAATGAAATGCCAGATACTTGTAGCCGGAGCAGCCTGTGTTGATTGTGAGAAAAGTACACTAGCAAAATCAATCAAACAGTGCAGAACAATAGTCCACCATAGGCTACCAGTACGTAGGTAAATCGCCGCATAGAATATACCTATAGCTGTCGCATAATAAACCTGAAACAGGGTAGCATTCAAGGGTTGGTGAGTGAGATTTCCAAGATGGGCTAGTCCAAAGGATAAGGCAGATAGGAGGACGACTCCTAAAACCTGTTTTGAAGATTTAACACCATCTTGGAAGGCGAGTTTAAGGAAGAGTCCACGAGAAAAATATTCCTCAAAAAAGCCAGCCCCTAAGGCAATGATCAAGGCAGTGCCAATCATATGGGGTGCCTTACTGATACCAAAAGCACTAGCAGAAATATAGAAAAAATCTGCCAAAAGAATTAACCAACAAACACTTAAGGTTTCAGACCAACTTATCTTTTTAGCTGATTTGAGTTTTAAACCTAGACGCCTATGTACTAGGAAGTAATATCCGCACCCAAGAACAATCGTTTTAATGAGATAGGCTATCTCCTCAGGTAGTGGTTTAAGAAGCAAACGAAGTACAAGGTTCGCAAAAATAATACTAACCCCAAAAAGGATCAGTGTCCTAGTTTCTTTTTTTGTCATTGAAAAGTCCCCCAACTTTCTTAACATTTTTTTCAAGCATACAACGAAAAACGCTTAATGTCAAGGTCTTGAAGGTGTTTTTTATGTGTTTTTAGTTATGAAGAGGCCAGTTCTTGATGACCTGTTTCTAATAGGAAGCCTATTCTATCGTTGAAATAGTTTATTATGAGAAAAAAATGAACAGTTATAAGAAAGTATTAAGTACAAACTCTGTAAAATCCTTACGAATTACAATTAATTGTAAATAAATGGTTAAATTATAACAAAAGTGTGTCAAACTTTAAAAACATGTAGCAAATATATAATATTTTTTTCAGAAAGCTATTGCCAAATTTTGAAAATCACGGTAGTATATTAAACGGTGAAGAAAATAGGTTAATAAAATGTTAACCAAGAAGGAGAAAGTGTAAATGAAAGTCAATCCATTTAAAACAACATTGTATTCAAGCGTATTGCTTGCAGGACTCGCAGCTACAAGCCTAGCAGCTGCGGATGAAGCTAAAGATGTAACAGCAACTACTGATACTGATGCAACCGTATCAAATACGACTGCAGAATCAAGTGCTAATCTTGTTAAAACAACAGGTGATGCAGCGGTTGTCACTACAGTACCTGGAACAGAAGAAAAAACTACTACTGAAACAGATACTACTGTAAAAACAACAACTAAAGCTATTGCTGAAGTTTCAAATCCTGACTTCAATAACGCTGTTGAAGCTGCAACAACGACTGCAGCAGCATCAAAAGATTCTGCTGATGTTAAAGCTGTTCAAGATCAAGCAGCTAAAGATGCTCAAGAGGCTTCAAATACAGTTGTTTCTGAAAATAAATTGACTCGTGAAGAAGCTGATGCAGCTCTTACATCTGCTAAAGCAAATGTTGTTGCAACAGGAGGATTTACAGCTACAGAAGAAGCAGGTGTTAAACACACTAGCGTCGAAGCTGCCAACAATGACAACAAAGTTCAAACAACAGCTTTGACAACTGCGGTTTCAGAATATAAACAAAAACTTGCAGATTACAAAACACAATTGGACAAATACTACCAAGACGTTCTTGCTTATGCTGCTTGGGAAAAAGCTTATAAAGAATATACTGGTGGAACAACAGCTCGTCTTTTGACAAAAGGATTGGCTGAAAATGCTGCTGGTTTAATCTATAAAACAGAATCTAATGCTACTATGACTGTTGAAAATTCAGCAGGTTCTGTTGACTACTTGGATAAAACAATCCAATCAGGTCACTCAGTAGATGAAATCCTTGAACAGTTCAACACATCTCGTTACATTCCAAGTGACTTCAGTGCAGCTAACGGTACACAGTACACTATCAATGCTGATGGTGAATATACTGAAGATGTATGGTTGAAGATGGCTACAGGTCAAACGTTGACTGTAACATACAACAATCTAAACGGAACATCATTCAATGGTACTCCAGTTAAGAAAATCGTTGCAACTTACACTTTGGTAGAAACACCAAGTACAGATGGTTCAGCCATTGTTAAGTTGTACCACGATCCAACGAAGACACTTTTCATTGGTTCACAAACTGACGACACTAACAAAAAACTTCACGTTAAGATGAACTTGAACTTCTTTGATTCTGAGTCATCAGTGAAACCACTTGATTTGTCTAAAAATGGTTCAGTTTTGAGTATCTCATCACTTAACCACTGGAACACTGAACTTGGAAACCACATTGAAAAAGTTGGTTTGAATGGTAATGAATACGTTCAAATCCCTGGTTCATCTATCACTTTGCATGAAGATGGTTATGCTTATGCAACAAATGATAATGAATTTGTTGCTAACGGTTCTCGCTTTAACAGTGACCCAACAGTAGACCCAACAACTGGTGAAGTCACAGATGAAGGTTGGGATGCGATTAACCCAGATGGAACACCTCGTACGAAGAATGCCTACTATGGTGCTGCTGCAACAATCTTCAAAGGCCAACCAATGGACTTCATCGTAAGCGGAAATAACCTTAACGTTCCAACTGCTTACTGGTTCGCAACTAACTCAACAGTAGTTGTTCCTGAATTGCCAGAAGAACCAAATAAACCAGTTCTTCCAAATACTGTTTCAGCATCAGTTACTTACCACAAAAACTTTGTGTCTGTTGAAGAAACAACTGAGAAACCAAAACCTCAAGTACCAACAACTCCAACAGAACCTACACCAGGTAAACCTGTAACACCAACATCAGTACCTGTAAAAGAAGAAGCTCCAGCTCTCCCAGCTACTGGTGAAAAATCAACAGCAGCTTCTGCAGCAGCAGGTGCAGCTATGGTGACATCAGCTTTGGCCTTGTTCGGTATCTCAACTTACAAACGTAAACACTAAGATAATACAAAAAAAGCTAGGAAATTTTCCTAGCTTATTTTGGTTTGGAAGAATCAAGTTAGCTAGAAACAAGGAAGATGAAATTTTCTGATATTTAGTAAAACTACTTGATTTAGACTCAAAAAAGAAAAAATGATATACATTTTCTAATTTTTTCAAAACTGTAAAAAGGCCTATATTATAAGCTTTTCTCTATAGTTAACCATGTAAAAAACAAGGGTCTAAATATTATTTTCAAAAAATATGAAATAAATTAATTGACAAAAAATTATAATACAGTATAATAGATTGTGTTAGGAAGAGTTTGTTTTTTTGGCAGGGTGACTCCCTAGTCAAAAAGGACTAGCTTAGAATCTGGAATTCTAAGTTATCAAATTCCAATGTTTCATTGTGATGATTTAAAAAAGAGAAGATTTAAACAGCAAAAAAATTAGGTTAATCGATTTTAAACATCAGCATCATCGTAGCGGGAGCTAGCGGTATTTTTAATCCGTGTAGAGCAAATGACAGATTCAAAAACAGCAGAATCGGTAGAGACTAATCTTCAAAAGCGAAGAGGGAAAGAAAATAAAGCAGTAACTGCTAATATACCTATCAGAAGGTGGACTAAACCTAATGCTGATAGGTGGTATGTTTTGAGAGTGGGGTTTTTAGCCAATACTCTTCTAGGAAATAGTATCTTGTAAGCAGTATGACGTTCTGCGTAAAGAAGCTAGAGGGAAAGTTCTTCAGATTGACTGACTATCAATCACAAGATATTCTTAACTAGAAACCATTTTGGACCAACACGGTTTTGCGTTTGTTGGTATTGAACTGCACCTAGGGAAATAGTGGTTCAATGTTAGTAAATAAAGACTTTAACTTGTAAAAGTCTAAAAATTGTTTTATCTTATTATCAACTCAAGGATTAAGTTTTTAGTGGGATTGCGGAACAAAAGGGTGATAAGCATATTGGGATGATGCTTCAGTGACGGAATTTGACCAGATGTTTGTGAGAGCATCTGTCTATGCTACAATAGCTATTTTTAATGGTTATGTAGGATAGAAACTGTTTTCAAAGTCTTGGTTTCAGGGTAAATGGGGGATTTTCCTCTAGAAATCGAGTATTTTGAAAAGAGAGCAAATGGACTGAGCGGCACTTGTATCCCAAGGTAAGCAATACACCTGTAACCCTAAGTTTCCATACAGCAGGGAGCAAGTTTCAGTTTGAATGGGGGCGCATCTAGAGTCATCTAGATGTTTTTTTATTTTGTGAATTCTTTTGCGAATAAGTAAGAGAGTGCATGAAGGAGGGTGTCGTGTTAATTGCAAAAAATCCGGAAGGGAAATTGGTTTCAGCACTTGAAACTGAGTTAAATCGCGAGGAAACTTATTGTTGTCCAGGTTGTCAAGGTAGAGTCCTATTGAGGCAGGGGCAGGTAATGTGTCCGCATTTTGCTCATAAGTCTTTGCAAGATTGTCAGTTCTTCTCGGAGAATGAATCGGCCCAACATTTATCCCTTAAGGCAGCCTTATATAAATCTTTGGTTAATCATGGTGAAAAAGTACGTATTGAAAAGGTTTTGTCCGAGATGGGGCAAATTGCAGATTTATTTGTTGGCGATTCCCTGGCTCTGGAAGTTCAGTGTTCTCGTTTATCTCAGCAACGTTTGAGAGAGAGGACACGTGCCTATCACCAAGCAGGTTATGAGGTGCGTTGGATTTTAGGTGAGGAACTCTGGTTGAATGGACGTTTAACAAACTTACAGCGGGACTTTCTCTATTTTACGGCTAAGATAGGATTTCATCTATGGGAGCTTGATTGGAAGAAAGAGGAAATTAGACTTAAGTATCTTATCTATGAGGATATTTTTGGGAAAGTCTATTACTTAACTAAGGCCTGGTCTTTAACAGAGAATCTCATGGCGGTTTTACGTTTTCCCTATCAAGCAGAGAGGGTTGAGACCTATCAAGTGACTCAGCGAAAGAAAGTCTCACATGTAATTCAACGAGAATTAATGGGGAAAAATCCAAGGTGGATGAGAAGGCAGGAAGAAGCCTATCTTAGGGGAATGAATTTGTTAAGTCTGTCTGATCAGGATTTTTTCCCACAAGTGAGATTTCCTGAATCTAAGCAAGGATTTGTCCAAATTAGACAGTCACTTGAAGGTTTTGAAAAGCTTTTTAAGAAATATTATCGAAAAAGGCATTTTTCTTATCGACAAACTCTCTACCCTCCCACCTTTTATGCTAAAATAGAAAAGAATAGACACAATTAAGGAGAATATTATGTCAGACAATCGAACTCATTTAGAAGAAAAATACACATGGGATTTGACGACCATTTTTGCGACAGATACAGATTGGGAGACCGAATATGAAAGCACTGTTCAGGATTTGAAGAAGGCTAGTGCTTATGCAGGTCATCTCTTGGATTCTGCTAAGAACTTGCTTGGGGCAACAGAACTTTATATGAGCCTTATGCGTCGCTTGGAGAAAATCTATGTCTATGCGTCAATGAAAAATGACCAAGACACAACAGTAGGTCTGTATCAAGAGTACCAAGCAAAGGCCTCAAATCTTTATTCACAGTTGAGTGAAGCCTTTGCTTACTTTGAGCCTGAATTTATGGCCTTGGATGATAAGAAATTAGCTGAATTTAAAGAACAAGAGCCAGGTCTTGGACTTTATGACCACTATTTCGAACGTCTTTTGGCCAACAAGGATCACGTTCTTTCTCAAGAAGCTGAAGAGCTCTTGGCAGCAGCCGGTGATATTTTCAACGGTCCAACGGATACCTTTAATGTCTTGGATAATGCTGATATCCTCTTCCCATGGGTATCAGATGGCCAAGGGGATGTGGTTGAGTTGACACATGGTAACTTTATCACCCTCATGGAATCTAAGGACCGTGACATTCGTAAGGGTGCTTATGAAGCGATGTACGGTACTTACGAGCAGTTCCAACATACCTATGCACAAACACTTCAAGGCGTTGTTAAGGTTCACAATTACCAAGCCAAAGTTCGTCACTATAATTCGGCACGTCATGCAGCACTTGCGGCTAATTTTATTCCAGAGAGTGTTTATGACTCACTCTTGGAATCAGTGAATAAGCATTTGCCACTTTTGCACCGTTACCTTGATTTGCGTAAGAAGGTCTTGGGGCTTGACGAGCTTAAGATGTATGACGTCTACACACCACTTTCTGAGACTGAAACTGCTCTTACTTATGAAGAATCCCTCAAAAAAGCAGAGGAAGTCTTGGCAATCTTTGGTGAAGAGTATAGTAAAGGGGTTCATGCAGCCTTTACGGAACGTTGGATTGACGTTCACCCTAACAAAGGAAAACGCTCAGGTGCTTACTCAGGTGGTGCCTATGATACCAATGCTTTCATGCTTTTGAACTGGCAAGACACTCTGGACAATCTCTTTACTTTGGTTCACGAGACTGGCCACAGCTTGCATTCAACGTTCACACGTCAGACACAACCATATGTTTATGGAGATTACCCAATCTTCTTGGCGGAAATTGCGTCTACAACTAATGAAAATATCTTGACAGAAACACTGCTTAAAGAGGTTAAAGATGACAAGACACGTTTTGCTATTCTTAACCACTATTTGGATGGTTTCAAGGGAACTGTCTTCCGTCAAACCCAATTTGCTGAGTTTGAGCATGCTATCCATGAAGCAGATGCATCTGGTCAAATCTTGACAGCCGACTTCATGAATAAACTTTACGCAGACCTCAATGAGAAATACTATAACCTTAAAGCTGAAGATAACTACGAAATTCAGTTTGAGTGGGAACGTATTCCGCATTTCTACATGAATTACTATGTCTACCAATACGCTACAGGGTTTGCAGCAGCAAGCTACTTGGCTGAAAAAATTGTTCACGGTACTGAGGAGGATAAAGAAGCTTACCTTACTTACCTTAAGGCGGGAAGCTCAGATTATCCTTTGGAAGTTATCAAGAAAGCTGGTGTTGATATGACCAATACCGACTACTTGGATGCTGCCTTCAAAGTTTTTGAAGACCGTCTCGTTGAATTGGAAGCCTTGGTTGAAAAAGGTGTTCATCTTTCTTAAAAAGAAGTTACTATACTATATGAAAGAATCATTCTGAATAAGAGTGGTTCTTTTTATGTCTAAAAACGAACATTTACAGTATAAAAGTCTTGATTGCTACGGAAATTACTAATGAGCATATTTGTAGCCCCTTGTTTATATTCATGATAGACTAAAAACCTAACGTTTTATAATTGATAAGTGAACAATGTTCAGAAATAGAAAGTAGGTTTTTGTGAAAACAACCAATCGTTATCTTGTAGCAACGTGTGGTGTCTTACTCCATCTCATGTTGGGGTCTACCTATGCTTGGAGTATCTATCGTAATCCTATTATGGCCCAGACTGGCTGGGATCAATCTTCAGTTTCTTTTGCCTTTTCATTGGCTATCTTTTGTCTTGGTCTTTCTGCAGCTTTTATGGGGCGTTTGGTTGAAAAATTTGGTCCTAGAGTGACTGGAAGTATGTCGGCTGTTCTCTATGCTGGAGGTAACATTCTAACTGGAGTTGCCATTGCTCAGGGAGAGCTGTGGATACTTTATCTTGGGTACGGTATTCTTGGTGGTCTAGGACTGGGTGTGGGGTATATTACGCCTGTTTCAACCATCATTAAGTGGTTTCCTGACAAGCGTGGGCTTGCGACTGGTCTTGCCATTATGGGATTTGGCTTTGCATCGCTCTTGACCAGCCCTATTGCCCAATATCTGATTCAGGCACGTGGTGTTGAGCAGACCTTTTATATCTTGGGAGTTGTTTATTTTATTGTGATGCTTTTTGTCTCACAATTCATTAAACGACCAAGTGTAGAGGAAGCACAACTGTTGGCTGACAAGAGTCCAAACCGTCAGGCTGCTGATTTGAGCAAAGGGGTTACGGCTAATGAAGCTCTGAAATCGTCAACTTTCTACTGGTTATGGCTTATCTTGTTTATCAATATTTCATGTGGCTTAGCCCTTGTCTCTGCTATTTCTCCAATGGCTCAAGATATGGTTGGGATGTCAGCGAAATCAGCAGCAGTTGTTGTCGGTGTTATGGGAATCTTCAATGGTTTTGGTCGCCTTCTGTGGGCAGGGTTGTCGGATTATATTGGGCGTCCGAAGACCTTTATCCTCCTCTTTGTGGTTAATATCGTTATGGCTATCTTCCTAATTGTCCTGCAAGTTCCACTTGTCTTTGTGGTTGCGATGGCTGTTCTGATGACTTGCTACGGGGCAGGATTCTCCTTGATTCCTCCCTACCTTAGCGATATCTTTGGGGCAAAGGAATTGGCTACCCTTCATGGTTATATTCTGACTGCCTGGGCTATGGCAGCCTTGGTGGGACCAATGCTCCTGTCGGTAACCTATGAATTGACAAAATCTTACCAGATGACCTTGCTTGTTTTCATTGCTCTTTACGTGGTAGCTTTAGTTATTGCTTACCTCTTGAAAAAGAAGGTTATTCGTCAAGTAGTCTAATGATGAGGATTTGAGTTATAGATAAGAAAAATCTCTAGCACTCGCTAGGGATTTTTTATATAATAAAACACATGGTTAAATCATATAGTAAAAACGCAAATCACAACATGCGTCGCCCAGTAGTAAACAAGGATATCGTGGACTACATGCGAACGCATCTTCAGGAAAATAAAGGGCATTTGGCTGAGCTGGAGGCCTTTGCTCGTAAGGAAAATATTCCAATTATCCAGCACGAAGTTGTTGCTTATTTCCGATTTTTGTTACAGACCTTGCAGCCTAAGAAAATCCTTGAGGTAGGAACGGCTATTGGTTTTTCAGCTCTTCTTATGGCTGAGTATGCCCCTGATGCTCAGATTACGACGGTTGATCGTAATGAAGAAATGATTGGCTTTGCCAAGGAAAATCTAGCCAAGTATGACAGCCGCAAACAAATTACCTTAGTTGAAGGTGATGCAGCAGAAGTTTTGCAAGATTTGGACACTGATTATGATTTTGTTTTTATGGACTCAGCCAAGTCTAAATATATCGTCTTTCTGCCTGAAATCCTAAAACGTCTCAAGGTAGGTGGTGTCATTGTCTTTGATGATATCTTCCAAGGGGGGGATATTGCCAAGGACATTATGGAGGTTCGTCGTGGTCAGCGTACGATTTACCGTGGTTTGCATCGTCTTTTTGATGCGACCTTAGATAACCCTGGTTTGACTGCTAGTTTGGTACCTATGAGTGACGGACTTCTTATGCTTCGGAAAAATTCTGAAAATATTATCTTGCCAGATTAAGCATTATTTAAGTAAGTGTGGTATAATAACAAAGATATTGACAATTTAAGGAGTAGATAGAATGGCTAAAGAAAATGAAAACCTTGAGTCAACTGAAGAAACTGTTGAAGAGGTTGTAGCAGACAAAGACGCAGAACAAGAGCATCTTGATCGCCAAAAAGAAGAAGAGGAAAGCATCGCCCTCGCTAGTGAAAAAGCGAAAGAAAAAGCTAAACGTGCTAAAACGAAAAAGACACGTGATGCTGGTAAACCAAGCTCAGGTGGCCGCTTCCTCGGAGGTCTTGCCCTTGTAGCTGTTTCAGCTCTCGTTGGTGCAGGTGCTATGTATGTTTCTCTAGGTAACAAAACGACTGAAGAAACAACTTTGGTATCTATGAAAGGTGATACTGTTACTGTCGGTGATGTCTTTGATTCACTTAAAGGTAGCAGCCAAACACAACAAAGTGTTTTGAGTGCAACTTTGCAAAAGGCTCTTGAAAAAGAATATGGTAGCAAAGTCAGCAAAGAAGACGTAGACAAAGCTTATAAGCAAGCTTCAGAACAATACGGAGATCAATTCTCACAAGTACTAGCAGCCTATGGTCAAACAGAAGAGTCATACCGTACTCAAATCCGTACACAAAAATTGGTTGAGTATGCTGTTAACCAAGCCGCACAAAAAGATTTGACGGAAGCAAATTACAAGGCTGCCTATGATAACTACACACCAAATACAGAGGTACAAGTAGTTTCAACTACTGATAAAGCAGTGGCAGATAAGGTAGACTCTGAAGCTAAAGCAGAAGGAGCAGATTTCTCACAAGTTGCTAAAGATAACAGCTTGGAAGTGACTTCTAAGACAGTTAACTCAGCTTCTCAAGACTTCCCGACAGATGTTTTGACAGCGGCCTTCAAGCAAGATGCTAATGCCGTTTCTGATGTAGTGACTGTTTCAAACAGTTCAACTGGTGCTGCAACTTACTACATCGTCAAGACTGTTTCAAAATCTGAGAAAAATGCAGATTGGAAAAACTATAAGGATGATTTGACTAAGGTTATCATCAATGGTAAGAAAGCTGATACTAACTTCACTAACTCAGTGATTGCTAAGGTCCTTAAAAAATACAATGTTAAAGTTGTAGACAAGGCCTTCAGCGCAATTCTTGACCAGTATGTGACTGGTTCTGGGGCTTCATCAAGTTCATCATCAAGCTCTAGCAAATAAATCACAAGATAGAGTTGATAATGCTATTATCAGCTTGACCTAAGACCTAAAACACGTTAAAATGAAGAGTGGCTAAAAGTTCTAATATCATGACATTTTTGGCCATCCCTTTGAGATTGGTAATCATCGCTTCTGATACAGAAAAATGGCGGTCGCTGCGAGCCATGGACGAATTTGGTTACTTGCTACTCAAAGTTCACAATTAAAGACAAATAAGAATGACAAGTTCATTGAATGAAGGTGGTACCGCGGTTCACGTCGCCCTTCGTTTAGTGGTCTTGTCTTTTATTCTTTGGGTATTTTCTGAATGAAGTGTGTGGCAATAGTGGAGGTGGCGTATGAAAACCTATTTTGTCAAACAGAAGTTTCGATTGGGTGGTGAACGCTTTGATATCAAGGATGATCAAGGTAGAGTTGCCTATCAGGTCGAAGGATCCTTTTTTAAGATTCCAAAGACCTTTACAATTTTTGGCGAGGATGGTCGTGAGATCAGTCATATCACCAAGGAGCCTATTAGTCTCTTACCCAAATTTACGGTGGATTTACAGGATGGTTCGAGTTTTTACATTCGTAAAAAATTAACCTTTCTTCGTGATAAGTATGATGTCGATAATCTTGGCTTGCGAATAGAGGGGAATATTTGGGACCTGGATTTTCAACTGCTTAATAGTCAAGATCAGGTAGTTGCTAGGATTCAAAAGGAATTCTTCCATCTAACATCGACCTATACTGTTACCGTTTATGAAAATACTTATGCCGATTTAGCCATTTCCCTATGTGTCGCTATTGACTATGTGGAAATGCTCGAGAATAGCTCAAAATAAGAAATAATTGATTAAGGAGAAACAATGAAACAACTTACTTCAGCACAAATTCGTCAAATGTGGCTTGATTTCTGGAAATCAAAAGGTCACGCTGTTGAACCATCAGCTAACTTGGTTCCAGTTAACGATCCAACCCTTCTTTGGATTAACTCAGGGGTTGCCACTTTGAAAAAATACTTTGATGGCTCTGTGATTCCTGAAAATCCACGTATCACCAACTCACAAAAGGCTATCCGTACCAACGATATCGAAAACGTTGGTAAGACAGCTCGTCACCACACAATGTTTGAAATGCTTGGTAACTTCTCAGTTGGTGATTACTTCCGTGATGAAGCTATTGAGTGGGGTTATGAGCTTTTGACAAGCCCAGAGTGGTTTGATTTTCCAAAAGACAAGCTTTACATGACTTACTATCCAGATGATAAAGATTCATACAACCGTTGGATTGCCTGCGGTGTTGAACCAAGTCATTTGATTCCAATTGAAGATAACTTCTGGGAAATCGGTGCTGGACCTTCAGGACCAGATACTGAAATCTTCTTTGACCGTGGCGAAGACTTTGACCCTGATAATATTGGTATCCGTTTGCTTGAAGAAGATATTGAAAACGATCGTTACATTGAAATTTGGAACATCGTTTTGTCACAATTCAACGCAGACCCAGCAGTTCCACGTTCAGAATACAAGGAACTTCCTAATAAAAACATTGATACGGGCGCAGGTCTTGAACGTCTTGTAGCCGTAATGCAAGGGGCTAAAACAAACTTTGAAACAGACCTCTTCATGCCTATCATTCGTGAAATCGAAAAAATGTCTGGTAAAACTTACGATCCAGATGGTGACACAATGAGCTTCAAGGTTATTGCTGACCACATTCGTTCATTGGCATTTGCTATCGGTGATGGTGCTCTTCCAGGTAATGAAGGTCGTGGTTATGTCCTTCGTCGTCTTCTCCGTCGTGCCGTAATGCACGGTCGTCGTCTCGGTATTTCTGACGCTTTCTTATACAAACTTGTCCCAACTGTTGGTCAAATCATGGAAAGTTATTACCCAGAAGTTCTTGAGAAGAAAGACTTTATCGAGAAAATTGTTAAACGTGAAGAAGAAACCTTTGCACGTACCATCGATGCAGGTTCAAGCATGCTTGATGAGCTTCTTGCTAACCTTAAGAAATCTGGTAAAGATACGCTTGAAGGTAAAGACATCTTTAAACTTTACGATACTTATGGATTCCCAGTGGAATTGACAGAAGAGTTGGCTGAAGATGAAGGCTTCAAGATTGACCATGAAGGTTTCAAAGCTGCCATGAAAGAACAACAAGATCGTGCGCGTGCTAGCGTCGTCAAAGGTGGTTCTATGGGTATGCAAAATGAAACCCTCGCTAACATCACTGAACCATCTGAGTTCTTGTATGAAGCGGAAACTGCTGAAAGCCGTTTGAGCGTAATCGTTGCTGATGATGCTCGTCATGATAGTGTTAACTCTGGTCAAGCCCTCCTTGTCTTTGAACAAACACCATTCTACGCTGAAATGGGTGGACAAGTAGCAGACCACGGTACAATCTCAGATGCAGCTGGTACAGTCGTTGCGCGTGTTGTTGATGTTCAACGTGCACCAAATGGACAAGCCCTTCACACTGTTGAAGTTGAAGGTGAACTTGTTGTAGGAGCTAACTACAAACTTGAAATTGACCACACACGTCGTCACCGTGTCATGAAGAACCACACAGCGACTCACCTCTTGCACGCTGCCCTTCATAACATCGTCGGTGATCATGCTGTTCAAGCTGGTTCTCTTAACGAACAAGAATTCTTGCGTTTCGACTTCACTCACTTTGAGGCTGTAACTCCAGAAGAATTGCGTGCTATCGAAGAACAAGTCAACGAAGAAATCTGGAAAGCTACTCCAGTAACAACTATTGAAACAGATATTGACACTGCTAAATCAATGGGAGCTATGGCCCTCTTTGGTGAAAAATATGGTAAGAATGTTCGTGTCGTTTCAATCGGTGATTACTCTGTTGAGCTTTGTGGTGGTACGCACGTTGCCAACACTGCTGAAATCGGTATGTTCAAGATTGTTAAAGAAGAAGGTATCGGTTCAGGAACACGTCGTATCTTGGCAGTGACATCACGTGAAGCTTACCTTGCTTACCGTGAAGAAGAAGATGCCCTCAAAGCAATCGCAGCAACACTTAAGGCACCACAATTGAAAGAAGTGCCTAACAAGGTTGCTAGCCTTCAAGAGCAATTGCATGCCCTTCAAAAAGAAAATGCTGCGCTTAAAGAAAAGGCAGCTGCAGCTGCAGCTGGTGACGTCTTCAAAGATGTTAAAGAAGCTAACGGTGTTCGTTACATTGCTAGCCAAGTGGAAGTTTCTGATGCAGGTGCCCTTCGTACCTTCGCGGACCAATGGAAACAAGCAGACTACTCTGACGTTCTTGTTCTTGCGGCTCACATTGGCGAAAAAGTTAATGTTCTTGTAGCAAGCAAGTCTAAAGATGTTCACGCAGGTAATGTTATCAAGGTTCTCGCACCAATCGTATCAGGTCGTGGTGGTGGTAAACCAGATATGGCCATGGCCGGTGGTAGCGATGCCAATGGTATCCAAGATCTTCTTTCAGCAGTAGCAGAACAGCTCTAAGATGTGATACAATAAAAGTAACTTGAAAAGGTAGGATGAAAATCCTATCTTTTTTACTTTAAAAACTTTAGTAATAATATTGAAATAATTGTAAAAAATATTTCAAAGGGGTATAATAGAAATATGAAAACGGTTCCAATGTTTATCAAACAGCCTAGAAAGTGAGAGTGATCAAAATGAGAAAGGCATATGTTGTTAAGGAACGTCAACGTTACTCAATTCGTAAATATTCTTTTGGAGCTGCATCAGTCTTGATTGGTGCGAGCTTGATGCTTGGTGGACATGCTTTGGCTCAGGAACAAGCCAACAGCACAAGTACCAGCAAGGATTATGAAGTTTTTGTAAATAATTCTGAACCACTTCAAATCGACCAGGCAACTTCAGAAGCTGTTACTGATGTCCTCAATCAACCAGCTTCAAGATCTGAAGCGCCAAGACCTAAGCTTGCTAGCAGTGAAGTTGCTTCTTCTGAAGCTAGTAGTGTAGTGGCTAGCGAGGCTGCTTCTTTGGAAGTACCGGCAGAGGTTGTCCATTCTGCATCTGCTGTTGCTTCTGTATCTAAATCAGAAGTGGCTAGTCCACGTTCTGAAGTGTCATCAGTAGCTAGCTCTGAAGCAGCAAGTGAGACTAACCGTTCAGCAACTTCAGAAGTAGCAGAAACTAGAGTTACTGATCGTGAAGCTGTAGATGCTCCTCAACCTGGTGTGGATGGTCCTGTGACTGCTGATGGTTCTCTTGATATCCCATCAAACGGTACTTTCTATTTCCGTCGCACCACTGAAATTCGTACAGCACCAATCATGGATATCAAACCTACCTTTGTCTTTAGTACAGGTGACCATGTTATCTATGATAAGGTTTTGAAGAGAGACAATCATCAATGGATTTCTTACATTGGTTACGATTATGAACGCTACTACGCTGATATCGCAGCTTTGAAGTCTGAAAACACTAGTAGCAACACTGAAGCGACTAGAGATGAAACCATCCCTGAACGTGGTACTTATTATTTTACTAAACCTGCAGATGTGAAGAACCAACCTAGCTTGACTGCCAAGACTGAGTTCAATTTTGATCCAGGTATGTCAGTCAACTACGATAGATCTTTGCTTGCGGACAACCACCGTTGGATTTCTTATGTGTCATACAATGGCACCCGTCGTTACGTCGACCTGGGTGCTGCTGCAGAGGCTGTAGCTAAACCAAGAGGCGACATTTCTATTGAAAGTCATAACAATGGTGACTTTAGCGTGGTTATCAGTAATGTATCAGATCAAAACGGTGTCCTCGGAGTGTCTGTTCCAATCTGGTCTGAAAAGAATGGTCAAGATGACATTATCTGGTACAATGCGACTCGTCTTAACAATGGTAACTACAAGGTTAACGTCAGTCTAACTGACCACAAGAATGAACGTGGCCTCTACAATGTTCATCTTTACTATGTTGAAACTAATGGTAAATTAGTTGGTGTGGGTGGCACAACTTACACAGTTCCTGCCAAGGTTGAAGAAACTCACACAACTACTAGCTATAGCCTTCCTGATTCAGGAACTTATACCTTCAAAGAACGTTCTAGTATCAAGGCAGAACCACGTGTGGCAAGTCCAGAGTTGGCCTACTACGATGCTGGTATGTCAGTCAACTACGACAAGATTGTCAGTGGTGATGGTTACCAATGGCTTTCTTACCTCAGTTACAATGGCAACCGCCGTTATGTAGCCGTGGCTAAACTTGCTCAACAAGAAAGCAAACCAAGTGGTACTATCAATATTGAAAATCTCTCTAACCTTGGTTTTGACGTTCATATCACTAATGTTTCTGGTGGTGATAAAGCTATCCAAGGCGTAAGTGTTCCAGTTTGGACAGCTCAAAATGGTCAAGACGATCTTGTATGGCACCAAGCTGACAGACAAAGTGATGGTAGCTACAAGGTTCGTATCAATGTTAGCGACCATAAGTCTGAAGCAGGCGAATACATTGTCCATCTCTACTATGTTCAAGACGGTAAGATGGTAGGTATCGGAGGCACTAGCACAACTGTTCCAGTTCAAAATGCAACCCGCCACAATCTTCCAGCTTCAGGTTCATATACCTTTACCGCCCGTTCTGGCATTAAGACTCAACCTTTGGTAGCCAACCCAGATGTTAGCTATTATGATTCAGGTATGTCAGTTAACTATGACAAGGTTGTCAATAATGATGGCTATACATGGCTTTCTTACCTTAGCTATTCAGGACATCGTTTCTATGTGGCTATCGCACCAACAAGTGTGACTAAACCAGTAGAACAACCCGTTCAACCAAGTACACCATCTTCTGGTACCTATACTTTCAAGGAACGCTCTAGCATTAAAGCAGAACCAAGTGTGGCAAGTCCAGAGTTGGCCTACTATGATGCTGGTATGTCCGTTAACTATGACAGATTGGTGACTGCAGATGGTCATACATGGCTCTCTTATGTTAGCCATGGAGGCAACCGCCGTTACATTGCTATTGATGGTAAGGCAACAGCAGTTGCTCAACCAGCAAGTCCAAGCTTAGCTGCAACTGGCACTTATACCTTTACAAAACCTAGCTCTATCAAGGCTCAACCAAGCGTTGCAAGCCCAGAGTTAGCCTACTATGATAAAGGCATGTCCGTTCGCTATGACAAGGTCCTTACAGCTGATGGCCACACCTGGTTGTCTTATGTAACCTATAGTGGTGCAAGACGCTATGTGGACATTGCTTAAGAGTTGTAACATCACTCTCTTTTGAGAGTGGTGTTTTTTAGTTTCAAGAGTTGAATAAATATATTGTTCAATATGTTTTGAAAATATTTGCTGTAAATTAGCGAAAGTTGTAGAATCAAGATGAAAGTATAGGATTCGTTCTATAAATAGCTAATTCATCAAGTTATTGAAAGGAAATGTTATAAAACGGAGGTATTGAGCATGTTAGATATTTTTGTTTTAGAAGAAGATTATTTTCAACAAGCTCGTCTTGAGGATGCCATCCACAAGTCTAAACAAATATATATTTTAAGAATTGGGAAGGTCAATTTATACGATAAACCCAATCAATTATTAGAGCGTATTACGGAAAGGGGCTCGCATTTACTCTTTTTTCTAGATATTGGATCTGATAGTGATATCGAAGGGGGAATATTGGTTGCTCAACAGATTCGTGAGCGAGATCCGTATGCGAGTATTGTTTTCATCACAGCACATCCCGAACTCCTACCTTCAACCTTTCAGTATCGCTTAGCCGCACTTGATTTTATTGATAAGAATTTGCCTGATAATGAATATGAAGATAGGATTATTTCTGATATTGGATTAGCACTTTCTAAAAATGGTCTTAGCCAAATAGAGTGTGCTTTTACGGTAGATACAAAGAATGCAACTATACAAGTTCCTTTTCATAAGATTCTCTATTTTGAAACATCTCCAACAGTTCATAAGGTGATTCTTCATACAACGGAAGAGCAGATTGAGTTCTATGGTCAATTGTCAAAAATTGTGAAACAAGACTGCAGATTATATAAATGCCATAAATCATTTGTTGTAAATCCCGAAAACATTGTGAGATTGGACAAAGAGTTAGGTATTATTTATTTTGAAAACGGAGAGTCATGCTTGGTTTCAAAAGCTAAACAAAAAGAGATTGTTGCTAAGATGCTTGTTCCAAAAACCATAGCAGTTTGATGTATATAGTATTTTTATTTTAAATGTTATTTTCTGATTATGACGAAAAAACCACCGTTTATGACTTCAATGAAAAATTTAGCTGTCTATATATTATAATAATCAAGTAAATTATCAGAAAAGGAACATCACTCATGAAAAATACAAGCAAACTTATTGGTATCGTATTAGCTCTTATTGTAGTTATCCTCGCTGTCTTCTTAGTGACTAAGTTTAACAGCCATGAGTCGGCGCGTGTTAGCAAAAGTAGCAGTTCAGTCCAAGCGGTTAAGAAATCATCTTCAAGCTCAAGTAAGGCTGTTAAGAGGGATAAAAAATCAACTCAATCATCATCTTCAGCAGTTTCAAATGAAGAAAATGACAATCAGGATTCAGCAGTAGCACCTAAAGCTTCTTCTCAAGAACAAGCTCAAGTAGGCGCTACAGATGGTGGACAAGTGGCTGAATCTGTGGCTGGAACAGATAAGGCTAAATCTGAGAAGAACACAAATAATAGTCAATCCTCGCTTGACTTTGGTGCCCTTGACAATGGTGATATTAGCTCTCTTGTGGGAACTTGGACTAACGCGAATGGTGAATCAGTTACAATTAATGCTGATGGTACAATTATTAAAAACTCAACAGGTTATACTGCTCAATTGAAGCCTCAAAGAGTTTCAGATAATATTTTCTATGCAGGAGTTTTCTCAGATACAAGCTCAGCTGCATTGAGAGCGATTTCTGGAGGCAGTAACGGCTCTGATTACCTTGTTATTGGTCAAGACCAAACTGCTGAGGGATTCCCTTATTATCGTAACTAGTACGAAAAAGATTGCTATTTATGAACTGCACCCCAAAAGTTAGACAGATAAAATCTAACTTTGTGGGGTGTTTTTTTAGTTGATTGAAGCAAAAAAATGTTACAAACTATTGTTTTTTTGTAATAAAAATGTAAAATAAGTAAAGAGAACAATAAATCTCATTTTGAATAAATAAGAGAGGTTCATTTATTAAAGAAATGCTCTAACTTAGAATTTCTCTTAAGATTATGCTAAAGGAAGTTATGCCATGCTTAACATCTATGTTTTAGAGGATCATTTTATCCAACAAAATCGTATTGAAGAGGTTATTCATACGGTTCTTAAGAAAAATAACATTAAAGTAGGCGACTTTGAGGTTTTTGACAAACCCAATCAGCTATTAGAGTCTATTACCGAGCGAGGGTCTCATCAGCTCTTTTTCTTGGACATTCAAATTAAAGACGATACTAAAAAAGGTTTGGAAGTGGCTAAGCAGATTCGCAAGAATGATCCCTATGCCAATATTGTTTTCTTCACGACCCATTCAGAGTATCTGCCCTTGACTTTTCAATACCAACTGGCAGCCCTAGACTTTATTGATAAGTCTTTGGAGGGTGAGGACTTTCAAAAGCGTGTGGAAAGTATTATCTTATTAACCTGCAAAAAGATACAGAGTCAGAATCCAGAAGATGCTTTTCGGATTGAGAATGCTAAGACCGTTATTCAGGTTCCCTTTCATGATATCTTATACTTTGAGACATCAGACATTGTTCACAAGGTTATCCTTTATACCAAAGAGGAGCAGATTGAGTTTTATGGCAGTCTCTCTCAAATTGAAAAGAGTGATCCTAGACTGTTTAAATGCCACAAATCTTTCCTTATCAATCCAGAAAATATCATCAAATTAGATAAAAGTACGGGGACAGTCTATTTTGAAAATGGTGGCGTTTGCTATGTTTCAAAGTTGAAACTAAAGAAATTGCTTGAGAGAATCAGCCTATGACAGCAATCAATTTTTTGTTGGATAATCTAGACTTTTTAGCGGAGATTATCCTCTTTATTCTCATTTATCAATACATTACCTCCGAGAAGATAAAGCTAAGATGGTATATCATCATCCCCTTGATTATCCGATTTTTGTTTGTGCTTTCTCCAGCACTATCCTATGTTTTAGGGCATGCCTTCTTGGTTGTTTATTCCCTCTACAGAAATCGTTATGGCAATAGGTTATTAGATATTTTCTATGGCTTGTTTCCAATCGTCATAGAAAGTCTTGTTCACAATCTTATTATTTATGGGATTGCCTTGGTCATCAATCGTCATTATCTGATTGTACTTAACCATTTTCATTTAAACCTTGTCATTGAGTTGCTAGTCTTTCCTGTGTTTTGGTTAATCATTAAGACCTTAAAAGTGGATTTCAAAGCATTGAACTATGGTTTTCGAAAGTCATTTTCAAAGTACTTTTTATTACTCATAGATATATCAATGTTATCTTATGCCCTCCTTCTCCAATATATTACCTTTTTTGTGCAACAGAGCCCTAGAGGAAGAGATTGGCATGTTTATCTCGTGGTGACCTATGCTTTACTCTTTCTTGCGACCCTTGTTTATATCAATGCGACCTTCAGTGAGAGACTAAAAGAAGAAGTCCTACTCCAAAAAGATAGGCAAATGAGTGATTTGGCTCATTATAGTCAACAAATCGAGCAACTCTATACGGATCTTCGTCGCTTCAAGCACGATTACCTAAATGTTTTGTCTAGTATCAAATATGGCATTGACTCCAAGGATATGGCTATTATTTCCGATATCTACGATAACATCCTTGAAAAAACAAAGACTCGGATTGAGGGGAAACAGTACGAAATTGCCAACTTGATTAATATTAAAGATGAAGCCGTTAAAGGTGTCCTGGCTAGTAAAATTTTGGAATCACAGGGACAGTCTATTACCATTCACCTTGAGGTCAGCGACGTCTTTGAAGTATCAAGGATGGAATTGTTGGATTTCATAACAGTGTTGTCAATTTTTTTGGATAATGCTATTGAAGCTAGTCTGGATAGCGGTGCTAAAGAAGTAAACATTGCTCTTATCAGTGGAGAGACAAAGGTGGTGATAGTGGAGAATACCATTGCTCAAGAATCTATCAATACAGTCGGTATCTTTAAACTTGGTCACTCAAGTAAAGGAGAGGGCCGCGGTATAGGTCTGTCCACTGTTCGAGAGATTTTAGGGAAGTACCCTAATTGTTCTTTGTCAACACAATCTAAAGACTATCGTTTTAAACAGACACTAAAAATAGAAGATGTGGTTTGATTATGACGAAAAAACGACTGTTTATGACTTCAATGAAAAATTTAGTTGTCTATATATTATAATAACCTAGTAAATTATCAGAAAAGGAACATCACTCATGAAAAATACAAGTAAACTCATTGGTATCCTATCAGCTATTATTGTAGTTATCCTCGCTGTCTTCTTAGTGACTAAGTTTAATAGTCATGAGTCGGCGCGTGTTAGCACAAGTAGTAGCCCAGCCAAAACGGTTAAGAAGTCATCTTCAAGCTCAAGTAAATCTACTAAGAACGATAAGAAAAATTCAAACCCTCATGTAAAAAATGAAGACACAAAAGATGAAACAGTTGAGGTTAGTGAGTCTTCTGTTGCCAAAGATTCTGCAACTAAAGACACTGATGAAACGGTCTTATCTTCAGGAGGAGTTTCTGAGCCTACAAAAGAAAAAACAGGAGAAGAAACACAATCATCATCATCGTTTAATGGGAAGCAACTAAGTTCAGGTGATTATAGTTCAATCGCTGGTACTTGGACAAACTCTCGAGGAGAATTTGTTACAATTTCACCAGATGGCACAGTACAAAATGGGAGTGGTTATACTTATCATCTCTATTCTGGACATTTAAATAATGGAAATTTTTCAGGAACAATTGCTTCTGATATTGATAGCGCAGCTTTTTGGGCTATTCCTGGAAATGGTAATGGCGATTCAGACCATCTTGTTATTGGTCAAAGTGATGATGCAGAAAATTATCCATTTTATCGTAATTAACATGAAAAAAAGATTGCTATTTTAATAGTGATCTTTTATATTTTTCTTCACTTTTTCTAAGAAAATTACGAATAAATAAGTATGGCTTGCTTCGACTTTCGATTATGACAAAAATTGGACAGTTTATGATTTAGGTGTGAACAAGTCAAATAAATTTGGTATACTAATGGACAAGTGAGAAATATTCAGTAACATACTGTAAAATACTTGTAATATTTGTCACCGAGTGTTACAATCAAACAGTAACATCAATTCGATAGAGAGAATCATTGATATGAAACGAGAAAAATTTTTACACGAACAACAACGTTTTTCCATTCGTAAATATTCATTTGGGGCAGCATCAGTTCTTTTAGGAGCTAGTTTGGTCTTTGCAGGTCAAGCTTTGGCTGATGAGCATCATGAAGTTTCAACACCTTCAGATGCCACTTTGCGTGCTACCTCAGATAGTGATGCTGTGACAGCAGCTGATATTTTCAGTGGTGTAGCGACCGATGGGGTAGCATCAAGCGAGAAAGCTAGCGAAACTTCAACAACGAGTCAAACAGTTAGTGAAACTGCTACTAGCGAGGCTAGAAGTGAAGTGAGTGCTAGTACCTCACAAGCAGCAGATAAAATTTCTGAATCAACAACTGCTAGCTCAGAAGCGACAAGGAACACAAATGCTTCATCTGAAACAGCCACTAACCTTGATGTATCTGCCTTAACGAGAGCAGCTGTCAATACTAGTTTGGTGAGCCAACCAGCTACAACTACAGACAGCGACCTTCCAAGTCAAGGAACTTATGTCTACAAGGAACGTACAGAGATTAAGAATCAACCTAAGGTGTCTGCCAAGGCTGAATTTTATGTAAATCCAGGAGACAGCGTTCTTTACGATCAAGTCGTGACAGCTGACGGCTACCAATGGATTAGCTACAAATCATACTCTGGCGTGCGTCGTTATGCGCCAGTGAAACCAGTGGCAGCTGGTAGTGGTAACGGTAATAGTGGTAATGGGGATGGTAAGCCTTCTAATGGCGCTCAAGCTACAACAGGGGCTTTGAACATCCCAGCGACAGGAACTTTCTACTTTACACGTGACACAAATATTAAGAAAGAACCAAAAGCAGACCTCAAACCTACTTTTGTTTTCAGTAAGGGTGACCATGTTATCTATGACAAAGTTTTGACTGCGGATAATCACCAATGGATTTCTTACCTTGGTTATGACTATGTTCGCTATTATGCAGATGTTGCGACTTTGACACCTGCCAAAGCTGAAACACCAACTGTTAAACCAACAGAAACTAATCAAGTAAAACCAGAAACTACAGGTGCTGAAAAGCTTCCAGCAAGTGGTACTTATAATGTGACACGTAGCTTGAATGTTAAAAACGAACCTAAGGCTTCTGCAGAAACGCTTTATACCTTGGAAAAAGGCTACAAGGTGAACTATGACAAGGTCTTGACTGCGGATAACCACCAATGGATTTCTTATATTAGTTACAGTGGTACACGTCGTTATGTGGATATTGCGACTTTGAAAGCTACTGAGTCTAAACCACAAGAAAACCGTGTTTCAGGTGACCTTACTATAAGCAACCAAACTTCTAACGGCTTCGATGTTGTGGTTACCAATGTTTCAGGTGGTGGCAAGACAGTCCAAGAAGTCCGTGTTCCAATTTGGTCAGATAAAGATGGTCAAGATGATCTCACTTGGTATCATGCTGATAAACAGTCAGATGGTAGCTACAAGGTTCATGTAGATAAAGCCAGCCACAAGGGCGATGCTGGTAGCTATTCTGTGCATCTTTACTATATGTTGGATGGTAAGCGAACTTATATTACCGAAACTACAGCCAAAGTCCCTGAAACTCAAGTAACAGGAAAATTGACGATTACCAACCAAACCTCTAATGGCTTCGATGTTGTCGTTACCAATGTTTCAGGTGGTGGCAAGACAGTCCAAGAAGTGCGTGTTCCAATCTGGTCAGATAAGAATGGTCAAGATGATCTTACATGGTACCATGCCGACAAACAATCAGACGGTAGTTATAAGGTTCATGTAGATACAGCCAGCCATAAGGGAGATGTTGGTACTTATTCTGTCCATCTTTACTATATGTTGGATGGTAAGCGAACTTATATTACCGAAACTACAGCCAAAGTCCCTGAAACTCAAGTAACAGGAAAATTGACGATTACCAACCAAACGTCTAACGGCTTTGATGTTGTCGTAACCAATGTTTCAGGTGGTGGCAAAGAAGTTAAAGAAGTCCGTGTTCCAATCTGGTCAGATAAGAATGGCCAAGACGACCTTACATGGTACCATGCTGATAAACAGTCAGATGGAAGTTACAAGGTTCATGTAGACACAGCTAGCCATAAGGGCGATGCTGGTACCTATTCTGTCCATCTTTACTATATGTTGAATGGTAAGAGAACCTATATCACAGAAACTACAGCCAAAGTCCCTGAAACTCAAGTAACAGGGAAATTGACGATTACCAACCAAACGTCTAATGGCTTTGATGTTGTCGTTACCAATGTTTCAGGTGGTGGCAAAGAAGTTAAAGAAGTCCGTGTTCCAATCTGGTCAGATAAGAATGGCCAAGACGACCTTACATGGTACCATGCTGATAAACAGTCAGACGGAAGTTACAAGGTTCATGTAGACACAGCTAGCCATAAGGGCGATGCTGGTACTTATTCTGTGCATCTTTACTATATGTTGGATGGTAAACGAACTTATATTACCGAAACTACAGCTACAGTCCCTCAAATCACTGAAACTCAAGTGACAGGGAAATTGACCAATAACGGTTCTTACTACAGTGTTCGTGGTAAATACGATGATATTATCATTGTCAATAAGAAGCATGGTCTTTCTAAGGACTATAACCCAGGTGAAAATCCTACAGCTAAGGCGGCTTTTGTCCGCCTTCGTGATGATATGATTAACCAAGGTTTGAATGTCGGACGTTCATACAGTGGTTTCCGTTCTTATGACTATCAAAAGACTCTTTACGACAATTATGTTAGCCGTGATGGTCAGGCAGCTGCAGATCGTTACTCAGCTCGTCCTGGATATAGCGAACACCAAACTGGTTTGGTCTTTGATTTGACTGATAAGTCTGGTAACTTGCTTGAAGATTCACGAGCTAGTCAATGGCTTAAAGACAATGCACATAACTATGGCTTTATCGTGCGTTTCCAAGCAGGTAAAGAAGCTTCAACCGGCTACATGTCAGAAGCATGGCATATCCGCTATGTGGGTAAAGAAGCTAAAGACATCCACGATTCAGGATTGAGCTTGGAAGAGTACTTTGGTATTGAAGGTGGCGATTATGCTACTAGCAGCAAACCTGCTGAAAGCAAACCAGCCCCTACAGGTGCCATCAACCTTCCAGCGACAGGCACTTATACCTTCACAGGTCGTGCGTCAATCAAGGCAGAAGCTAAGGTTTCAAGCCCAGAGTTGGCCTACTATGACAAGGGCATGAGTGTTAACTATGACAAGGTTTTGACAGCCGATGGTCATCAATGGCTTTCATACATGACAGCAAGCGGTGCCCGTCGTTACGTTGATATTGCAACAGTTAAAGCTACAGAAACTAAACCAGAAGTTAAACCAGTTGCTAAACCAGCGGACCAATCAAGTCTTCCAGCGACAGGCACTTATACCTTCACAGGTCGTGCGTCAATTAAGGCAGAAGCTAAGGTTTCAAGCCCAGAGTTGGCCTACTATGATAAGGGTATGAGCGTTAACTACGACAAGGTTTTGACAGCCGATGGTCGTCAATGGCTTTCATACGTGACAACAAGTGGTGCACGTCGTTATGTTGATATTGCAGCAGCTAAGGCAGAGTCTAAGCCAGCAAGCCAACCAGAAGTTAAACCGGTTGCTAAACCAGCGGATAACCCAAGTCTGCCAGAATCAGGCCGTTATACCTTCACAGGTCGTGCGTCAATCAAGGCAGAAGCCAAAGCTTCAAGTCCAGAATTGGCCTACTATGACAAGGGTATGAGTGTTAACTACGATAAGGTTTTGACAGCCGATGGTCATCAATGGCTTTCATACGTGACAACAAGTGGTGCACGTCGTTATGTTGATATTGCAGCAGCCAAGGCAGAGTCTAAGCCAGCAAGCCAACCAGAAGTTAAACCGGTTGCTAAACTAGCGGATAAACCAAGTCTGCCAGAATCAGGCACTTATACCTTCACAGGTCGTGCGTCAATCAAGGCAGAAGCTAAAGTTTCAAGCCCAGAGTTGGCTTACTATGATAAAGGTATGAGTGTTAACTACGATAAGGTTCTCACAGCTGATGGTCGTCAATGGCTTTCATACATGACAGCAAGTGGTGCTCGTCGTTATGTTGATATTGCAGCAGCCAAGGCAGAAGCTAAACCAGAAACAAAATCCGTTGCTAAGCCAGCCGATAAACCAAGTCTGCCAGAATCAGGCCGTTATACCTTCACAGGTCGTGCGTCAATCAAGGCAGAAGCCAAGGTTTCAAGCCCAGAGTTGGCCTACTATGACAAGGGTATGAGTGTTAACTACGATAAGGTTTTGACAGCGGACGGTCACACATGGCTCTCATACATGACAGTGAGTGGTGCTCGCCGTTACGTCGATATTGCTTAATGAGATAAAGAATCAGGTTGGACAATATGTCCAGCCTTTTCTGATAGCCTCTCTTTATCATGAGATTGAATTTTTCAATTTTTGTGACGTCTTTTGGAGTGCTATAATGGTTAATATAGAATCGAGGTTATTATGAAAATCGCGTTGGTACAGATGGATGTCGTTCACGGACAGCCTGTGGAAAATAAAAAACACGTCATAGAGATGCTGGAAAGGGCGCTTGATGATAATCCTGATGTTATTGTGCTTCCTGAAATGTGGAATACAGGCTATGCTTTAAATGAACTTGATGGGCTTGCGGATAAGCATGGATTGGACTCTCAAGAACTCTTGTCTCATTTTGCTAGGAAACATGCTGTGGCTATTATCGGAGGGTCTGTTGCTATTGAGCAATACGGCAAATTCTACAATACAACCTATGTCTATAATAAGTCTGGGGACTTAATCAATACCTATAGCAAGGTCCATCTCTTTGGCCTTATGGCAGAGGACCAGTACATGTCTGCTGGGTCGAATGAGTCTGTTTTTGAGCTTGATGGTGTGATAGCTGCCAGTGTCATTTGTTATGATATCCGTTTTCCTGAATGGGTGCGAACACAGATGGCACAAGGGGCCAAGGTACTTTTTGTGGTAGCGCAGTGGCCGGAACCTCGAGTGCAGCAATGGGAGATTTTGTTAAAGGCGCGTGCAGTTGAAAATCAAGCTTTTGTAGTTGCTGTCAATCGTGTTGGAGCAGGACCGGACGATATCTTTTCAGGACATTCTATGGTTATAGATCCACTTGGAAATGTGGTCTTACAAACCAAGGAGCATGAGGAGGGAATTTTTACGGCTGATATTAATCTTGAAGAGGTAGATAAGGTTCGAGGTCAGATTCCTGTTTTTGAGGATCGTCGCACGGACTTGTATCATTAAGGAGTGTTTATGTTATTTGAAGAATCTGACTTATTGAAGGCATTGCCAGAGCAGTTTTTTGCAGGTTTGGTTGCTAAAGTTAATGCCAAGGTGGCGGAAGGAGCAGATGTTATCAATCTTGGTCAGGGCAATCCTGACCAACCAACCTATGACCATATTGTTGAGGCGCTTTGTACCTCAGCGAAAAATCCTGCTAGCCATAAGTATTCACAGTTTCGAGGCAATCATCCTTTTAAGGAAGCTGCTGCTAGTTTTTACAAGAAACATTATGGGTTGATTTGGATGCGGAGCGTGAGATTTGTGTCATGGGAGGTGCTAAAATTGGGCTTGTGGAATTACCCATAGCTTTGATGAATCCAGGTGACCTCCTGCTCCTACCTGACCCAGGATATCCTGATTATTTATCAGGAGTGAGTCTAGGACGTGTAGCCTATGAGACCTTTCCTTTGACGGCTGAAAATGATTTCTTGCCTGATTTGGATGCCATTCCTGAAGAGACAGCTCGGCGTGCTAAGTTTATCTATATCAATTATCCAAATAATCCTACGGGTGCTGTGGCGACTAAGGCCTTTTATGAAAAGTTGGTTGCCTGGGCTAAGACTTACGAAGTTGGTGTGGTGAGTGATTTAGCTTACGGAGCTTTGGGCTATCGAGGCTATGAGAATCCTAGCTTCTTATCAACACCTGGTGCTAAAGATGTGGGCGTTGAGTTCTATACTTTCTCGAAAACCTTCAATATGGCTGGTTGGCGTTTGGCCTTTGCTGCTGGGAATGAACAAATGATTGAAGCCTTAAATCTGATTCAAGACCATCTTTTTGTGGGAATCTTTCCTGCCTTGCAGGAGGCTGGGATTGCAGCCCTCTTAGATCCTAAATCTGAGGAGGCTGTTGCTCAACTGAATGCGACTTATGATAGCCGTCGAGATGCCTTTGTCCAGGCAGCTGCTAAGATTGGCTGGAAGGCCTTTCCATCCAAAGGTTCTTTCTATGCTTGGATGCCTGTACCAGAGGGCTACACTAGTGAGAGTTTTGCGGATCTTTTGCTTGAAAAGGCCCATGTTGCTGTAGCACCAGGAAAAGGGTTTGGACCAGCGGGTGATGCTTATGTTCGTATTGGGCTTTTGGTAGAGCCAGAACGTCTGGTCGAAGCAGTCGATCGTATTGCCAACTTGCAATTATTTAATAATTAGATAACAATCATGAAACAAGTAGTTGAAAAAGACTGCTTGTTTTTTTCATGTTAATTTCAATTCCTCCTTGACAAACGAATAAAAATGCAATAAACTAGTTACATATTTATTCAAAAGGAGTGCATAAATGAAAATTTCAATCGTTGGTATCACTGGTTATAGTGGTTTAGAGTTAGTTAAAATTTTGAATAATCATAAAAAAGTGGAACTTGTTTCTATTCACGCAACCAAGGAAGTGGGCCGACGATTGTCTGATGTGTATCCCTATCTGACAGGTGTTTGTGACTTAGAAATTGAAGCTTACGATGCGGAAAAGATTATGCAAAAGGCGGATTTGACTTTCTTTGCCACACCTTCAGGAGTCGCTAGTTCGCTAGCAGAGGAATTTGTTCTGGCTGATTTTCCTATTATTGATTTGTCTGGCGATCATCGCTTGCCAGCAGATGTTTATCAAGAATGGTATAAAAAATCACCTGCTAAGCAGAGTGTTTTGAATAAATTTACATACGCATTATCAGAATATGCAGATGTGAAGGGTAAGAAATTTATTGCCAATCCTGGATGCTATGCGACAGCGACAGAGTTAGCCTTGATTCCTTTGGTTGTTACCGGTCTGATTGAGACGGATAGTGTCATTGTGGATGCCAAGTCTGGTTTAACTGGTGCGGGTAAGGCTTTAAGTGAGTCTAGTCATTTTGTCAATGTTCATGATAATTACGTGACTTATAAACTCAATCATCATCAGCATATTCCTGAAATTGTTCAAACCTTGAAGACCTTTAATCCGGAAATGCCTGAGATTCAGTTTTCAACGTCTCTTTTACCAGTTAATCGAGGAATCATGGCTACAGTTTATTGTAAGTTGAAGAAGGACGTGACTGTAGCTGATGTGGCTTCAGCCTTTGCAGAAGCTTATGATGATAAACCTTTTGTGCGTGTGCAAGATAGTTTGCCAGAACTACACAACGTTATTGGGTCGAATTTTACAGATATCGGCTTTGCCTATAATGAAAAAACCAATGTTCTGACAGTTATTTCAGTCATTGATAATCTGCTTAAAGGAGCAGCTGGACATGCAGTGCAAAATCTCAACCTCATGCAAGGGTGGGATGAGACGGAAGGTTTGCTTATGACACCGTCATACTTGTAGATGTAAGCATAGAGTTAGGAGAAAAAATATGAAAGTCATTGAAGGAACAATTGCTAGTCCGCTGGGATTCTCAGCAGATGGGCTACATGCAGGATTTAAAAAGAGAAAAATGGATTTTGGTTGGATTGTCTCTGAAACACCAGCCAATGTGGCAGGAGTTTACACGACCAATAAGGTGATTGCAGCTCCTCTAATTGTGACCAAGACCTCGGTGAAAAAAGCTGGGAAAATGAAGGCTATTGTTGTTAACTCAGGAGTAGCCAATTCTTGCACAGGGACCCAAGGTTTAGAAGATGCCTACACCATGCAGGAGTGGACCGCTGAAAAGCTAGGTGTTGAACCAGATTTGGTTGGTGTGGCTTCTACAGGGGTTATCGGTGAGTTGCTACCAATGGATACCTTGAAAAATGGTCTTTCCAAGTTGGTGGTCAATGGGAATGCTGATGATTTTGCTAAGGCGATTTTGACGACAGATACAGCAACTAAGACCATTGCTGTGACGGAGACTTTTGGTCGTGATGTGGTTACTATGGCAGGCGTTGCTAAGGGTTCAGGCATGATTCACCCGAATATGGCAACCATGCTAGGATTTATCACTTGTGATGCTAATATTTCTAGTGACACCCTTCAATTAGCCTTGAGCCAAAATGTGGAAAAGACCTTTAATCAGATTACAGTTGACGGGGATACATCAACTAATGATATGGTTCTTGTCATGTCAAATGGTTGCACGCTCAATGAAGAGATTCTGCCAGGTACACCAGAATTTGATAAGTTTTCAAAAATGCTTAATTTCGTGATGCAAGAATTGGCTAAGAAAATTGCCAAGGACGGTGAAGGTGCCAATAAGCTCATCCAAGTTGATGTGATCAATGCCCCTAATGCCCTTGATGCCCGTATGATGGCAAAATCTGTTGTTGGTTCAAGTCTGGTCAAAACAGCCATTTTTGGTGAAGATCCTAACTGGGGGCGTATTCTAGCTGCTGTTGGCTATGCCGGTGTGGACGTTCCTGTGGACAATGTTGATATTATGCTTGGCGGTCTGCCAGTCATGCTAGCCTCTAGTCCTGTGAGCTTTGATGATGAGGAAATGAAAGACATCATGCATGAGGATGAAGTGACCATTACGGTAGATCTTCATGCTGGACATGAAAAAGGAACCGCTTGGGGTTGTGATCTTTCTTACGATTACGTTAAGATTAATGCCCTCTATCACACTTAGACTATCTAAGGAAAAGGAGTTAACTGATGACTGCTGAATATATTGTAATTAAGATTGGTGGAGTAGCCAGTAAGCAGCTAACTCCCGAGATATTGGCTAAACTGTCAGAATGGCAGCAGGCTGGTCAGAAAGTTGTTATCATCCATGGGGGTGGTTTTGCTATTAATCATCTGATGGAGGAGAATCATATTCCAATTCACAAGGTCAATGGTCTTCGTGTGACGAGTCAGTCAGATATGGCCTTGATTAAAGAAGCCTTGGTTGACATAGTTGGGAAAAACTTAGCAGGTGAGCTGACAACTGCAGGTTTGCCAGCCTATCAGGTCATAGATGAGCTTCCGGACCTTGTTCATGCTGATTTTTTGGATCAAGAGACCTATGGCTTTGTGGGTGAAGTTAAAAACATCACCAATCAGACCTTAGTAGCACTCCTTGCTCAAGGTAAGATCCCCTTGATTCCTAGCTTAGGCTATAGTGAGCAGGGTGATTTGCTCAATATCAATGCGGATTACCTTGCTAGAGCTGTGGCAATTAGTCTAGGTGCCAAAAAACTTATCCTTATGACAGATGTTAAGGGTGTTTTAGAGAATGATCAGGTTTTGGAGCATCTGAATTTTGTGGACGTTCAGAAAAAAATAGATTCAGGTGTGGTTACTGGGGGCATGATTCCTAAAATTCAAAGTGCTGTTCAGACAGTTCAAGCTGGTGTTGAGCAGGTCATTATTGGTGATAACCTGACAGATGGTACCATAATCAAGGAGTAAGAGATGACAAAACTATTTTCAAATTATAAGCGGGCAGCGATTGATTTTGCTTCGGCACAGGGCAATTATTTGACAGATACAACTGGCAAGACCTACTTGGATTTTTCATCAGGTATTGGGGTAACCAATCTGGGTTACCATCCCTATGTCAATCAGGCTTTGACAGAACAGGTGGGCAAGATTTTGCACCAGCCAAATCTCTATCACAATCAGTTGCAAGAAGATGTTGCTGACCTTTTAATTGGTGACAAGGATTATCTGGCCTTTTTCTGTAACAGTGGTGCAGAGGCCAATGAGGCAGCTATAAAAATCGCTCGTAAGGCATCAGGCAAACAAGAAATCATTACCTTTCAAAATTCCTTCCATGGTCGAACGTTTGGATCCATGTCCGCCACTGGTCAGGATAAAATCAAACAAGGCTTTGGTGAAGGTGTGCCCCACTTTAGCTATGCTATTTTTAACGACATAGACAGTGTTAAAGCTTTAGCCAGTGACGAAACAGCGGCTATTATGTTGGAGTTGGTTCAAGGGGAATCGGGTGTTCAACCTGCTGATAAGGACTTTGTTAAGGCTTTGGCTGACTTTTGTAAGGAGACGGGTATTTATCTTATTGTAGATGAGGTTCAGACAGGACTTGGTCGTACTGGTAAGCTTTATGCTTATGAGCACTACAATATTGAACCAGATATCTTTACTCTGGCAAAAGGTTTGGCAAATGGGGTGCCAGTTGGTGCCATGCTTGCTAAGTCATCTCTTGGAGAAGCCTTCTCTTACGGAAGTCACGGCTCTACCTTTGGAGGAAATAAACTGGCTATGGCGGCGGCCAAAGCTACGCTTGAAGTTATGTTGGTCCCAGGTTTTCTAGATACTGCCCTTGAAAATGGAAACCAGCTACAAGCAAAATTGCAGGCAGCTTTATCTGATAAAGAGACGGTTACCACTGTACGTGGCTTGGGCTACATGATTGGCATTGAGACTACTGGCAATTTAGGAGAATTGGTCCAGTCAGCTCGAGATAAGGGGTTAATTGTCTTAACTGCAGGGACAAACGTGATTCGTCTTTTGCCACCAATCACCCTAAGTGATGCTGAAATCGAAAAGGGTGTAGCTCTCCTATCAGAAATATTTGACTAGAACATAAAAATCACTTGATTCTTGAATCAAGTGATTTCTTTTACTCATTGTCAGTATCAATCTCGCTGAGAAGTCCTTTAGCTGTTGTTGTTGGCAGAATACGGACACGATTAAGTGAGAGAAGACCATCCTTGGCACTGGCTAGCCCTTCGTTGGTTGTTAGTCCTAACTTGTAAGTTTTCTTAGCTAGGTCAAGTGTCGTTTGATTGTAGCGACCTGATGGGTAGGCAATGGTATTGACCTTGGTATTGAGTTTATTTTCAAGGAAGTCAATAGAATCCGTTAATTCAACCTTTTGTGTTGCCTTGTCAGTGGCTGACAAATCAGGGTGGTTAACCGTATGAGACTGGAAGCTCATGCCGTGCGCCATCATTTCTTTCATCTGCTTGACGGTAAGATTTCCAGCGTTCCCTTTCTTGACAAAGCCAGTGATAATATTATTGGTTGCCTTGGCCTTGTATTTTTTGAGAATAGGATAGGCAATGGTGTAGAAATCTTCGTTACCATCGTCAAAGGTCAGCCAGACAACCTTCTTAGCAGGTAGGGCGTTTTCAGTGAAGGCTCTGTAGGCTTCTTCAGGCGTTAGGAAATAGTAACCTGCCTTCGCCAAGGCCTTGATTTGTGCTTCAAAGAGGTCTGGGTCAACGATAAGGTTAGCGTTAGAAGCTTCAGATGGATCCATGACGTGTACCGCATGATACATGAGGATAGGGATTTGGACAGGTTCGTCATAGGTTTTCCATTTAGCTGTCGTCTTAGACTGACTGGTCTGAGCCTGATGTTGGTTGCTTTTCGACTGATTTGGTCGGTTAAGCATAAATACTGCCAGTAAGCCAAGAAGGACTATATTTAGGAAAAGCAGAAGAAGGTTCAGTTTTTTTCTATTGGTTTTAGTTGATTTTTTCTTTTGAGAAGTCATTGTATCCCCTTTCAAATAGGTCTAGCTATTATTCTAACAAAAATGGGATGGAAATGCACAGAATTTTCAGTAAAAAAAGAATACTTGTCTTCTTAAATGGCAACAATATTCTGTCAATTCCGATAGAAATGTGGTACAATTAAAGAAATGTATGTTTTTAAGGAGAAATCGTAAATGTCTATTAAAATTGGATTGCTTGGCTTTGGTACAGTAGCTAGCGGTATTCCTTTCCTCTTGAAGGAAAATGGTGAAAAGGTTCTTGCAGCCTCACGTGACCAACTCGAAATTGCCAAGGTTTTGGTTAAAGATGACGAGGAAAAAAATCGTCTTATCGCTGCAGGCAACGACTACAATTTTGTCACAAATGTTGACGAAATCCTTAACGATGCAGAGATTCAAATCGTTGTCGAATTGATGGGTCGTATCGAGCCAGCTCGTACCTTCATCACAAAAGCGCTTGAAGCAGGTAAAAACGTCGTTTCTGCCAACAAAGACTTGATTGCTACTCACGGTAAAGAGTTGATTTCTCTTGCCCAAGATAAGGGCGTGGCTTTCTACTATGAAGCTGCCGTTGCTGGTGGTATTCCAATTTTGCGTACTTTGGCTAACTCTTTGACGTCTGACAAGGTGACACGTATTCTTGGTGTGCTTAACGGAACATCTAACTTCATGATGACTAAGATGGTTGACGAAGGTTGGTCATATGAGGACGCTCTTAAGACTGCCCAAGAACTTGGTTATGCTGAAAGTGATCCAACCAACGACGTTGAAGGTATTGACGCTGCTTATAAAGCTGTTATCCTTAGCCAATTTGGATTTGGTGCCACAATTGATTTCGACGATGTGACTCATAAGGGGATTACAAACATCTCTACTGATGATGTAGCTGTTGCTCAAGAATTGGGTTATGTCATCAAATTGGTTGGTGATGTGCGTGAAGTAGAATCAGGTATCTCAGCAGAAGTGTCGCCAACATTCTTGCCAAAAAATCACCCACTTGCTAGTGTCAACGATGTCATGAATGCAGTCTTTGTTGAATCTATCGGTATTGGCGAATCAATGTACTACGGTCCAGGTGCTGGTCAAAAACCAACAGCAACATCTGTTTTGGCAGATATTATCCGTATTGCTCGTCGTCTTTCAGATGGCAATGTTGGTAAACCATTTAACGAGTTCCGTCGTGACTTGCCATTGGCTAATCCAGCAGATGTTAAGAGTAATTACTACTTTGCCCTTGATACGCCAGACGAAAAAGGTAAAATCCTTCACTTGTCTGAAATCTTCAACTCAGAAGATATTTCATTTGAACAAGTCTTGCAACAAAAAGCAAATGGCACAACAGCTCGTATCGTTGTGATTACACATGCTATGTCTAAGACACAACTCAAAGCTGTTACTGAAAAACTTGAAGCAGCAGAAGACTTCACTGTTGTCAATACATTGAAAGTTTTGTCTAACTAATTGATAAGCCCATACTGGTGCGTATAAGAAAGGTATTCAAGGAGAAAAGTCGCTGATGGCTTTCCTCCTTTTGGTGTATTATTATGAAAATTACTGTTCCAGCAACATCTGCCAATATTGGTCCAGGTTTTGATTCTGTGGGTGTTGCCGTTTCTAAATATTTGACAGTCGAGGTGCTTGAACCAGCGGATGCATGGCATATCGAACATGATTTGGGAGATATTCCTTCAGATGAAAATAACCTCCTCATTTCAACTGCCTTGCAAGTTAAGTCTGATTTGCAGCCCCATAAATTGGTGATGACATCAGATATTCCCTTAGCGCGTGGGCTAGGTTCTTCAAGTTCTGTTATTGTAGCAGGAATCGAGTTGGCCAATCAATTGGCAAACTTGCAGCTCTCAGACGATGATAAACTTGATATTGCAACCAAGATTGAAGGTCACCCGGACAATGTTGCCCCAGCTATTTTTGGGAATCTCGTTGTAGCCTCTTATGTGGATGAACATGTTAATAGCATCGTGACAGACTTTCCAGAGTGTGCCTTTGTAGCCTTCATTCCGAGCTATGAACTTAAGACGTCTGATTCACGTGGGGTACTTCCAAGTGACCTATCTTACAAAGAAGCTGTAGCTGCATCATCTATTGCAAACGTTGCCATTGCTGCCCTCTTTGCAGGCGATTTGGTTAAGGCGGGACATGCTATTCAAGGGGATATGTTCCACGAACGCTACCGTCAAAAATTGGTTAAAGAATTTGCGACTATTAAGGAATTGTCAGGTCAATACAGTGCTTATGCGACCTATCTTTCAGGCGCTGGCCCAACAGTTATGACCTTGATACCAAATGATCAAGCTGAGGCTCTAAAAACGGCTATCGATGGTCTTGGTTTAGATGGTGAAACCTTCATCCTATCTGTGGATAAAGCAGGTGTTGTCGTTGACTAGAAAAAATCAAGGGCTACTCTTTGGTCTAGCCACCTATATTCAATGGGGATTTTTATCCCTTTTTTGGAAGCTTTTAGCAGGTGTTTCGGCTTACAACACCTTCTCATGGCGGATTATTTTTACTGTAGTGACTATGTTGACTTACGCCCTAGTCGCTAAGCAAAATACACGTTTCAAAGGGGAGCTTGTAGAACTTTGGCAGGATAAGAAAGCCTTGCTTCGTATGCTACTTGCTAGTTTTCTCATAGCAGCTAACTGGTTGATTTATATCTATGCTGTGGGTCATGGTCAAGCGATGCAGGCTAGCCTGGGCTATTACATTATGCCTATTGTTTCTATCCTGTTTGCCCTCATTTTTCTTCGTGAATCATTGAGTAGGACCATGTGGGCAGCAGTAGTATTGGCCTTTATAGGAGTACTGGTTCTTGTTGCCAATACAGGAAAACTTCCCATGGTATCATTGGGGTTAGCTCTGAGCTTTGGTTTCTATGGTCTAATCAAAAAAGGGGTTAGGCTCTCCAGTGACGTAGCCATGCTAGTAGAAAGTGGCTTGCTACTACCTTTTGTAGCTATCTATCTCGTTTTCTTTTCTCCAGAATCATTTTCTTCCTATTCGAGCATGGAAATGTTTCTCCTAGCCATATCCGGTGTGGTGACGGCCGTTCCATTGCTTTGCTTCTCAGAAGCAGTCAAAAGGGCGCCGCTTAACCTTATTGGTTTTATCCAGTATCTTAATCCTACGATTCAACTTCTCGTAGCCATCCTCATTTTTGGTGAGACGGTCAGCTTTGGAGAGTTGAAAGGCTTCCTCTTTATCTGGATGGCCATACTAGTCTTTGTAACTGGCCAAATAGTAACATTTCGTAGAAGTTCCTGATAGCTATCGGGAACTTTTTATGATGTTGTCCTAAAAATGAGCCAAGTTTATCTGACAATTTTAGAACTTTAAGATATAATAGTAGTATTAGATTAAAATAGCGGAGAATTTTATGCGAAAAATGAAAAAGCTAGCGGGCTATCTGATTCTGCTCGCTATCCCAGTTGCCATCGCTGCAGGCCTGTTTATCTTTAACGGTTCAGGTTATCGCTTGTCAGAACAAGATGCGGCAGACATTGCTTACAAAAATGCAGGTGTCAAAACTTCTGAGATTTCTCAATCAACAGTTTCGAAAGCACGTTCTGGGCTTCACGGAAGTTATGAGATTAGTTTCACAACGTCAGACAACCATTTTGAGTATACAATTGATGGTCAGTCAGGATCTATTTTGAAACATAAGAGTGACCATCCAACAACTAAGGATGAGGATGACGCTCAAAAAGGTGAAGAACCTAAAGACGAGACTCAACCTAGTGAAAGCAAGGAAGAGACAGCTGTATCAAAAGAGACTGCGCAAACAACAGCTCTTAACCATGCTGGCCTAGCTGAAGGTTCTGTGACAAACTTGAAAACGGAATTGAAGACTGAAGGAGACGATAAGGTCTACAATATCAGCTTTGACTATGCTGCTAGCGGTCTACGTTATAATTACGCGGTAAATGCTGATTCGGGAGCTATCGTAGCCTATACGACTGAGTATCTCACAGGGGCTGCGACTCCTGCTCAGTAGGTCGCAGATAGAGTGAAAGCTCTCCTTATTATTAAGGAAAATCCTTGCAATTTCTCTGAAATGGTGTAAACTTAAAGTGAAAACGGTAACAGTAGCTGTAGATGTTGCCGTAGAATCAAGGAGGCTTTGACCATGAAAGAATTCCAAGCATTTAAAGACACGCTTAGCAATAAGGCTCTCAAAGCCATTTACGAAGAAAGTAAATTGGAAGTCCAAGACGAAACAACTGAAGGTACGGAAGCCTTCTCAGTTGCCTTGGCAACCCAAATGGCTATCAATCTACTCGAAAGCTATGAAAAATGGCTAAAAGAAGAAAGAGCTAAGGAAGAAAAATAAGATGAAATCCTTGTCGGAAGACAGGGTTTTTTCTTATGTGTATAAAATGAGGGATTGGATTTATGTTCCAAGGAAAAATCTGTAGTCTGACTTATTTGCAAATTCAGGTCTCCTCAATTTCTTTTGTCTTGGTCTTAAAATTGTGATAATATAAGACCATTCAGAGGTGTTTTGAAGCTCATTTGTTACAGGAAGCGGTGGTACTGAGAAATCCGCACAAATGTCAAAGCTGATTTGATTAAATATATGGATGATTAGGGTGTAAAGGAGAAAGTTTTGAAAAAAGTGTTTAGTGCTCTTTGGGATGTGTTGGGAGTTTTACCAATATTATCCCTATTATCGATAATTATTGTTGGTGTTACTTTATTTATAGGGAATTTTATTTCAAGTTTTGTCCCTAAAATTTCCGCAGACCTTTTTGTTAAGATTATTTATTTAATAATCAACTTTTCTTATGTGCTTATATCATTTTTTAAAGGAAACAAGAAGAAATCCTTTTGGGTGTCGGTTGCTTTCTTAGTTATATCTTTTGTATTAATCTTTGTTTCGTATAGATCTCTCTTTTTACTATTATATTATGTTCCAATTAGTCTTTCAGCTCTTTTTTTAGATGAAAAACTTGATAGTATTAGAAAAGAAATAAGCAAGAATGGAGCAACGCTGGCATTTTTCAATATCTTTGATATTTTCTATATTATATTGACGTATTCTTTGTTTAAAGCTGATTTACCTAATATTATTGTACTTAAAAAATTTGAATTACTTTTTACAATAGTGTTTGGTGTTATTATGTTCCTTATAATACCTTTGATTAGAGAAATTTGTGCAATTTATATATATAAACGCTCAAATCAAATTTCTTTAGGAGAGGGGAAAGTATTATGGAATACTCATATTAAAAATTATTTAGTTTCGAGTATAGTTTGCTTTTTATATTTTGGCCTACTGATTTCTCCAACTATTAAAGGTTTGACTGTAATCTCAATAATTAGTGTATATGTTATCCCCTCAATTATTAATCTTTTCTTTTGGTCTCAATTACTTGAACAAATTGATAATGGGGGTGAAGAACGTAGTAATGTACTAGTTCTTTGGCAAAGTATTTTTATTATTTTACTTTTATTGATAATATTTGATCAGATTGGAAAAGAATTTATAAGTATATTATCGTGGCTCTTACCGGTGTTGATACCTATTTTTATAGGAGAAGTTAATTCGTTGGATTCAAATTACTATAATAGGCATGCTACACAAAAGATGAAAAATCACTTGTACATGCTTCAGATAGGATGCTTCAATACATTGGTTTTTTTAAATATTTTAACTTCCCTTCCTTTAGATAAAATAAAAAATAAATACATAGAAAAAGGCGATGATGTAAAAGAAGTGATAGAGAAATTATTGAATGCTATTCCAGATTTCGATAAATTTCCAGAGTTTATATTAAGCATTCTTGCCTCTATAATATTAATAGTAACATCGTTTTTGATAGCTATGCTTTTTAGTCAGATGATGATGAATGTTTTTAAAGGCTTATATTTAAATAAAGATTATTTTGAATAAAATAATAAAAGGTTTAAACATAAAGTCTAAATAACCTTCACCTTGATACTCTGGTTAAATTTATTCTCCGCAATTTCATTTGTCTTGGTCTTAAAATTGTGATAAAATAAGACCATTCAGAGGTGCTTTGAAGCCCATTTGTCACAGGAAGCGGTGGTACTGAGAAATCCGCACAAATGTCAAAGCTGGTTGCTGATGGTCAAATTGAATCAAGAAAGCTGTGAGTGGTTACCACTCAAAACTGGGTGGTACCGCGGATACACATTCGTCCCTGTCATGGATATGGCAGGGATTTTCTATAGCTTTTAAAGAACCAAGACCGAAGGTCGCAGGTGAATTTAGAGATATTGATGCAGACAGAGCGAAAGCGAGGTCTACGTTCCTATCAGAGGAGGGTGACATGAAGCAATCTTTTGAGACCAGTAAATTGTACTATGGTTTTCCCATTTTTATCTTGGGTTACCAGGACCAGACCTATGGCTATAATGTGACGACTTGTAGTTCTTCTTATAGTCTAGGAGATTGGCTCGTTATAGGGGTCGGTAGTGAGGAAAATGCGGCAGACCAGATTAAACATTATCAGAAGTTCACAGTGAATATTCCTGATGAAAGTTTTATGCTGGAGATGGAGCAGGCTGGATTTATTAGTCACCGTGAGAAGATTGCTAAACTCGGCATAGATTTTCAACCTTCTGATTTGACACAAGCACCTATCCTGAATGCCTGTCCAATCGTTTTGGATTGCCAGGTAGATCGAATTATTGAGGAAGATGGTATCTGTCATATCTTTGCTAAGATTCTAGACCGCCTTGCTGATCCTGGTTTGATAGATGATAGGGGGCATTTTCGTAATGATTCTTTTGCACCGACTTACTTTATGGGAGATGGTCATAAACGTGTTTATCGCTATCTAGATAATCGTGTCGACCCCATGGGAAGCTTCATCAAGAAAGCGAGGAAGAAGGATGACAAGAGCTGAGTTACCCGAACGAATCGAAACGGAGCGGCTCATCTTACGAAATCGTACAGTGGCAGATGCAGAGGCAATCTTTGACTTTGCCAGTCTTCCAGAAGTCTCCTACCCTGCAGGATTCCCACCCGTTAAGACCTTGAAAGATGAGATTTATTACCTAGAGCATATCCTTCCTGAACGCAATCAAAAGGAAAATCTTCCAGCTGGCTACGGTATTGTGGTCAAAGGGACTGATAAAGTGATTGGTTCTGTTGATTTCAACCATCGACACGAAGATGATGTGCTTGAGATTGGCTATACCTTGCACCCAGATTATTGGGGCCGAGGTTATGTACCAGAAGCAGCATGTACCTTGATTAATCTGGCTTTTAAGGAGTTGGGCCTTCACAAGATTGAACTGATCTGTTTTGGATACAATGTCCAAAGTCAACGTGTCGCTGAGAAACTTGGTTTCACCATTGAAGCTCGCATAAGAGACCGCAAAGATGCCAAAGGAAACCGCTGTGATGATTGGAGATATGGCTTGCTGAAGAGTGAGTGGGAGGGCGGTAATAACTGTTAGTTGAACTGTTCGATAATTTCGAACAGTTAGATAGGTTATCCTTAAAGCGAGGTGTTGAAAAATGGAAGTAGGTCAGATTATTGCACTACTTAGTGGAGCAGGAATAGGTGCTATCTTGAGTGCGATTTTAGTATTTATAAATACTAGCAAAAAGAATAAACTTGATTTTATAACTAAAGAACGTTCAGAGTGGAGAAAAGATATCCAAGTTATTTTAGATGACTTGGGTAAAGTAGGTAAACGTTCAGAAGCTATTCAACGCTTGAAATCGCGAATTAATCCATATGGAAAGAATTTAACTGCTGAAGACGAAGACTCTTTTTATTTGCATGACGGTCATATATGGAGGTTGATTAAAAAAATTGATATATCTAATACTAAACAGGTAGAAGAGTTAGCAGATTATGTTCGTTTGCTTTTGAAGTACGACTGGGAGAGGTCTAAGTATGAGATTAAATATGATATTTTCAATAGTTTAATATCTTTTATTCTTGTTGTTGGATTTTTATCTAATTTACTACTTATTTTTTTCAAGATAGATTCTGTTGTTTACATAATTTTCCTAACAATATTTAATGTTGTTATGTTATTAGCTATATTTTTTAGTTTATATAAAAAGAATTTCAAAAATATGCTTTTTGATATCGTGTCTAAAGTAATTATTTGTATGTCAATGGGTGAGAGCTTAGTGATTGGTATACTAGAATGGTTAACTACTTATGGAGTAATAGGGTGGAAAAATTTAAGTGTTGGATTATTACTTTGTATATTGATTGGTTGTATAGAATTTGAATTAATTTTTTATGCTAACCATAGGGAAGAAAAATATATTGTTTTTTTAAGAGAAATTGCGAATAAGGAGGAAAAAATAAAAGAACATTTGGCACAATAACCTCTTGTTAAATTGAAGTAGTTCATTACTCAATATGGACAGTAAGATTCTTTTTGAAAAGTAAAGTAATGATGTGAATTACGTAAGTATTGGTATATCTGAATTGATTTGTTCTCAATTTTATTTGTGTGGAGTTAAAAAATGTGATAGAATAACACTATTCGGAGGTGCTTTGAAGCCCATTTGTTACAGGAAGCGGTGGTACTGAGAAATTCGCACAAATGTCAAAGCTGGTTGCTGATGGTCAAATTGAATCAAGAAAGCTGTGAGTGGTTGCCACTCAAAACTGGGTGGTACCGCGGATACACATTCGTCCCTGTCATAGTTATGGCAGGGATTTTATATTGCTTTAAACCACGTTAATATTTGGATGTGATGTTTTAAATTAATACTTAATATTATAAATGGAGGTGTTGTGAATGCCTATTGAAGTGAAAGCTATGAGTAGAACTAAACCGAGTGGCCGTTCTTCTTCTGTTACGAATGCTTTTTTTAATGGTATTATTCCTTATGTTAAGCCAACTGAATCGGATTATGAGGATATCATTTCTAAAAAATTGGTAGAGTTGGATAAGGACAAAAATTATTTATGCGTCTATTGTGGGGAGAACAGGGCAAATTCCTGGGATCATATACGACCTTTAATTGTAGATAAGAGACCTTCTGGTTATATCCATGAAATCTCAAATCTTATCCCAGCCTGTTCATCTTGTAATTCTTCCAAAGGAAATAAGTGGGTAGATGATTTTTTTGAAACATCTAAAAGGTTAAAAAAAATTCCAAAAGATGTATTGGAGGAGCGAAAAAAGAAAGTAAAAACTTATATGGATTACTTTGAAAATAAGTATGGTGTAATAAAAATTTCTTTTGAAGAGTTTCCTAAAGATTTAGCTAATGAATTTGAAGAATATGTCAAAAGTTTAGAGGAGATACACCAAAAATTAAAAGATGCTACTAAAAAGTCAGATATTTTACATGAGAGTTTAATGGAGTATATAAATCGTAAAATGTAAATTATTTAGCAATTCATACCATTTAGATAATTTTTATATAGAGAAAGGACAAACACATGTCTAAAGAACTTTCACCTAAATACAATCCAGCCGAGGTTGAGGCTGGTCGTTACCAAAAATGGCTTGATGAGGATGTTTTCAAGCCTTCTAGCGATAAAAAGGCTAAGCCTTATTCAATCGTTATTCCACCACCAAACGTAACTGGTAAACTTCACCTTGGTCACGCTTGGGATACAACTCTTCAAGATATCATCATCCGTCAAAAACGCATGCAAGGTTTTGATACACTTTGGCTTCCTGGTATGGACCACGCAGGGATTGCGACTCAAGCTAAGGTTGAAGCGCGTTTGGCTGAAGACGGCATTTCTCGTTATGACCTTGGCCGTGAAAAATTCCTTGATAAAGTTTGGGAATGGAAAGACGAGTATGCCTCAACTATCAAGCAACAATGGGGTAAGATGGGACTCTCTGTAGACTACTCTCGTGAGCGTTTCACCCTTGATGAAGGTCTTTCAAAAGCCGTTCGTAAAGTCTTTGTAGAACTTTACAAAAAAGGCTGGATTTACCGTGGTGAATTTATCATCAACTGGGATCCAAAAGCTCGTACAGCCCTTTCTGATATCGAGGTTATTCACAAGGATGTCGAAGGTGCCTTCTACCACATGAACTATATGTTGGAAGATGGTTCACGTGCCCTTGAAGTGGCAACAACACGTCCTGAGACTATGTTTGGGGATACTGCCGTAGCGGTTAACCCAAATGATGAGCGTTATAAAGACTTGATTGGTAAAAATGTTATCTTGCCAATCTTGAACAAGCCAATCCCAATCGTTGGAGACGAACACGCTGACCCTGAATTTGGTACTGGTGTGGTTAAAATCACTCCTGCTCATGACCCTAACGACTTCTTGGTTGGTCAACGTCACAATCTTCCGCAAGTCAACGTCATGAATGATGATGGTACCATGAATGAATTGGCTGGCGAATTCAACGGTATGGACCGCTTTGAAGCACGTAAGGCCGTTGTTAAGAAATTGGAAGAAATTGGTGCTCTTGTCGAAATCGAGAAAATGACTCACTCAGTTGGTCACTCAGAGCGTACAGGTGTGCCTGTTGAGCCACGTTTGTCTACACAATGGTTCGTTAAGATGGACCAATTGGCCCAAAATGCCATCGCTAACCAAGACACAGACGATAAGGTTGATTTCTACCCACCTCGGTTCAACGATACCTTCCTTCAATGGATGGAAAATGTTCACGACTGGGTAATTTCTCGCCAACTCTGGTGGGGTCACCAAATCCCTGCTTGGTACAATGCTGAGGGTGAAATGTACGTTGGCGAAGAAGCACCAGAAGGTGACGGCTGGAAACAAGACGAAGATGTCTTGGATACTTGGTTCAGTTCTGCCCTCTGGCCATTCTCAACTATGGGCTGGCCTGATGTCGACTCAGAAGACTTCAAACGTTACTTCCCAACCTCAACACTTGTCACTGGTTATGATATTATCTTCTTCTGGGTGTCTCGTATGATCTTCCAATCATTGGAATTCACAGGTCGCCAACCATTTAAGAATGTCCTTATCCACGGTCTTATCCGTGATGAGCAAGGACGTAAGATGTCTAAGTCCCTTGGTAACGGTATTGACCCAATGGATGTTATCGAAAAATACGGTGCAGATGCCCTTCGTTGGTTCCTTTCAAACGGTTCTGCACCAGGTCAAGACGTGCGCTTCTCTTATGAGAAAATGGATGCTTCATGGAACTTCATTAACAAGATCTGGAACATCTCTCGCTACATCCTCATGAACAATGAAGGCTTGACTCTTGAGCAGGCAACTGCCAATGTGGAAAAAGTTGTCAACAAGGAAGCTGGAAATGTCACAGACCGCTGGATTCTCCACAACCTCAACGAAACGATCGGAAAGGTCACTGAAAACTTTGATAAGTTTGAGTTTGGTGTCGCTGGACACATCCTCTACAACTTCATCTGGGATGAGTTTGCGGACTGGTACGTTGAGTTGACCAAGGAAGTCCTTTATAGCGACAACGAAGAAGAGAAAGTTATCACACGTTCTGTTCTCCTTTACACTTTGGACAAGATCCTTCGTCTCCTCCACCCAATTATGCCATTCGTGACAGAGGAAATCTTTGGACAAATCTCTGAAGGAACAATCGTGACTGCGGAATACCCAGTGGTTCGTCCAGAGTTTGAAAACGAAGAAGCGGCAGCTGGTGTTGAAGCCCTTAAAGATGTGATTCGCTCCGTTCGTAACTCACGTGCAGAAGTGAACGTAGCGCCAAGTAAACCAATCACTATCTTGATCAAGACAAGCGACAGCAAGCTCGATGCTTTCTTTAATGATAATGTCAACTACATCAAACGCTTCACAAACCCAGAACATTTGGAAATTGCAGCAGATGTCGAAGTACCTGACTTGGTTATGTCAAGCATCATTACAGGTGCAGAAATCTACTTGCCACTCGCTGACCTTCTTAATGTCGAAGAAGAATTGGCTCGTCTTGAAAAAGAATTGGCCAAATGGCAAAAAGAACTCGACATGGTTGGTAAGAAACTCTCTAACGAGCGCTTCGTAGCCAATGCCAAACCAGAAGTCGTCCAAAAAGAACGCGACAAACAAGAAGACTACCAAGCTAAATACGATGCGACAGTCGTACGTATTGAAGAGATGAAGAAATTGGTGAAATAAAGAAAGAGACACGGCGGAATGCCGTGTTTTTTCGCTGAGGAAAAATAAAGAATCTTTATTTTTCAGCTTTCTTTAAGCCACCCAAGCTATACTATAACCATCCTAATAAGTATTACTGAACGTCGTTCGGTAACCCTCACTTGTTCTGACTTTAAGTCAGACAGTGAATCTTTCTTTTTTTCATAAATCTCCCAAATAAGTCTAACAATAATAGGTTAGGCTTGTTTTTATGAAATAAGAAGAAAGTTTTCCATTAAAAGTAAACGCTTACGCAAATAAAGTGAAAATGTTAGGCAAAGTCAGTGAAAAAGTCCAAAAAACCGTCAATTCATTGACTTTCGTGAAAAATAGGACTAAAATAGCATGGTAAAAATAATTAAAAGGAGAATTCGACTATGAATTTAACTATCTTAGCCCTCGGTTTGGCCGTTATGGGTGTATCTCTTGGTGAGGGTATCCTCGTTGCCAATATCGCTAAAGCTGCAGCTCGCCAACCTGAGATGTTTAGCAAACTTCAAACATTGATGTTTACTGGTGTTGCCTTCATCGAAGGTACCTTCTTCGTATTGTTTGCCCTTAGCTACATTGTCTAATAGACAAATAAAAAAGATGAAGGAGGGATGAGCAGTGGAAACTACAAGTAATCCAACCGTCTCATTATTTGGGATTGATTTTGACTTGACGATCCTTGCCATGTCTCTCTTGACAGTAATTATCGTATTTGGAGTGGTTTTTTGGTCAAGTCGTAAGATGACCATTAAACCAAAGGGAAAACAAAATGTACTTGAGTTCATCTATGAATTTGTGAACAACACCATTTCTCAAAATCTTGGAAAATTCACAAAAAATTATAGTTTGCTCTTGTTTGTAATTTTCACCTTTGTGTTTACAGCAAACAACTTAGGTCTGCTTGTATCTGTTAAAAGTGAGCATTACAATTTTTGGTCTTCTCCAACATCGAATTTCGGTGTTACTATCACTCTTTCTTTGATTATTACCCTCGTTAGTCATATTGAGGGGATCCGTAAAAAAGGGCTTAGAGGCTATCTAAAGGGCTACCTTTCACCATATCCAGCAATGTTTCCGATGAACATTTTGGAACAGTTAACCAATCTTGCATCATTGGCTTTGCGTTTGTTTGGTAACATTTATTCTGGTGAGGTACTAACCGGCTTGATTCTTCAATTGGTAAAATGGTCTGCTTTTGCAGCACCTGTATCCTTTGCTTTGAACCTTGTCTGGGTTGCCTTTTCAGCTTTTATTGGGTTCATTCAAGCCTATGTCTTTATTATCCTAAGTTCTAACTACATTGGTGATAAAGTCAACGAAGAATAATTAAGAAAGGGAGAAATGAAATGTCATTACTGATTAATAGTACGACACTTGGTAATATCATTATTACGCTCGGCTCAGTTTTTCTCTTGTATTACCTCATTCGTAAATTCGCATGGGATCAAATTACAGGAATTTTTGCCGCTCGTGAAAAGAAAATTGCCACAGATATTGATAGTGCTGAAAATGCTCGTCAAGAAGCAGAGAGCTTGGCACAAAAACGTCAAGATGAGTTAGCTGGTGCTCGCACAGAAGCAGCTCAGATTATTGATGGGGCCAAGGAAACTGGTAAAACTCAAGAGTCAAAAATCATTGCAGAAGCACATGATGAAGCTAAACGCTTGAAAGAGAAAGCAAATCAAGATATCGCTCAAAGCCGTGTGGAAGCACTTGCTGGCGTTAAAGGTGAGGTTGCTGACTTGACTGTCCTTTTGGCAGAAAAAGTCATGAAACAAAACCTTGATGCAAAAGCGCAATCTGACTTGATTGATAGCTATCTTGATCAATTAGGAGATGCTTAATGGATAAGAAAACACAAGCTCTTGTTGAGCAGTATGCCAGAAGTCTGGTAGAAGTCGCTTTTGAACAAGACGCCGTGTCAACAATCCAAGAAGAGGTAAGGCAAATCCTAACAGTTTTTGCTGAAACAAATCTAAAAACCTTCTTGTCTCAAGAAAATGTGACAAGTGAGGCTAAAAAAGAAAGTCTGAGCTTGTTTCAAGAGTCTTGTTCAGTATACATGAACAATTTTCTTGAGGTAATTTCACTCAATGACCGAGCTAACATTCTTTATGATGTCTTGAAATTGGTTCTTGAGCTCTTTGATCAAGAAGACAACACTTACGATGTCACTGTGACATCAGCAAGTCCCTTGTCTGAAGAACAAAAAACTAGACTTTTGGCGATAGTTTCACAAAAATTTGAGATTAAGACACGTCGTTTAGTAGAAAAAATTGATGAGGACCTCATTGGAGGATTCGTCATCAAAGCAAAGAATAAGGTTGTTGACACGTCAATTCGCAGTCAATTGCAAACCTTTAAAACGAATTTGAAATAGAAAGTGGTGTGACTTTTGGCAATTAACGCACAAGAAATTAGCGCTTTAATTAAAAAGCAAATTGAAAACTTCCAGCCAAACTTTGACGTCACTGAAACTGGTGTCGTTACCTATATCGGTGACGGTATCGCACGTGCTCGTGGTCTTGATAATGCTATGAGTGGTGAGTTGCTCGAATTTGAAAATGGTGCCTATGGTATGGCTCAAAACCTTGAAACTAATGATGTCGGTATCATTATCTTGGGGGATTTCGTAGCAATTCGTGAAGGCGATATTGTTAAACGTACTGGAAAAATCATGGAAGTTCCAGTTGGTGAAGCCCTTATTGGTCGTGTAGTAAACCCACTTGGGCAACCAGTTGATGGTCTTGGTGACATCGAAACAACAGGTTTCCGTCCAGTTGAAACACCTGCTCCAGGTGTTATGCAACGTAAATCAGTTTCAGAGCCATTGCAAACTGGTCTTAAGGCCATTGATGCTTTGGTTCCAATTGGACGTGGTCAACGTGAGTTGGTCATCGGAGACCGCCAAACTGGTAAAACTTCAGTAGCCATTGATGCGATTTTGAACCAAAAAGGTCAAGATATGATCTGTATCTATGTGGCTATTGGTCAAAAAGAATCAACAGTTCGTACACAAGTAGAAACGCTTCGTAAACATGGTGCTCTTGATTACACAATCGTTGTGACTGCCTCAGCATCACAACCATCACCATTGCTTTACATCGCACCTTACGCTGGTGTTGCAATGGCTGAAGAGTTCATGTATAACGGAAAACACGTCTTGATTGTTTATGATGATTTGTCTAAACAAGCCGTGGCTTACCGTGAACTTTCATTGCTTCTCCGTCGTCCACCAGGTCGTGAGGCCTACCCAGGGGATGTTTTCTATCTCCACTCACGTCTTTTGGAACGTTCAGCTAAGGTTTCAGATGATCTTGGTGGTGGTTCAATTACTGCCTTGCCAATCATCCAAACGCAAGCCGGAGATATCTCAGCTTATATCGCAACAAACGTTATCTCAATCACAGATGGACAAATCTTCTTGCAAGAAAACTTGTTTAACTCAGGTATTCGTCCAGCCATTGATGCGGGTTCTTCCGTATCACGTGTAGGTGGATCAGCGCAAATTAAAGCGATGAAGAAGGTTGCTGGTACACTTCGTCTTGACTTGGCTTCATATCGTGAACTTGAAGCCTTTACGCAATTTGGTTCAGATTTGGATGCTGCGACTCAAGCGAAATTGAACCGTGGTCGTCGTACAATCGAAGTTTTGAAACAACCGCTTCATAAACCACTTCCAGTTGAGAAACAAGTTGTTATACTTTACGCTTTGACACACGGTTTCTTGGATAGTGTTCCGGTTGATCAAATCTTGGATTTTGAAGAAGCACTCTATGACTACTTTGATAGTCACCATGAGGATATCTTTGAAACTATTCGTACAACTAAGGATATTCCTGAGGAATCTGTACTTAATGAAGCTATCCAAGCTTTCAAAGATCAGTCAGAATACAAATAGAAATAGGGAGGACAGCATATGGCAGGCTCTCTAAGAGAAATCCAAGCAAAAATTGCTTCAACAAAGAAAACGAGTCAGATCACAGGAGCCATGCAAATGGTTTCTGCATCAAAATTGACACGTTCTGAGCAAGCTGCTAAAGATTTCCAAATCTATGCCTCAAAAATTAGACAGATCACAACAGATCTTCTACATTCAGAATTGATTAATGGTTCGTCAAATCCAATGTTGGATGCACGCCCAGTTCGTAAGACAGGTTACATTGTCATTACTTCAGATAAAGGACTTGTTGGAGGTTATAACTCAACAATTCTTAAAGCTGTGTTGGACATGATTAAACGTGACCATGATTCTGAAGATGAATATGCTATCATTTCTATTGGTGGAACAGGTTCAGATTTCTTCAAGGCTCGTAACATGAATGTTGCTTTTGAACTTCGTGGCCTTGAAGATCAACCTAGTTTTGATCAAGTCGGAAAAATCATTTCTAAAGCTGTAGGAATGTATCAAAATGAACTTTTTGATGAACTCTATGTGTGCTATAACCACCATGTTAACAGTTTGTCTAGCGAAGTTCGTGTGGAACAAATGCTTCCTATCGCTGATTTGGATCCCAATGAATCAGAAGGTCATGTGTTGACCAAGTTTGAATTGGAACCAGATCGTGACACTATTTTGGATCAACTCTTACCACAATATGCGGAGAGTCTTATCTACGGTGCTATCGTAGATGCCAAAACAGCTGAGCACGCAGCGGGTATGACTGCAATGCAGACAGCCACTGATAATGCTAAGAACGTGATTAACGATTTGACAATCCAATATAACCGTGCGCGTCAAGCTGCCATCACTCAGGAAATTACTGAAATTGTTGGTGGTGCAAGTGCACTTGAATAGCAGAGATTTGTCTTAATTAGACACACATGAAAAAGGGATGATTGTCATCCAAAAAACTATCATAAGGAGAAAACAATGAGCTCAGGCAAAATTGCTCAGGTTGTTGGTCCTGTTGTAGACGTAGCGTTTGCAGCCGGTGATAAACTCCCTGAGATTAACAATGCATTGGTCGTTTATACTGATGAACAAAAGTCTAAACGTATCGTGCTCGAAGTAGCTCTTGAACTTGGAGAAGGTGTGGTTCGTACCATTGCCATGGAATCTACTGATGGATTGACTCGTGGACTAGAAGTTCTGGACACTGGTCGTCCAATCAGCGTTCCTGTTGGTAAAGATACCCTTGGACGTGTCTTTAACGTTCTTGGTGATACCATTGACTTGGAAGCACCTTTTGCAGAAGATGCAGAGCGTGAACCAATTCACAAAAAAGCACCAACTTTCGATGAATTGTCAACATCTACTGAAATCCTTGAAACAGGGATTAAAGTTATCGACTTGCTTGCCCCTTACCTTAAAGGTGGTAAAGTCGGACTCTTTGGTGGTGCCGGTGTTGGTAAAACCGTTCTTATTCAAGAGTTGATTCACAACATTGCCCAAGAGCACGGTGGTATTTCCGTGTTTACAGGTGTTGGTGAACGTACACGTGAAGGTAATGACCTTTACTGGGAAATGAAAGAATCTGGCGTTATTGAGAAAACAGCCATGGTCTTCGGTCAAATGAACGAACCACCTGGAGCACGTATGCGTGTTGCTCTTACTGGTTTGACAATTGCGGAATACTTCCGTGATGTTGAAGGTCAAGACGTGCTTCTCTTCATCGATAACATCTTCCGTTTCACTCAAGCAGGTTCTGAGGTTTCTGCCCTTCTTGGTCGTATGCCATCAGCCGTTGGTTACCAACCTACACTTGCCACTGAAATGGGTCAATTGCAAGAACGTATCACATCAACTAAAAAAGGTTCTGTTACATCAATCCAAGCCATCTACGTTCCAGCCGATGACTATACTGACCCAGCGCCAGCTACAGCATTTGCTCACTTGGATTCAACAACCAACCTTGAACGTAAGTTGACACAAATGGGTATTTATCCAGCCGTTGACCCATTGGCATCAAGCTCACGTGCCCTTTCACCTGAAATTGTTGGTGAAGAACACTATGCTGTTGCGACTGAAGTTCAACGTGTGCTTCAACGTTACCGTGAATTGCAAGATATTATCGCTATCCTTGGTATGGATGAATTGTCAGACGAAGAAAAAACATTGGTTGGACGTGCTCGTCGTATCCAATTCTTCTTGTCACAAAACTTCAACGTTGCTGAACAGTTTACAGGTCAACCAGGTTCTTATGTTCCAGTTGCTGAAACCGTTCGTAGCTTTAAAGAAATCCTTGAAGGTAAATATGACAATCTTCCAGAAGATGCCTTCCGTAGCGTAGGTCCAATTGAGGATGTAGTAGCTAAAGCTAAAGCTATGGGCTACTAATGAGGTGAAGATATGGCACAAATGACCGTACAAGTGGTAACTCCGGATGGTCTGAAATATGACCACCATGCCAGCTTTATCCACGCGGTTACTAAAGATGGTCAAATTGGTATCTTACCAGGCCATATTAACTTGATTGCACCACTTGAAGTGGATGAACTCAAGGTTCGTCGTGTGGATGACGAGAGTCACGTCGATTGGATTGCCGTAAACGGTGGTATCATCGAAGTTAAAGATGATTTTATTACTATCGTTGCCGATTCAGCAGAACGTGAACGCGACATTGACGTTTCTCGTGCCGAACGTGCCAAGCAACGTGCCGAACGTGACTTGGAAGAAGCAACTAAATCTGACCGTATTGATGAAGTTCAACGTGCTCAGGTTGCTCTCCGTCGAGCACTTAATCGTATCAGTGTCGGTACAAAATAAGACAACAAAAAACGAGACTTTGGTCCCGTTTTTTATTTGTCGTGAAAGAAAACCTAAGAAGTAGCTAAGTTATCAAAGAAAGTTCATTGTAAAACATATCTGAAGGTAAGATAAAAAATCAGATTTCCAGTCCTGAAAACGGTTAATTTAGCTTTTACTTTAGTTTAAGGTGTCAAAGTGTTATAATATAAGCTGTTAGCTTTATATTTTTAGATAAAATGTAGAGTAACGTAATAGAAAGTATGAGTTTTTTTAAGATATGAAAATTGAAAAGAAGCATCTTTTAGATTACACCATCTTGATACCTTATTTAATCTTATCCGTGGTTGGTCTAATAGTAGTGTATTCAACAACAAGTGCTCGTTTAGTGGCCTTGGGAGCCAATCCCTTTGCATCTGTTATAAACCAAGGAGCCTTTTGGTTGGTATCCTTGTTCTCTATTTTTTTCATCTACCGACTGAAGTTGAACTTTCTCAGGAAAGATAAGCTTTTGGGTGTTGTTATTGCCTTTGAGATTTTACTTTTGGTCATTGCCAAATTTTTCACTAGGGAGATTAATGGTGCCAATGGTTGGATTGTGCTTGGTCCCTTGTCTTTCCAACCAGCGGAGTACCTTAAAATCATTGTTGTCTGGTTCTTGGCACACACTTTTTCAAAAAAACAGTCTGCCATAGAACGTTATGACTACCAAGCCTTGACGAAGAATAGATGGATTCCTAGGAATGGTAAGGAACTTAATGACTGGCGTGTCTATTTGCTTGGTATGATCGGTTTGGTTGCTATCCAACCTGACTTGGGGAATGCGGCTATCATTGTGTTGACTACAGTAGTGATGTTTTCAATTTCTGGTGTTGGCTACCGTTGGTTTACGGCCTTGTTTGCCAGTATTGTTGGGATTTCGTCAGCCTTCCTTGGGTTAATTGCCTTGGTTGGGGTTCAAACCATGGCTAAGGTACCTATCTTTGGATATGTTGCCAAGCGTTTCGCAGCCTATTTTAATCCGTTCAAGGATTTGACTGGATCTGGTCTCCAGCTATCTCATTCTTACTATGCTATGAGTAATGGGGGCTGGTTCGGTCTTGGACTTGGAAATTCGATTGAAAAAACTGGTTATCTCCCAGAAGCTACAACAGACTTTGTGTTTTCAATTGCAATTGAAGAGTTAGGTCTTATCGGAGCTGGCTTGATTCTGGCCCTCCTCTTTTTCCTCATTCTTCGTATTATGATTGTGGGAGTCAAGGCACGAAATCCTTTTAACTCTATGATGGCATTGGGTGTAGGTGCCTTAATGCTAATGCAGGTCTTCGTTAACATCGGAGGAATCTCAGGGCTGATTCCATCAACAGGGGTTACCTTCCCCTTCCTTTCACAAGGAGGTAACTCTCTTTTAGTGACTTCAGTTGGGATAGCCTTTGTCTTGAACATCGCTGCTAATGAAAAGCGTGATAATATTGTTCAAGCGATTGAGGATGAGTTATCTCAGACTCAAGAATTGGAAAATCAAGATGAAAAAATCGTACCTTTAAGAAGAAGTCGTTAATACGGCTTCTTTTTTCGTTAGATGGTGTTAGGCAGTAGTATGAAGATAGTGAAATCTAATAGGAGCAGTAGAAATAGAATTATTGAAAGGAATATTTGTAATTACTCTAAAGAAAAACTGAAAACTATATAAAATACTTGCAATTCTATGACATTTTGATAGAATAGTAGAGTAAAGTTAGACTGTATTGCCTACTGTCTATCTATAAAATATATTTTATTGGAGGCTTTTCCTAAATGGCAAAAGAAAAATACGATCGTAGTAAACCACACGTTAACATTGGTACAATCGGACACGTTGACCACGGTAAAACTACTTTGACAGCTGCTATCACAACTGTATTGGCTCGTCGTCTTCCTAGCGCAGTTAACACACCAAAAGACTACGCTTCAATCGACGCTGCTCCAGAAGAACGTGAACGCGGTATCACAATCAACACTGCACACGTTGAGTATGAAACTGAAAAACGTCACTACGCTCACATTGACGCGCCAGGACACGCGGACTACGTTAAAAACATGATCACTGGTGCCGCTCAAATGGACGGTGCGATCCTTGTAGTAGCATCTACTGACGGACCAATGCCACAAACTCGTGAGCACATCCTTCTTTCACGTCAGGTTGGTGTTAAACACCTTATCGTCTTCATGAACAAAGTTGACTTGGTTGACGATGAAGAATTGCTTGAATTGGTTGAAATGGAAATCCGTGACCTTCTTTCAGAATACGATTTCCCAGGTGATGACATTCCAGTTATCCAAGGTTCAGCTCTTAAAGCTCTTGAAGGTGATTCTAAATACGAAGATATCATCATGGACTTGATGAACACTGTTGACGAATACATTCCAGAACCAGAACGTGACACTGACAAACCATTGTTGCTTCCAGTCGAAGACGTATTCTCAATCACTGGTCGTGGTACTGTTGCTTCAGGACGTATCGACCGTGGTGTTGTTCGTGTCAATGACGAAGTTGAAATCGTTGGTCTTAAAGAAGAAATCCAAAAAGCAGTTGTTACTGGTGTTGAAATGTTCCGTAAACAACTTGACGAAGGTATTGCCGGAGATAACGTCGGTGTCCTTCTTCGTGGTATCCAACGTGATGAAATCGAACGTGGTCAAGTATTGGCTGCACCTGGTTCAATCAACCCACACACTAAATTCAAAGGTGAAGTTTACATCCTTTCTAAAGAAGAAGGTGGACGTCACACTCCATTCTTCAACAACTACCGTCCACAGTTCTACTTCCGTACAACTGACGTAACAGGTTCAATCGAACTTCCTGCAGGTACTGAAATGGTTATGCCTGGTGATAACGTGACTATCGACGTTGAGTTGATCCACCCAATCGCCGTTGAACAAGGTACAACATTCTCTATCCGTGAAGGTGGACGTACTGTTGGTTCAGGTATCGTATCTGAAATCGAAGCTTAATTAATATTAAGTTCCCAATACAATTATTCGTCAGACAATAATTGAGAGAGTCGAGTTTACTCGGCTCTTTTTGGTGTTTAAAAATACTTGTGATTCTATACTTTTAAACTGTTTAAGGTCCTTAAGCTAAGTTTTGATAGTGATAAATAGACATAAAGCAGATCGAGTTTTCGGAATTTTCCTAAAATCCTAGTAATAGTAAGGGATTTGTGATAAAATAAACGAGTAAATAAATAAAAGAAGAGGTATGTGAAATGTCACGTAAACCATTTATCGCTGGTAACTGGAAAATGAACAAAAATCCAGAAGAAGCAAAAGCATTCGTTGAAGCTGTAGCATCAAAACTTCCTTCATCAGATCTTGTTGAAGCTGGTATCGCAGCTCCTGCAGTTGACTTGACAGCTGTACTTGCCGCTGCTAAAGGTTCAAACCTTAAAGTTGCTGCACAAAACACTTACTTTGAAAATGCTGGTGCCTTCACTGGTGAAACTAGCCCACAAGTTTTGAAAGAAATCGGTACTGACTACGTTGTTATCGGTCACTCAGAACGTCGTGACTACTTCCACGAAACTGATGAAGACATCAACAAAAAAGCAAAAGCAATCTTTGCTAACGGTATGCTTCCAATCATCTGTTGTGGTGAATCACTTGAAACTTACGAAGCTGGTAAAGCAGCAGAATTCGTAGGTGCTCAAGTTTCAGCTGCTCTTGCTGGATTGACTGCAGAACAAGTAGCTTCAACAGTAATCGCATACGAACCAATCTGGGCTATCGGTACTGGTAAATCAGCTTCACAAGACGACGCACAAAAAATGTGTAAAGTTGTTCGTGACGTTGTAGCTGCTGACTTTGGTCAAGAAGTTGCTGACAAAGTACGTGTTCAATACGGTGGATCAGTTAAACCTGAAAACGTTGCTGAATACATGGCTTGTCCAGACGTTGACGGAGCTCTTGTTGGTGGTGCATCACTTGAAGCTGAAAGCTTCTTGGCATTGCTTGACTTCGTTAAATAATTTTACATAAAGTCGGGGTTTCCCTCGGCTTTTTTGTTTTTTTGATGAATAGATTTAATAATTGCTTGGGATATGACAAATGCTATTGGTTTGTAAAAACGAACGCTTTAGGTCCTATATTTTATAGGTTTAGGGTTTCACAAATAGAATTGGATTGCCCAAAGAGATAGATAATATGCTATAATTAAAATAGTATAACTAGAGCTCAGACGCTAATAGTCTGTATGCTCCGCATTTTTTTCCAAAAAGGAGAGTTAGAATCATGACTTTTGATGCAATTGACCAAATGGCGGTCAGCACTATTCGTTCGCTTTCGATCGAGGCAATTCAAGCCGCGAATTCTGGGCACCCAGGTCTTCCTATGGGTGCAGCGCCAATGGCTTATGTGCTTTGGAACCATGTGATGAATGTTAATCCAAAGACTAGCCGTAACTGGACAAACCGTGACCGTTTTGTTCTTTCTGCTGGTCATGGTTCTGCCTTGCTTTATAGTCTATTGCACCTTTCTGGCTATGATGTAACAATGGATGACTTGAAGAATTTCCGTCAATGGGGCTCTAAGACTCCAGGTCACCCTGAAGTTAACCATACTGATGGTGTTGAAGCAACATCAGGTCCTCTTGGTCAAGGGATTGCTAATGCTGTAGGTATGGCAATGGCTGAAGCACACTTGGCAGCTAAATTTAACAAACCTGGTTTTGATATTGTTGACCATTATACTTATGCCCTCCATGGCGATGGTTGTTTGATGGAAGGTGTTTCTCAAGAAGCTGCCAGTCTTGCTGGTCACCTTAAACTTGGTAAGTTGGTACTTCTTTACGATTCAAATGATATCTCACTTGATGGACCAACTTCAATGGCTTTCACAGAAGATGTTAAGGCTAAGTTTGAAGCTTATGGTTGGCAACACATTCTTGTCAAAGATGGTAATGATTTGGAAGCTATTGCTAAAGCCATCGAAGAAGCTAAGGCTGAGACAGATAAACCATCTATCATTGAAGTTAAGACAATCATTGGTTATGGAGCTGAAGGACAAGGAACATCAGCTGTCCACGGTGCTCCAATCGGTCAAGATGGTATTGATCACGCAAAAGGTGTATACGGTTATGATGCACCGGCATTTACAGTTCCAGATGAAGTTGCTCGTCGTTTTGAAGTTGGTATTAAATTCCGTGGTGAAGCTGCTGAAAATGCTTGGCAAACTAAATTTGCAGAATATGAAACTGCTTACCCAGAATTGGCTGCTGAATACAAGGCTGCCTTTGCAAATGAACCTGTACACGTTAACTTGAATGCTCATGAATTGGGTTCAGCAGTAGCTAGCCGTGTATCAAGCCAACAAGCTATCCAACAGATTTCTGAACAAGTTCCTTCATTCTGGGGAGGTTCAGCAGATCTTTCAGCTTCTAACAATACTATGGTTAAGGCTGAGTCTGATTTCCAAGCAGACAACTATGCTGGACGTAATATTTGGTTTGGTGTGCGTGAGTTTGCTATGGCTGCAGCGATGAATGGTATTGCTCTTCATGGTGGTACTCGTGTTTATGGTGGTACCTTCTTCGTCTTCTCAAACTACTTGCTTCCAGCAGTACGTATGGCAGCTCTTCAAAACTTGCCAGTAACTTATGTTATGACGCACGACTCAGTAGCAGTTGGTGAAGATGGACCTACTCACGAACCAATCGAACAATTGGCAAGTGTGCGTTCAATGCCTAACCTTAACGTTATCCGTCCTGCAGATGGTAATGAAACTAATGCTGCATGGAAACGTGCCTTGGCTGAGACTGAACGTCCAACAATGCTAGTCTTGACACGTCAAAACTTGCCAGTCCTTGATGGTACTGCTGAAAATGCTGAAACTGGTGTCAATAAAGGAGCTTACATCATCTCAGAAGCAAAAGGTGATCTTGATGGTATCATCATTGCAACTGGCTCTGAAGTGAAATTGGCTCTTGATACGCAGGCTGCTCTTGAAGCTGAAGGTGTGCATGTTCGTGTTGTTTCAATGCCATCACAAAACCTCTTTGATGAACAAGATGCTGCATATAAAGAAGAAATCCTTCCAGCAGCTGTGACAAAACGTTTAGCTATCGAAGCTGGAACTAGCTTTGGTTGGGGCAAATACGTTGGTCTTGCAGGTAAAACACTTACTATTGATACTTGGGGTGCCTCAGCACCTGGTGACCGTATCTTTAAAGAATATGGTTTCACTGTTGAAAATGCAAGTCAACTTTACAAATCATTGTAAGAAAAGAAAGAGCTCGGTTCGTCCAAGTTCTTTTTTGTAAATTTCATACAGAACTTGACTTTTTAGGGTATAGTGTTAGAATGACTGTGTCAGCCGATTTAGCTCAGTTGGAAGAGCAACGCACTCGTAACGCGTAGGTCACAGGTTCGAAACCTGCAATCGGCATGGTCAGAAGTATTTAGATAGAAAAAAGGAGGGGGAGAAACCTCTTTTTTTCTTCCATCTAAGCTAAAATTTGATAAAATAGAAGGTGAAAAAATAAAAAAGGAAGTATCATGTCAAAAGGGTTATTAATCTCAATCGAAGGGCCGGACGGTGCTGGAAAGACTACAGTTTTGGAGGCACTTTTGCCACGTTTAAGAGAGGTTTATCCAGCTCAGGTTGTGACGACACGTGAACCAGGCGGAGTAGCTATTGCAGAGCAAATCCGAGAGGTTATTTTGGATGTCAATAATACGGCTATGGATGCTAAGACAGAGCTCTTGCTCTATATTGCGGCTCGTCGTCAACATCTGGTTGAGAAGGTTTTGCCAGAGCTTGAAAAAGGCAATATGGTCATCATGGATCGTTTTATTGATTCATCAGTTGCTTATCAAGGTACTGGCCGTGGCTTGAATCAGGATGAGATTGCCTGGTTAAATGCCTATGCGACCGATGGTTATAAACCTGAAGTGACCCTATTGTTTGATGTGGATTCTGAGACTGGTTTGGCCCGCATTGCAGCCAGCGGTGAACGTGAAGTCAATCGGTTGGATTTAGAGAAGCTTGACTTGCATCAGCGTGTACGTCAAGGTTATTTAGATTTAGCACAGGCTGAACCAGAACGTATCAAGCTAATCGATGCCTCACAGGCTTTTGAAGATGTTGTAGAGGACGCTTGGAAAGTAATTAAAGGCTATTTATAAGGAGCAAGATGAAGTTAGCTGAAAGTCAAAGCAAACTATTTGAAGAGTTTTCACAAATTATCAGGGAAAATCGTTTGAGTCATGCTTATTTGTTTTCGGGTGATTTTGGAAGTCTCGACATGGCTATTTGGCTAGCACAGAGTCGATTTTGTGTGACTCCTGAGAATAGTCTACCTTGTGGTCATTGTCGTCCTTGTCGCTTGATTGCACAGGGGGACTTTTCTGATGTTAAATTAGTAGAGCCACAAGGACAGATTATTAAGACGGATACGATTCGTCAGTTGACCAGAGAGTTTAGTCAATCGAGTTTTGAGGGGCAGGCTCAGGTGTTTATCATTCGTGATGCAGATAAGATGCATGTCAATGCTGCCAATAGTCTATTAAAGTTTATTGAAGAACCTCAAAGTCAGATTTATATTTTTCTTTTGACAGCTGATGATAGTCGTATTTTACCGACGATTAAAAGTCGAGCTCAACTCTTTTATTTTCCTAAGAATCGGGCTTATCTAGAAGAATTGCTGCAGAAGGAAGGCTTGTTGCTGACACAAGCCAAAGTGTTGGCGGATTTTGCTAAAGATGATGTTCAGGCTTTAGACTTAACTAAGGATAATAGGATTCTTGATCTGATTAATACAGTAGAGCGTTTCACACAGTCCCTGCTATCTAATCAGGACCTGCTTTATTTGGATGTTGCAAAACTGGCTGTCCAGTGTAGTGAAAAGTCGGAACAAGAGATGGTCTGGGCTTTTTTAACTTATCAATTGGGGAAGGATATACGAAATCCACAAGCAAGACGATGGTTAGGCTTAGTTTATGAGGCACGAAAAATGTGGCTAGCTAATGTCAGCTTTCAAAATGCGATGGAGTATATGGTATTATCATGACAGAAGTCATTGGAATAAAATTTGAGGAAACTGGAGCAGTAGAATATGTTGTTCCTGATAAAAATTACTCCAAAGATGACTTTGTAGTCGTTTTGGAGAAAAAAGATAAGCGCCTAGCCCAGGTTGTCATGGAAAACACAGATTTTCCTGAGGTTAGTTTGCCTGCGGATTTGAATCGGGTTGAAGGATTGGCAGGAGAGAATGATTTTGCTAGATATGATGAAAATCTTTTGAAGGCTGAAAAGAGTATGGGAGTAGTAGCTGATTTAATTGCTCAAAATCAGCTAGATATGAAGGTGGTTGATATTGTCTTTCCACTAAATAACTCTTATGTGTTAATCAGTTTTGTAGCTGAAAAACGGGTAGATTTTCGTCAATTGCTCAAAGATCTGGCTTCTTACTTTAAGACACGTATTGAGTTGCGCCAAATTTCAAGTCGTGAGGAATCAAAGATTTATGGTGGCCTAGGACCTTGTGGTCGGGCACTTTGTTGTTCTAGTTTTTTGGGTGAATTCCCACCAGTATCGATTAAGATGGCTAAAAACCAAAGTTTATCTTTGAATTCTGGTAAGATGAACGGAGTCTGCGGACGACTCATGTGTTGTCTCAGTTATGAAGATGACTTTTACCGAGATAGCAAGGCTAGTTATCCTGACTTGGGTGATGACATTGAAACCAAGGATGGTACAGGTCAGGTTGTTGCCATTGATGTAATTGCAGGGACCATTAAGGTTGTATTTGAAAAAGGGCGTGCGCCCCTAACTTATGGAGTGGAGGAAGTTCAGCTAAATGGAAAAGCGTGAATTGTATGATAAATTCGAGGAATTATCACAAAATTTGATGTCGATGTTGGCAGAAGTGGAAGCGATTAAGGCGAACTTCTCAGGGATTCTTGATGAAAATACGGCCCTCAAGTTGGAAAATGACAAGCTACGTGAGCACTTGAGTCAAGTGGTTCAAGAGGAGACAGGGACTAAAATGTCTCATGGCAAGGTAAATCTCGAGGCTATTTATGATGATGGATTCCACATTTGTCCAGATTTTTATGGCCAACGTCGTGATAATAATGAAGCTTGTGGCTTCTGTGCAGAATTGTTGTACGGAGACTAAACATGCAGGTTCAAAAGAGTTTTAAGGGGCAATCTAGCTACGGTACCCTCTATCTGGTTCCCACACCTATTGGGAATTTGCAGGATATGACTTTTCGTAGTGTGCAAATCCTGAAAGAGGTAGATCTTATTTGTGCGGAGGACACGCGCAATACGGGTCTCTTGCTCAAGCATTTTGAGATTGAAACGAAGCAGTATTCTTTTCATGAGCACAATGCCTATGAGAAAATTCCAGATTTACTGGAGCGCTTGAAGTCAGGTCTTTCTTTGGCTCAGGTTTCTGATGCGGGGATGCCTTCTATTTCGGATCCTGGGCATGATTTGGTTAAAGCTGCCATTGCAGAGGATATTCCAGTGGTGGCCTTACCGGGAGCATCGGCTGGTATTACAGCCTTGATTGCCAGTGGTTTAGCACCCCAACCTCATATTTTTTATGGCTTCCTACCCCGTAAAAAAGGACAGCAGATTGATTTCTTCAAGGAAAAACTGTCTTATCCTGAGACACAGATTTTTTACGAGTCACCTTACCGTGTGGTGGATACTCTTGAAAATATGCATGAGGTCTATGGCAACCGTCAAGTAACTTTAGTTCGAGAATTGACCAAGCTTTATGAAGAGTACCAACGAGGATCTATTTCAGAAGTTTTAGATTATATTGCTAGTAATCCTCTCAAGGGTGAATGTTTACTGATTGTGGCTGGAGCTTCTGAAAATGATAAGGAAGAAAATCTAACATCAAATGTTACCCCGGAAGAGGCTGTAGAAGCTTTAATTGCCTCTGGAATGAAACCTAATCAGGCTATAAAAACCGTTGCTAAAGAGCGAAAAATGAACAGGCAAGAGCTTTATAACCTTTTTCATGGGGTTTAAGAGGCTCTTTTTTTGTGGCAACACAAGATGTTAGAAAAGAAAGAATTATCGAAAAATTCCGTAAATAAACTTGTATGCCTCATAATTTTGTGTTATATTATCTGACATAAAATAATTTACGCATTGGAGTGGTTTCATGGATACAGGTAGCAGTGCCTTTATATTGATTTGTTCTGCCATGGTTTGTTTGATGACACCGGCCTTGGCCTTCTTCTATGGTGGGCTTGGACGTCGTAAGAATGTTATCAATACCATGATGATGTCTGTTCTTCCCTTAGCTATAGCTTCTCTCTTGTGGATTGTTGCTGGCTACTCGCTTTCTTTTGGCGGTCATGGGAATTTCTTCGGTAATTTCAGTCACCTTTTTTTAAATGGTGTGTCTGAAACGGCCTCAAGCCGTGGTTTAACCATTCCTGATATGCTGTTTGCTGCTTTTCAGATGATGTTTTCGATTATCTGTGTGGCGATATTGACGGGTTCAGTGGTAGGACGGATGCGCTTTACCCCTTTAGCCATTTTTGTTGTCTTTTGGTTACTTTTTGTCTATTATCCATTTGCACATATGGTTTGGGATGAAGGGCTCCTTGCAAAATGGGGGACGATTGACTTTGCAGGTGGTGATGTGGTTCATATTACTTCGGGTGTATCGGCCTTAGTTTTGGCAATCGTGGTTGGAAAACGTCGTGATTTTGGTATTTTAGAACACCGTCCTCATAATGTTCCATTTGTCCTATTGGGAGCGGGTCTCTTATGGTTTGGTTGGTTTGGCTTTAATGCAGGATCAGCCTTGGCTGCTAATGGTTTGGCAGTTCACGCGCTAGTAACCACTCATGTGTCAGCTGCTGCAGCCATGTTTTCATGGTTGGCAATTGAAAAACATGTCACAGGACATCCATCCTTGGTTGGTGGTTCAACCGGTTTGGTAGCAGGTCTAGTTGCAATCACACCTGGAGCTGGTTTTGTTTCAATTTGGAGTGCTATTCTAATTGGTCTTATGGTTAGTCCGATTTGTTTCTATGCTATTTCAGTCTTGAAGAAACGTTTTGCCTATGATGATGCTTTGGACGCTTTTGGTTGCCATGGTGTTGGAGGTATCTTTGGTGGTTTTGCCACTGCGATTTTTACGACACCAGATTTAGCCCTAGATAAGGCCAATATTGGCTTGATTTATGGAAAGGCGCATCTGTTTATAGTGACTATTTTAGCTATTATCTTTACAGCTATTTGGTCTGCTCTTGTGACCTATGGTATTATTAAAGTAATTGCTCATTATATGCCTTTACGTGTTAGTGACCGTGATGAAGCTATTGGTCTCGATGACTGTGAACACAAGGAAACAGCCTATCCAACCTTTATGGGCTTAGATTCGTAGGAGAATACAGATGAAAAAAGTAGAAGCGATTATTCGTTCGGATAAATTAGAAGATTTGAAAAATGCCTTGACTGGTAGTGGTCTGGCTAAGGGAATGACTGTAAGTCAAGTCCTAGGTTATGGTAATCAACGTGGCTTTGCAGAGTTTGTTCGTGGACAGCGCATTGTTCCTACCTTATTAGCTAAGGTTAAGGTTGAAATTGTAGTCAAGGACATGGCAGTTGACGAAGTTGTTGATGCCATTCGTAGCGCCGTGGCGACAGGAGAAGTTGGTGATGGGAAGATTTTTATCGTTCCTATTGATGATGTTATCCGTATTCGTACTGGTGAACGTGGTGGAGACGCCATTTAATATAATGGAGGCTTAAACCGGTTGGTTTGGGTCTTTTTTAGTGAATTTTGATATACTTAGAGAAGTTAGTATGATTGAGGGGGTGACCAATTGGCAAAAGGAAAAAAGAAAAGCAAGTCGAAAGCTAGACCTAAGAAAACTAAAAAGAAAAAGAAGTCTTTCTTGCTCTTTCCTAAATTTTTCCAGAAGTGGAGTCTGATTTTTATTGGCCTATTTGCCTTATTGGGACTCCTAGCTAGTTTAAATTTTCCAAGGTTGACCATGGAAAAGAACATGACATCTACGGATGAGACGACGGTTGCTTTTATTGCCGAGATTGGCGAGACGTCCCGCTATTTGGCGGCTAGAAACGATCTTTATGCATCTGTCATGATTGCTCAGGCCATCTTGGAATCTGACTCTGGACAATCTACTTTGAGTCAGAAGCCGTCCTATAACTTCTTTGGGATTAAGGGGGACTACAATGGTCAAAGTGTAACCCTACCAACCTGGGAGGATGATGGTAAGGGCAATCCTTACTATATTGATGCAGCTTTTCGTTCTTATGGCTCTGTGGAAAATTCTTTACAGGACTACGTAGACTTCCTTGAGGGTAGCTACTATGTAGGGGTACACCGTTCCAAGACTAAGAATTATAAGGATGCAACTGCTGCCCTAACAGGGGTCTACGCTACGGATACAACTTATGGAGACAAATTAAACAGCATCATTGAACAATACCAGTTAACCATTTATGACACTTATTAGGGTCGAAGGAGAGTAAAATGAATCAGAATCAAGTGAAACTCATTGCAATAGATATGGACGGGACGCTTTTAAATAGCCAAAAAGAGATTCCTGAAGAGAATATCAAGGCTATTCAAGAGGCGGCTGCAGCAGGTATTAAAATCGTACTCTGTACGGGTCGCCCGCGTTCAGGTATTCTTCCTCATTTTGAGAAATTAGGATTGAGTGAAGAAGAGTATATTATCATGAACAATGGTTGCTCTACTTATGAAACTAAAAATTGGACCTTGATTCAATCTGAAAGTTTATCTCGCCCTGAAATGGAAGAACTCTTGCAGGCTTGTGAAGGCTTCCCAGAGGTGGCTCTAACCTTTACTGGTGAAAAAACTTACTATGTTGTGGGCGATGAGGTGCCTGAGTTAGTAGCTTATGATGCTGGGACTGTTTTCACAGAAGCGAAAGCTAGGAGTTTGGAAGAAATCTTTGCGGAAGGGCAAGTGATTTTCCAAGCCATGTATATGGCAAATTCTGAACCTTTGGACGCCTTCCAAAACGCCGTGCAAGATGGACTTAGTCAGAGCTATAGCACAGTTCGTAGTCAAGACTATATCTTTGAAATCATGCCGCAGGGGGCAACAAAGGCTAGCGGGCTTAAACATTTAGCAGAAAAGCTTGACATTAACCCAGATCAAATCATGGCTCTGGGCGATGCTGCTAATGACCTTGAAATGCTTCAATTCGTCGGTCAAAGCGTTGCCATGGGTAATGCGAGTGACGACATTAAGGCTTTGTGTAAGTATGTGACTTTGACAAATGACGAGGCAGGTGTGGCACACGCCATTCGTACTTGGGCTCTATAAGAAAAAGACCTTTAGCTTTATTGTTTGCTAAAGGTTTTTCGATTTCTGATAATGGCAATGAGAGTAGTAAGTGTGATAGTGACATCAGTGATGGCAGCTGGGTAAGCTTGAATGGTCAAATCGTAAATTAGCCAAAGTAACATATTTTCAATAATGATCCAGCGAAGCCACTGAAGGTTTGGTGTGGCAGCAATAGCTAGGCTATGGGAAACTGAAGAGATGATAGGTAAATAACCAATAATCCCAAGTTGATTGAGATAGGTTCCGACGATGATTTGAATAATGATGAGGATGGTCAAGATTGTCTTGGTCATCTTCTTTTTGACTATCAGGCTATTACGTATGATGGAAATACTAATGGTTAAAGCACCGGTATAGCCTCCGAGAAGCAGGTTGGCAATAGCAGTAAAAATATAGTCGGTAATTTGCCAGATGAGCATGTTATTTTTTGATTTTGCAAAAGAGGATATGGCGACACATAGGGCACCTATGGCTGAGAATACTTGTGCTAGAAGATAAAGTGTCATGGTATAACTTTCAATTTTTTGTCTCTATTATATCACAAGGATTCAAGATATTTTCATCTCTATTTCAGGATTTACAAGGCTAATATATTAGCGTTTACATTAGAAAATGATATAATGAAAGTGTAGAAGATATTGTTCCCTTAAAAGTAGAGAGAACCTGATGTTTCCTTATAATATAGGCCCTATCTTTACTTTTTATGAAAGACTAGAAATGAGGAAATGATTATGAAAAACAAATTTTCACAAGTAATCGTGCTTTCAATGGTTACCCTTTCCTCAATGGCTTTGCTGACGGCCTGTTCCAGCCATAAGGAATCGAGTTCAGCAGATAAGACGCCTAAGAGCAGCCAGGTGACCTCATCAAGTAGAGTTAAATCATCCAATAAAGATAGTGGTAAGACCAGCAAGTCTAGTGCTAAAGTCAAGGAGTCTTCTGGTTCAAATACTGAATCTTCAAGTGCACCAAGTAACAAAAAGTCTTCTGCACCAAGTTCAAGCAGTAGTCAGGCTCAGTCATCATCTTCAAATAGTTCATCAGTTCCCTCAAGCAGTCAGTCACAGGCTCCTAAATCTTCAAACGAGAATCAATCTTCAGCGAGTCAATCCCAAGCACCAAAGAGCTCAAGTGATAGTCAAGCTTCAAGAAGTCAATCTTGCAGTCAAGCTCAAGCTAAAACGGATACGCAAGTGACCACTGTGGATATGGATGTGAGTGCGGTAGCGCGTGGTCAGTTTGATAGTATTGCCGGAACTTGGAAGTCTAGTGATGGCAGTCGTCTGGTCTTTAACAACACTAACCTAGTAGGAGATATGACTGCACAAGGCCAAGCGACAGTTCATAATTATGTACACCCGAAAGATGATTATCAAGAGGGCTCAGGTAAGTATGATGCTACCCTCTCAAGAGATAGGGGGGACACCTCTGGTATCGTTGGAGACATTAGCTTTGTCTCTAAAAAAGCAGCTATTTCTGGTCCAAGCTACGAACAAGATACCATTCAAGTAACCAGTACTGGAGGAACAAAGGTCTACTTAAAAGAATCAGATAATATGACGCTACCTAAAGACGTGACAGTTACTGACAATCAACTTCCAATTGATGGTGGCATAGCAGAATCTGGCAGCTACAAGCTTACCAAACGTACGGCTGTCAAAAATACTCCTAGTGATACGGCTCCAGTTGAATTTTACTTAGAAGCAGGCGATCAGATTAACTTTGATATGAAGGTTACTCAAGATGGTCATAGTTGGATTTCTTACATCAGCTATAGTGGTGTTCGCCGTTATGTTCAAGTGGATTAATTGAGATATCTAGAAAGGTCAGATTTTCTTCTGATCTTTCTATTATTTTGTGGAAAAAGTCTTGTCTATTCTCTGATAAATCGATACAATAGAAAGGTCGGTTTTACCGAAAAATTTTAAATAATGAGGACAAAAATGTGTCAGTAAATTGGCAAGATATTGCGTTTTCTTTCCTCGGTGGTTTGGGGCTTTTCCTTTTTAGTATCAAGTACATGGGAGATGGTCTTCAACAAGCAGCCGGAGATAAGTTGCGTTTTTACATCGATAAGTATACCAGCAACCCATTTTTAGGGGTTCTGATTGGTATTGTCATGACGGCCTTGATTCAGTCGAGTTCAGGGGTGACCGTTATTGTCGTAGGTCTGGTTTCGGCAGGGCTTTTGAGTCTTCGTCAGGCTATTGGTATTGTCATGGGGGCGAATATCGGGACAACCGTAACTTCCTTCATGATTGGTTTCAAGCTTGGTGACTATGCCCTTCCAGTGATTTTCATAGGGGCGGCGCTTCTCTTCTTTACGAGTAATAAGAAGCTCAATAACCTAGGACGTATCTTGTTTGGTGTAGGGGGGATTTTCTTTGCCCTTAACCTTATGGGAGATGCGGTAGAACCTTTGAAGTCAGTTACAGCCTTTAAGGACTACTTGGCAACCTTGGGTGATCGCCCAGTCATGGGGGTTATCATCGGTGCTGGCTTGACCATGTTGATTCAATCGTCAGCAGCGACCATCGGTATTCTTCAGAGTCTCTATTCAGGTGGTTTGCTTGATCTGCAAGGTGCCCTTCCAATCCTTTTTGGGGATAATATCGGGACGACTATCACAGCGGTTCTAGCTGCTCTTGGTTCAAACATTGCAGCTAAACGTGTGGCAGGGGCTCATGTACTGTTCAACGTCATTGGGACGGTCTTGTGTTTGATCCTCTTGGTACCATTCACAGCCTTGATTCAATGGTTTAAGTCTGTGCTTGGTTTGACACCTGAGATGACTATCGCCTTTGCTCACGGTACTTTTAACATCGCAAATACTATTGTTCAATTCCCATTCATCGGACTCTTGGCTTACCTTGTGACTAAGATTATTCCTGGTGAAGATGAGATTAACAAGTACGAAGCACTCTACTTGGACCGTTTGCTTATCACACAAGCACCAGCTATCGCCCTTGGTAATGCTAAGAAAGAATTGGTGCACTTGGCATCATACGCCATCCAGTCTTTGGAAGCTTCCTATGCTTTCTTTGCTAAGGGAGATGAAAAATACTTCGATAAGGTTGAGAAGTATGAAACAGCAGTTAATAGTATTGACGAAGAATTGACAACTTATTTGATTGACATCTCTAACGAATCTCTAAGCGTTTCTGAAAATGAAGTGTTGGCAAGTGTGCTTGACTCTGTTCGTGACTTGGAGCGTATTGGTGACCTTGCACTTGCAAGTGCAAACCTTTCACAACACATTCATAATAAGGGAATTGAATTTTCTGATACTGCCAAGGCTGAGCTTGCGGATGTTTATAACCGTACTCACCGTATCGCCCTTGATAGTATTCGTGTTGTTGTAGATGACGATAAGGTACTTGCAGGTCAAGTCATCCTTCGCCATGAAGAGTTGGAAAAACTTGAAAAACAATTGCGTAAAATACATACCAAACGTCTTAACAATGGTGAGTGTACTGCGCAAGCAGGTATCAACTATGTTGATTACCTCTCACATTACACACGTATCGCAGACCATGCGATTAACCTTGTTGAAAAGGTTACAGAAGGTGTGATTTAATAGAGAAAGTCGAGAAAATTTCTCGGCTTTTTTGTTATAATGAAAGCGTATTAAAAACATAGAAAAATGATGAGAGGTGGTCCTATGACCTATTATATTTCAGCCAAACGTTTTTACTTTGAACATAAAATCAAGGAAGGTGGCTACCTAGCGGTTGAGGATAGCCGTTTTGGTGACTGGACGGAAAATGTACCAGAAGGTGCAGAGGTGCTAGATTATAGTGATTATCAGATTTCTCCGGGTCTTGTAGATACTCACATTCATGGATTTTCGGGTTATGATGTCATGGATAATTCTGAGGAAAGTCTTATAGGCATGAGTCAAGCTTTGCTTTCAGCAGGTGTGACCTCCTTCTTACCGACAGCTTTAACAGCGCCATTTGAAGAGTTGAAGGCTATTTGCCAAACAACAGCTAATACGGTTGGTAAGGAGACTGGTGCCAAAATTCAAGGGCTCTTCTTTGAAGGACCTTATTTCACTGAAACCTACAAGGGCGCTCAAAATCCTAAGTATATGGGCAATCCAAGTGTGGAACAACTGAAGGAATGGCAGGAGGCGGCTCAAGGAAAACTAATTAAATTGGCCCTTGCTCCTGAACGTGAGGGAGTGGCTGAATTTATTCAAGAAGCGACCAAGCAAGGCGTGACTATTGCTCTAGGTCATTCCGATGCCACATATGAAGAAGCCATGGCAGCAGTGGAAGCCGGGGCGTCCGTTTGGGTTCACGTCTACAACGGGATGCGTGGCTTTACCCACCGTGAGCCAGGTATGGTTGGGGCAGCCTTCGATAGTCCAGAAACTATTGGTGAGCTGATTGCAGATGGTCATCACGTGGTCCCTGCAGCTTGTAAGGTTCTTATCAAGCAAAAGACACCTCAAGGAGTTGCCCTAGTTACAGACTGTATGTCAGCGGGAGGCTGTCCGGACGGCGACTATATGTTAGGAGAACTTCCTGTTATTGTTGAAAATGGTACCGCCCGCCTCAAAGAAGGTGGTAATCTAGCTGGATCTATCTTACAACTTAAAGACGGTGTCAAACATGTAGTTGATTGGGGACTTGTGACAGTTGCTCAAGCCTTACAAATGGCCACTAGTGTTCCAGCTAAATCGGTTGGGCTTGAAAATACTTGCGGAAGCCTAAAAGCAGGTTTACCAGCTGATTTTATTGTATTAGATGACTCCTTGGAATTACAAGCAACCTTTGTTGATGGACGAAAAGGTTGGGAAAAATAAGAGTATGAGTAGCACTTTCTTATGAAGGTGCTGTTTTTTTATTGATTTTTACAAAGGTGTTAGAGTAGTGTAAAATAAAAATACTTTGTATTTTACAGGAGGTAATATGTCAAAACGTATTTGGAGCATTGCCCTGGCCTATGTCGGTGTGATGATTGGTGCAGGGGTATCTTCAGGACAGGACCTCTTACAGTATTTTGTTAGTTTTGGAGCCTGGGGACTGATAGGTGTCATAGTTCTAGGAATCTTGCATGTTGGCTTTGGGCGACTCATGATTGCTTTGGGAAGTTATTACAGCTCAGACAATCACTCAGTAGTCCTGGCAGAAATCAGTCATCCTGTTATCTACCGTATTTTGGATATCGCTTTGATTATCACTTGTTTCCTGTTTGGCTTTGTGATGACAGCGGGGGCAGGGGCTAACCTAAACCAACAGTTCGGCTTTCCGATTTGGGTAGGTGCCTTCCTGTGTACAGCTCTGACTATCTTTGTGAGTTTCCTAGATTTCAAAAAAATCATTGGTGTTATTGGAGTTTTTACCCCTATGATTTTGGTTATGATTGCCATGATATTCGTGACCAATGTTTTAGGACGTCATTGGGATTTTGCTGAGATGGATAAGGTGTCGCAAACCATTCAATCTCCCTTCCCAAGTATTTGGCTGTCTGTGGTTAATTATTTTGCCGTTTGTGTCATGTCAGCCATCGCTATGGCCTTTGTCATGGGTGGCTCTATTCTCAAAATCAATGAAGCCGAAAAGAGTGGAGCCTGGGGAGGATTTATGGTTGGTGTGATTTTCTTTGTCACAACCTTGATCCTCTTTGCTAACAGTGATAAAATTGCTAGCTCGGATGTTCCTATGTTGGCTATTGCTAAGGAAGTGAATCCTATCTTTGCGACACTTTACGCCTTGGTGATCTTTGGTTTGATTTTTAATACCGTCTTTAGTCTCTACTATGCCCTTGGTAAACGCTTTTCAGCAGGTAGTGAGAAACGCTTCAAGTTCTTTGTGGCTGCATTTGCCCTTGCTGGTTTTGCTATTTCCTTCATGGGTTTCCGTCAACTGGTAGCGGTTATGTATCCTATTATCGGTTATCTGGGAATGCTGATGTTGGTCGTGCTGGTTGTGGCTAACTACCGCAAAAAAGCTAAGATTCGTAAGGAAAAGGAAATTCGAAATCATCTCTTGTCTATCGTTGAGAAAGCTTATGATCCCAATCAAGACTTGACCCATCGGGACAAGAAAAAGGCCGAAGAACTTCGAGAAGCTTCAATTATTGATAATGAGATTCTCCATGAAGACTCCCATGCACATGTTCGTCAGGAAATGGGGATTAGTAAGAAGGATTAGAATTTTATTTTACAAGTTTCTCTATTTCTGCTATAATACTGACAAGAAAGAAGGGCTTATGGCGTTTTTCTAGCGAGCTTGGGACAGTGGAAGCCAAGTAGAGCAAAGTAGGCAAGTGGCGCTTTCTCTCAGCAAAGAGCTGAGAACAAACAGATAAAATGAAGTAATAAATTAGGGTGGAACCGCGTTTCTGACGCCCCTAGGTCAAACGACTTAGGAGCAGAGACACGGTTCTTTTTGTATCCTGAGTCACAAGAAACTTTATGAATAAGGAGTAAAACATGTCTAAAAAATTGACTTTCCACTGCGTCAGCGGCAGAGACCTCCTTATAGTCGGACTGCCTCACGCTCAACACTAGGGTGTCCGAGCTAGACGCAGTACTAACTCGTCTTACCTCGTATAATCGACGAGGCAGACTCGTGTCGCAAGAAATCATTTAAATTAAGGAGTATTCAATGTCTAAGAAATTAACATTTCAAGAAATTATTTTGACTTTGCAACAATACTGGAATGACCAGGGGTGTATGCTCATGCAGGCTTATGATAATGAAAAGGGTGCGGGAACTATGAGTCCTTACACCTTCCTTCGTGCCATTGGTCCTGAGCCATGGAATGCGGCTTATGTAGAGCCATCTCGTCGTCCAGCAGATGGTCGTTACGGGGAAAACCCAAACCGTCTTTACCAACACCACCAATTCCAAGTGGTTATGAAACCTTCTCCATCAAACATCCAAGAGCTCTACCTTGAGTCATTGGAAAAATTGGGCATCAATCCTTTGGAACACGATATTCGTTTCGTTGAAGATAACTGGGAAAACCCATCAACTGGTTCAGCTGGTCTTGGTTGGGAAGTTTGGCTTGACGGTATGGAAATCACTCAGTTCACCTACTTCCAACAAGTTGGTGGATTGGCAACTGGTCCGGTAACTTCTGAGGTCACTTACGGTTTGGAACGTTTGGCTTCTTACATCCAAGAAGTAGATTCTGTTTACGATATTGAGTGGGCTCCAGGCGTTAAATACGGAGAAATCTTCCTTCAACCAGAATACGAACACTCAAAATACAGCTTTGAAGTTTCTGACCAAGACATGCTTCTTGAAAACTTCGAAAAATTTGAAAAAGAAGCAGGACGTGCTTTGGAATTGGGTCTTGTTCACCCTGCCTATGACTACGTTTTGAAATGTTCACATACTTTTAACTTGCTAGATGCTCGTGGCGCTGTTTCTGTTACAGAACGTGCCGGTTACATTGCCCGCATCCGTAACTTGGCCCGTGTCGTAGCCAAAACCTTCGTTGCAGAACGTAAGAAACTTGGTTACCCACTTCTTGACGAAGCCACACGCACAAAACTCCTAGCAGAAGAGGAAGAATAAGCAAAGTTACAAGAATGGAAAATGGGCAAACAAAGTGAGCCCACATGGCTACCCAGAGGCAAGTCGAAGACTTGCTAAAGGGATAGGCGCCTATCAAAAAAAGAATTTTGTAAAGGAAAAAACATGACAAAAAACTTATTAGTAGAACTTGGACTTGAAGAGTTGCCAGCCTACGTTGTCACACCAAGTGAAAAACAACTCGGGGAGAAAATGGCAGCCTTCTTGGATGATAACCGTCTCTCATACGAAAGCATTCAAACCTTCTCAACACCACGCCGTTTGGCAGTCCGTGTGATTGGTTTGGCTGATCAACAATCCGATTTGACCGAAGATTTTAAAGGCCCTTCTAAGAAAATCGCTTTGGATGCAGAAGGTAACTTCTCAAAAGCGGCGCAAGGATTTGTCCGTGGGAAAGGCTTGACTGTTGACGATATCGAATTCCGTGAAGTCAAAGGTGAAGAGTACGTTTATGTTACTAAACACGAAGCTGGAAAACCTGCCAAAGAAGTCTTGGCTGGCGTTCCAGAAGTACTTGCTTCATTGACTTTCCCTGTCAGCATGCACTGGGCTAACAACACATTTGAATACATTCGCCCAGTTCACACCTTGACAGTTCTTTTGGGCGACGAAGCGCTTGACCTTGACTTCTTGGATATCAAGTCAGGTCGTGTGAGCCGTGGTCACCGTTTCCTTGGGCATGAAGTGGAAATCACCAATGCAGATTCTTATGAGGAAGACCTTCGTACTGTTTACGTGATTGCGGATAGCAAAGAACGTGAAAACATGATTCGTGAGCAAATCAAAGCTATCGAAGCAGAACAAGGTGTTCAAGTCCAAATCGAGGAAGGACTTTTGAATGAAGTCTTGAACTTGGTCGAATACCCAACTGCATTTATGGGAAGTTTCGATACTAAGTATTTGGACGTTCCAGAAGAAGTCTTGGTGACATCAATGGAAACGCACCAACGTTACTTTGTTGTACGTGACCTTGACGGTAAGCTTAAACCAAACTTCATCTCAGTCCGTAACGGTAACGCCGAGCACTTGGAAAATGTTGTTCGAGGAAATGAAAAAGTATTGGTGGCCCGTCTTGAAGATGGTGAATTCTTCTGGCGTGAAGACCAAAAACTTAAGATTGAAGACCTGGTTGCTAAATTGGCTAACGTGACTTTCCATGAAAAAATCGGTTCTCTCTCAGAACACATGGCCCGTGCTGGTGTCATTGCCGCGTCATTGGCTGAGCAAGCTGGTTTGACTGCCGAAGAAACGGCAGCCGTAGCGCGTGCAGCTGAAATCTATAAATTTGACCTCTTGACTGGTATGGTCGGAGAGTTCGATGAATTGCAAGGAATCATGGGTGAAAAATACGCCCTCCTTGCTGGTGAGGATGCTGCGGTTGCGACAGCTATCCGTGAGCACTACCTTCCTGATTCAGCAGACGGAGCTCTTCCAGAGACTAAGGTTGGTGCCATCCTTGCGCTTGCAGATAAATTGGATACCCTCCTTTCCTTCTTCTCAGTTGGCTTGATTCCATCTGGTTCGAATGACCCTTATGCGCTTCGTCGTGCAACGCAAGGGATTGTTCGTATCTTGGATGCCTTTGGTTGGCACATCCCTATGGATGAGTTGATCGACAGCCTTTACGCCCTATCATTTGATAGTCTTTCTTATGACAATCAAGCAGAAGTCATCAACTTCATCAAAGCGCGTGTGGATAAGATGATGGGACGCACATCAAAAGATATCAAAGAAGCCGTTCTTGCTGGTTCAAACTTCGTGGTTGCGGATATGCTTGAAGCAGCTGACGCCCTCTCAGAAGCTGCTAAAGCTGATGGTTACAAGGCAGCTGTTGAATCACTCTCACGTGCCTTCAACTTGGCAGAAAAAGCAGATGCTTCAGTAGCAGTCGATGCCAGTCTCTTTGAAAATAATCAAGAAAAAGCCCTTTCTAAAGCAATTGAAGAGCTTGAATTGACTGGTTCAGCTAGTGACAAATTGGCTCAGCTCTTTGCTCTTAGCCCAGTCATCGATGCTTTCTTTGACAACACGATGGTAATGGCAGAGGATGAAGTTGTTAAAAATAACCGTTTGGCCCTTCTTTCGGGTCTTGTGGCTAAAGCCAAAGCAGTTGCAGCCTTTAACCAATTGAATACAAAATAATAACCTGATGACAGGTAGAAAGTAGGTCTTATTATGACACCTGAAAAAATCGCTCGGATCAATGAGCTTGCTAAAAAGAAAAAAACAGAAGGTTTGACTCCAGAAGAAGAGGTGGAACAAGCAAAACTTCGTGAAGAATACATTGAAGGTTATCGTCGTTCGGTTCGTCACCACATTGAAGGGATCAAAGTTGTTGATGAAGAAGGTAATGATGTTACCCCTGAAAAACTCCGACAAGTACAACGTGAAAAGGGTCTACATGGGCGAAGCCTAGATGATCCAGAATCTTAATAATTTGAAAATAGGGCTTGGATTTATTCCGAGTTCTTATTTTTTGTCGGAATGTTCTGAATTTTATACACAATATTGACCGGTTGTTTCAAAAATGGTACAATACAGGTTATGTTAAAAATAGCAGGGCTCCTTGAGTCATGTTAAATAGAATAGGAGTGAAAAAAATGTCGCAAAAGCAACATCATAACGATGACGATAACCAGACTAAAAATGGTATGGTACGTGGTCTTCAAAACAGACACGTTCAGCTAATTGCCATCGCTGGTACGATTGGTACAGGTCTCTTCCTTGGGGCAGGGCGTTCCCTTTCCCTAACAGGACCTTCAATTATCCTTGTTTATATGCTGACAGGTGTCTTCATGTACCTCATGATGCGAGCTATCGGTGAGATGCTCTACATGGACCCGGACCAGCATACCTTTATTAACTTTATTACGAAATACCTTGGTAAAGGCTGGGGATTCTTCTCAGGGTGGTCTTACTGGGTATCACTGGTATTTCTTGGAATGGCAGAAATTACAGCTGTTTCGAACTATGTGCAGTTTTGGTTTCCAAGTTGGCCTGCCTGGCAGATTCAGATTGTCTTCCTGATTATCTTGAGTTCGGTGAACTTGATTGCGGTTAAGATTTTCGGGGAAGTTGAGTTTTGGTTTGGAATGATCAAGATTATCACCATTCTTGCCTTGATAGCCACAGGGATATTTATGGTAGCAACTAACTTTGAAACGCCAGCTGGACATGCGAGCCTTACTAACATTACACAAGGCTTCCAGATGTTCCCTAAAGGTTGGGTAAGCTTTGTCATGACCTTCCAGATGGTTTTCTTTGCCTACCAAGCTATTGAGTTTGTAGGAATTACAACATCTGAGACAGCAAATCCTCGTAAGGTGTTGCCAAAGGCAATCAAGGAAATTCCGGTTCGTATTGTAATCTTCTATGTGGGAGCGCTCATTGCCATCATGGCTATCTTCCCATGGCAAAAACTTCCAGTTAATGAATCACCCTTCGTAACGGTCTTCCAAATGGCTGGTATCAAGTGGGCAGCTGCTTTCATTAACTTTGTTGTTTTGACAGCAGCAGCCTCTTCTTTGAATTCAACACTTTATTCAACTGGCCGTCACCTTTTCCAAATCGCTAGGGAAACACCAAACAGTAAGGTTATGAAAGCTTTGAAACTTGATACCTTGGCCCGTAATGGTATTCCTTCACGTGCTATCATTGTTTCAGCCATTGTAGTTTGTGTTTCAGCCTTCATCAACGTCTTACCTGGTGTATCTGACGCCTTCGCTTTGATTACCGCATCTTCATCAGGTGTCTACATTGCCATCTATATTTTGACCATGCTTGCTCATCTCAAGTACCGTAAGTCTCAAGAGTTTATGGCAGATGGCTTCCTTATGCCAGCCTATAAGATTCTTAATCCTTTGACTATCCTTTTCTTCATCTTCGTCTTTGTTTGTCTCTTCTTGCAAAAGTCAACAGTTGTCGGAGCTATCGGAGCAACCATCTGGATTGTAGTGTTTAGTATCTACAGTAACTGGAAACACAGTAAATAAATCGATTTAGCTCACCTTTATGGTGGGTTTTTTAGTTGCCAAAAAAGGACACAAGGTGTCCCAATTATTATCTATGCAATACTTTCTTGGCTTCCATGGTGAAAGAAACCACTTAAGAGGCCCTTACTACGATGGAAAATAGCAGGCTTGTGATCGTTGTGCGAACGACCATTAACATCAAGTTTAGCCCATTCAAGAGCCTGATGGGCATTTCGGTCTGAGACTGTAGATGTCCCAATATAGCTATAGATGCCTGCCTGAGCGAGAATAAAACCTTGCAGTTGGCGAATATGTTCATCATTGAGTGCTTCGGAAAAATGAATCTTTACTGTCTTATAAGTTAAAGATTGGACAGACTCAACGATAGGTGACTCTGCTAAGAGGTGCAAAAGTTCTTGATGCTTAGTAAAGGACTTATCATAGTCCATTGGAAGAATTATAGTATGGGTAATCCAATCTTCCAAGTTGGCTTTAGCCTTTTTACTAAGACCTCTTGCTGTGATACTGAGGTTATCTATATTGAAAGGAAGTTGGTCGATGTGAGCAGTATTTGAACCATATACCTTTCTGAAAAGCGGTGTACTTGATAGAATATGTCCAGTAGGAGAAATAATAGCTAAGGCAGTTTCCTTGGTTTGGTAACCAAGCTCGTGGCATTCCATGCTAGCGTATGTATCTTTAAATTCAATAATTGCACTTGTTTTCATCGTGTAACTCTCTTTCTGTTAGTTTATAAACTAACAATAGTTTATCATGACTTATAATCTTGGTCAAGATTTTACCTCAAAAAACAAAAAATACTTTTGTAAGGGCTTGCAAAAGTATTTGAACTCTGATATTATATAACCATAGCAAAAGGATTGTTACTGGTCAGCAGGCAAAACCTAGATAAATACGAAAAACTAATGGGAGTAGTGTATACTCACCCTAATTGGTTCTTGGTATTTATTTGGGTTTTTTTCGTTGAAAAAGCCTCAAAGGAGACTAATAATCCTAGAAAAGAAAGGAGCCCTTATGGCTAAATATACTGAATTAGCTGAAGACATTCTCAAACACGTCGGTGGTAAGCAAAATGTCAATAGCTTAAAACATTGTGTGACACGTTTGCGCTTTGATTTGAAAGATGAGTCTAAAGCAGATGATGACTACCTTAAGAGCCGTGACGGTGTTGTTACTGTTGTTAAGGCAGGTGGTCAATATCAGGTGGTTATCGGTAACCATGTCCCTGATGTTTATGCGGAGGTTCTCCAAGTTGGCGGTCTTCCAGCAGGTGGTAGTCTTGATATTGATGAAGGTGATGCGCCTAAAGGGAATCTTTTTGACCGCTTTGTATCTTTGGTTTCAAGTATTTTCCAACCTTTCCTTGGACCTTTGGCTGCGGCGGGGATTATCAAAGGGATAGTTGCTATCATGGCAGCTTGTGGCTTGTCAGCTGCAACGAGTCCTATGTATGTCATCTTGAATGCAGCAGGAGATGGTTTCTTCCAGTTCTTGCCAATCTTAATTGCTTTGACATCTGCTCGTCGTTTCAAGGTTAATGAGTTTACAGCTATTGCGATTGCAGCGGCACTTGTTTATCCTGATATTGCTACGCTGGTGACTGCTCTTCAGAAAGCGGGTCAAGGTCATGTTCTAGGAGTTATTCCATTTGCGCTTCCTGCAGGTGGCTACCTCTCAACTGTAATGCCTTCTATTTTGGCCGTTTGGGTGGCTTCATACATTCAAAAATTCTTTACCAAGATTACTCCAGATGTCATTAAAGTCTTCGTAGTACCCTTCTTTACATTACTCATTACTGTCCCATTAACATTCTTGGTGGTGGGGCCAGTTGCCAATACTTTCTCTGATGGATTGACAAATCTTTTCCAAGCAATCATGAACTTTAATCCGATTGTCTTTGGTCTTGTACTTGGTGTTTTGTGGCAAGTCTTGGTTATGTTCGGAATGCACTGGGCACTTGTTCCCCTTGCTATCTTAGATGTGGCAACAAACGGAAGTTCTATTATTCTTTCAGCAGCTATTCTTCCATGTTTCACGCAAACAGGTGTGTTGGGAGCTATCATGCTTAAAACGAAAGAAGAAAAAGTCCGTACCATCTCTATGCCAGCCTTCATTTCATCTATTTTTGGGGTTACAGAACCTGCTATCTATGGGGTAACTCTTCCAATGAAAACGCCATTCTACATTTCATGTGGTGTTTCAGGACTGATGGGAGCTGCCATGATGGCCCTAGATATTAAGGCGTATTCAATAGGTGGTCTGGGTGTCTTTGTCTTCCCAAGTCTTATTGGACCGGACGGTAATCTCACTAAAGTGATTTTTGCGATTCTTATTGCTGTCGTTGGTGGTATTCTCGCCTTCCTCATTCAACTCTTTGTACGAGTACCAAATCTATACGGTGGTGGAGCAGCTAAGGTTGAAGAAAAAGCTGAGGAAGCTGCACCTGCTCCTAAAGAAATTCAACAAGAAATCATTGCTAGCCCACTCATCGGGAATGTCGTACCACTTGACCAAGTTCCTGACCAAGTCTTTGCTTCAGGAGCTATGGGTAAAGGTATCGCTATTGATCCTACCGATGGTGTTGTTGTTGCACCAACTAAGGCAACGGTGAATTTAGTCTTTCCTACTGGTCATGCGATTGGTTTGACAACTGAAAATGGTGCAGAGCTTCTCATCCATATTGGTATGGATACTGTTTCTCTTGCTGGAAAAGGGTTCAAGACCTATGTGGAAGCAGGGGATGTCGTAGAAGCGGGTCAAAAACTTATAGAATTTGACCTAGCAACTATCCGAGACGCTAAATTACCAGTCATCACACCAGTCATTGTGACCAATACAGCTGACTTTGATGATGTCTTAACAACTAAAGAAGCTCGCGTTAACACAGGTGATTATCTCCTCACCGCTGTTAAATAAAAAAGAAATCCGAGAATCAGCTTCTCGGATTTTTGTTTATTTAAATTTGTAGTCTTTAACGACTTCAACGGAATTGACCGTTACATTTTCTTTTGGTTTGCTGTTGTCATCGACTTCAAGGTTGCCAATGGTATCAACGACATCCATGCCTTTGATGACTTGACCAAAGACGGTATATTTAGTATCGCCAGCTGGGTAACCACCTTTTTTGTAGGCGTCAATGATAGGTTTTGGATAGCCAGCATTTCCTAGCTGTTTGCTTTGATCATCCTTGTTTTGAACAATGTAGAATTGGCTGCCGTTTGACTCTTTAGCACCAGTATTAGCCATAGCAAGTGCGCCACGGATGTTGTATAGGAATGGTGTAGGCTCAACAGCGAACCCTTTCTTCCAGATAGATTCTCCGCCAGTACCGTCACCCTTAGGGTCACCACTTTGAATCATGAAGTCCTTGATGACACGGTGGAAGGTAAGCCCATCATAGTATTTGTCCTTGGCATGCTTCAAGAAGTTTTCAGAAGCCTTAGGAGCAAGTGTAGGGAAGAGTTTGACTGTGATATCACCCTTTGAAGTGTGGAGGATAACTTCAGCTTCGTCCTTACCAACCTTGTCTGACAACTGTGGAAAGGCATCTTTTCCAGATTTTTGAGCCTTTTCTAATTGTTTAGTGAATATCTTGTTATCAACGTAGGCATCTCCACGAACGGCGCGTGAGATGTTCTCACGAAAGGCAAAACCTAGGCCTGCGATAACAAGTACAATAATTAATGGAATGTACTTTTTAATGTTTTTCATATATAACTCCTTTGGTGCATTATATCTACTATTGTAGCAGAAAAAAACCTTTTGGGAAACGGTTAACAGAGGTCTTTAAATATGGTAGAATGGAACTATCAACAAGAAAATGAACATGGGACTAGATATAGGGAAAGGTTGCCTCAAGTTGTAAAGTGAGGTCGGACTTTTTAAGGGACATATGCACTTGCCTTGATTAGAGATAGGTGTCTAGATCCTGACTATAGAAAACTTCGCCAAGTCGAAGGTATCTCTTGTTTAGATTTCTTGATAAAAGGAGATTTTTATGTCAACTAAAGCAGAATGGGCTGAACTCTTTGAGTCGGTACATGGGCGTAAACCTAGCCCCCAAGAATTTTTGGACGCTAAAGCAGCTGACTTTGATACAAGTGCCTTGGCTGCTCAAGCAGCATCTGTAGAAGCACCAGCTAATGAACCTGTCACTGAAGCAGTAGCGACAGAACCAGTTACTACTGAAGAAGTCACAGAACAAGATGACATCGCAGATGTTGCTGAAACAGCTGAAGATGCTGTTGCTGAGCAAGCAAGCAGTGAATCACCATTTGGAACAGCAGCCTTCTCAGAAGCACCTGCGCAACAACCAACACCACAATTTGATTCAAGCATGTTTGAAAAGGCACCTATCTCTTCAGCTCAAGGATTTGGAACAGTTCCTAATCCAGCAGCAGCTGGCTCAGCAGATAAACCTCTCTTCAATCTTATCTTGCCAATCGTTGCGATTGCTCTTGCAGTAATCTTTGCTATTTTGGCATGGTTTGTCAGTCCTGCATGGCTCTTCATTATCTTGACAGTGCTTGCAGTTGCTGTAGCAGTGGTTTCACTTATCTTCAGCCTTAAGTCAAGCAAGAAATTGCTCTCAATCATCGCAACAGGTGTGGCTGGTCTCATGCTCTTTGTTTCTATTGGTGGTTTGATTTTCCAAATCTCTCAAAACTCTAGTGACAACACAAGCTCAAGCAAGACATCAAAAGTTGCTGATAAAGACGATGATGACGCTGACAAAAAAGATGATGACAGCGATTCAAAATCTGACTCTAAATCTGACTCAAAAGGTGACAGTACTGATGTCAACGACTACATTGACAAAAATGCTAAATTTGACTGGAATGAATCTAAGTTCAAGAAGTTGAAAGCAGGTAAGGATACCGTTAAGTCTATCATCAAGACTTATGGTAAGGCTTCTGATGCACAAATCTCTGGCGATGAGATGAAGTTGAATTACTCTGGTAAAGACTATGGTGAAAGTGTTTACCTAAACTTTAAGAAACAATATGACGGTACATTTATCTTGTCATATGCTTCAGGTAGATTCCCTCAAGATAAGGTAGAAGTTGATCGCTCTTACAAAGCTGACTGGACAAAAGAACAGTTTGATGCTCTCAAGAAGGGTGATTACACTGATCCATCAAATGGTACGAAACTTGAAGATATCGTTAAGGATCACCCTAAAGCTTCAAGTGCAGAATACACAATCTCAACATCTCGTCAAGGTGAATTCAAAAAAGAAATGAGTATTTCTTATAGTGACTATGAGGCTGAAGATGGTAAACTCAAGAGTGTTTACTTGTCATTTGATACCAAAGAAGATGACGATACATTCTACCTTACTTATAAATCAGGTCCAGATGGCGAAGATTAATTAAGAAACAGGAGGGGAAACCTTCCTGTTTTTTCTTGATAAAAGGAGAAAGTTATTGAAATTCTTAAATTATACATTCGAGCAAAGTCAGTCTCTTGTCACTAAGGATACTGTAGAAAAGCTCAACCAAAAAGGGAGCTAGAAACGATTTATTGGCTTATTTATCACTTCAATTCTTCTTTACTTTTCTTCCATTGCCACACCGATGTTTATAAAGGGCTTGACCGTTGAACAAGATCCTACATTTTCTTGGATTCAGTGGCCCATGATTTTCTTGTATCTTATCATGTATCTGGTTTATCTGATCTTTTCAATAAGGTACAGAAAAAGCCCGATGAAGCTGAAATTTTGCACCTACTTTTACATGGTAGTCTTACTCGCTATCTTTACGGTCTGTGCTGGTATAATGATGATGACACGACGAAATATTGTCAGTATACTATCGGGGGCTATGTTTCTTCTTTCGTTTTATTATTTGATTCGAACGGTTCCCCGTAAACTGAAGGAAGCTCTTCAAAATCAGACAGAGTTTAGCCCCATGGTAGCACTTGTGACTGAAAAGATTTCGGATGGCTTGGTTTTTTTAGGTGGAACCGGGATTACAGCTGGACTGGTGCTCTTTGACCGCTCCACTGGAAGTGATATAAGAGGGAGCATTGATGCCGTGTTGATGCCTATTATGCCAGCAATATTTGTCTTTGCGACTTATGTCTTTTCCATTGATTTGCTACGAGGTTATTACCTCTTCAAATACTCTGAGCAATATAGAGAGCAGTTTAACTACTCAGCTAAGGATTGGTATGGCGAGAAATCGAAGGAGTATAGGAGGATGCAGGGTTAGGGTGTGGTTAAAGTAATGTATGAAATTGATGGCAAAATGCTTGAAGTTAAAACAATTTTAAACCGTATTGGAGGATAAAATGGAAAAACAAATTAATGAAAAAATTCGTGAGATTGCTCAGAGTGTTAATGAAGAGGGGAAAAATGAGTATATCTACAATCTCTATATTCCAAAGCAATATAATTATTCCTAATAATACTGAAATTATAGATATTGAAAAAATAATTGAACAAATTAAAGGGAATCTTCCAAATCAAGGGGCTATCTTAAATGACTAACATAACATTTTCACAAGTTCAAAAGAGTTTTCACAAGAAGTTGGTGTTAGACATTCCTGATTTTCAAGCGGATTCAGGTGAAATCTTCTCCATCGTTGGTGGCAATGGTGCCGGTAAATCGACTTTTATCAAGCTCTTGGCAGGGATTTTTTTGCAGGATAAGGGCGAGGTTCGTGTCTATGGCGTTTCTAATCGCTCCAAGAAAATCCACTCGCTGGCCAAGTTTGTCTTGGAGAGCGGGCAGGGGTTGTACAGTTATTTGACAGCTATGGAGAATCTCCAATATTTTCTAAGCTTGAATGGGATTGCCTTGTCTCATATCAAGGCAGAGGTGGATGTCTTGTGTGACCAGCTGGCTTTTACCTCTTATAAGGACACGCTGGTTTCAGAACTGTCCCAGGGCAACCGTCAAAAATTGACCTTAATCTTAGCCTTGGTGCAAAAACCGAAAGTACTCTGTTTGGATGAGCCGACCAATGGGCTAGATTTGCTGGCAAAAAAACAGCTGATGACTCTTTTGCAGGATTATGCTCGTCACCATCAAGCCAGTATTTTTATCACCAGTCATGATGCTAGTTTTATCGAGAAGGTCAGCACTCGGGTGGTGGTAATTCAGGAGGGGCGGCTTTATCGTGATGGAACCTTTGAAGAGATTTTTGGCAATGTCCACCAGTATGAAGTCTATCACTTGCTTCTAGATAAGAGTGCAGAAAGTGTACTGAGACAAAACTTTACTGAGCTGGACTACAAGGTGCTTGATGGTGGGATTTCGGTAGAGACCAGAAATCCAGACCTTTATCGGCTATTGCTAGAAGAAACGGAAGTCTTGCAGTTCACTCGAGAACCTGCCTCTTTGGAAGATTTGCTGTATGAGGTGCTCAAATGATGCTAGCAGCGATTGGGCGAGAGTTTAGTCGCCAACTCAGTGAATACAAACAGTTCAAAGTCAATCTTCTCTTTGCCAATTTGGGAATTTTCTTTCTGGTTACGGGTTTTCTGAACTATTTTGACAGTCAGAAAGATACTTTTGAGCTGTTTATCTTGCTTTTTACTTGGTATTTTTCTAGCCACAGTATCACTCATCCGACCTATTTTATCGAGGATGAGATTGCAGACCGCACCATTATCAACGTGATTCAGAGTCGGAGGAGCATCTTTGTCATGCTTTTTATCAAAATTATCGTACAGATTTTGTTGGACTTGGTCAAGGCCATTCCTTTGTTTTGCTTGGTTGCCTTGGTTCAGCAGATTGCCTTTCCTACTGACTGGGTCGATACATTTGTTACCTTTCTTCTGTCCTTTGTGGTTATTGCGTCCCTTTATGGTCTAGGCTTTCTCTTTGCCAGTTTTTCCTTTGTCTTTACAAAAATTTCCAGTATTACTAGCCTCCTTGCTTACGGGATTCTCTTTTTGGTTGGTTTTCAGGAACAATCGAGTCATTTAATTGCTACTTTAACTCGTTTCTTGCCTTTCCATCTCTTGGTGAGTTTTATCCGCCAGCCAAGTTGGTTCGTTCTTTTATTATTACTGGGATACGGTTTGATTTACTGGCTCTTGGGTTACTTGTGCTTTCAAACTTGTTTGACCTATGCCAAAAAGAAGGGAAGTTTGTTCCATGTATAATGAAGTGAATCGATTTTATCTCTTTCGCAGGAGACGCTGGGCGGATACCCTGTTTGACACCCTCTACCACGTCATTTTCATTCTTGGTTTTTATAGCCTTTTGAGAGGAAATTCTGACTTTCAGTTGTCCTATTTCTATTATTATTTCATCTTGACCCATGTGGTTTCCTTGGGAAATGAAGAGTTGGAGTACGAGATTCGGTCTGGGCAATCTTTTGGCACCCAGTATGCCTTGCAATCAGTGTATAGAATTTACCTGCAACGAGCAGTAGTTTACTTTGTTTGGTTGTCTTTGATCTTCTGGATTGCTCTGCTTTTGATTCATCAGGGTTTACCAACTCACTTTTCTTTGAAGATCATCAGTTTCCAAGGACTGTTCGTGGTACTGATTGGTTTCCTGATTTTCCTCGGCTATTATCTTGTCATGATTCGACTGACTATCCGCTTCCAACGAATTTCAGTCTTGGTAGATTTTCTAAACACCGTGCTCTTATTCTATTCAGGACTCGTCTTTCCAGTGGTGAGTTTTGGGAATTTGAAGAAATTATTTGATGGGATTATAAGAAATTAAGGATTCTTTTTCAATGCAGAGTCCTTTTTCTATTGAAATCTTCTTTTAATTCCTATCCTCTGAGACGGTGAAGGTGATATACTCCCACTTACAGTGGACAGTGAAAATACTATAATTCACTAGAAGTGAATGGCCCCCCAAAAGTGTGACAGAAAAAATCTAACTTTTGGGGGGCAGTTTCTTTTATTTGTCTCACGAAAACCACTAGCTGTGCTAGTGGTTCCGAAAAGCTTTTAGCGATGTATCAAAAAAGTCCCCCTAAAGTGTTATATTAGATAAGGTTTCCCGACCACTAACTAATATACAAAAGGAGGACCCCTGATGAGACAGGATAATAATAGTTTAGCACATACTACATGGAATTGTAAGTATCATATTGTTTTCGCACCGAAATATAGACGTCAGATAATCTATGGGAAATACAAAGCAAGTATAGGTCAAATCTTACGATTATTATGTGAAAGAAAAGGTGTTGAAATACATGAAGCAGAAGCTTGCCCAGATCATATTCACATGTTGGTGAGTATACCACCGAAACTAAGTATTTCCTCATTTATGGGATATTTAAAGGGCAAAAGTAGCTTAATGATATTTGATCGACACGCTAATTTAAAGTATAAATATGGGAATCGCAAATTTTGGTGTCGAGGGTTTTATGTTGATACGGTTGGACGAAATCAGAAGCGAATTGAAGAATATATTCGTAATCAATTACAAGAAGACGTGATAGCAGATCAGCTAAGTCTATTTGAGGAGTATGATCCGTTTACAGGTGAGAAGAATAAGAGAAGTAATCTTAAAGAGACCCGCTAGACGGGTCAGCTAGCAAAGGTGGTGCTGAAGGGAAACCATTCGGTAGGCCTTTAGGCCTCGGCCGGTAGCAGAGGCTTTCAGCCGAAGAGCAAGCCACCCGTTCTCACGGGTGGTTTTGACTCTTCCATCCATTTTCATGAGATGGCTTGACACTAAAGCACATCAGGCAGTCTCAAAAAATTCTATCTTATATCTGACCTTATTTTCATAAGACTAGATTAAAGTATGATAAAATAAAGAAAAAGAGATAAAGGAGTCAGCTATGGCAACTAGAGAAGAATGGGTGCGTCACTTTGAGGACGCCAATGGTCGTAAACCAAGTCCTGAGGAGTTTATGGAAGCTAAGAAAGAGGGCTTTGTCATTGCTTCGGAGGAACCAAGTGCCCAAGTGTCTGAGCAGGTTGAAACTCAGCAGGTGGATAGCTCTGAAACTACTGAAGAGGTGACAGCTGACTCAGTAGCAGATAAGCAACTAGACGAGGCTCAGGTGGCATTAGAGGAGGAAGCTCCTAAGCCAATGCCTGAGTTGGACATGGAGAAAGAACAAGAAAAAGAGGCTCCAAAGGCAAGTCAGATACCTTTGGAAAACCCTTATTACAAGCCAAAAGTAACCAAGAACAATGCTTTTGTTAATATTGCTTTGCCAATTATTATCCTAGTTTTGGGGATTCTATTTGTCGTTTTGTCTTGGACGCTTCCTATCGGTTTTGTCTTTACCTTCCTTGCTTTCTTCCTTATCATTTTGGCGATTGTGACTTTGGTTTTGAGTCTGAAATCGACACGCAAGGCACTATCTATTATTGCCCTAGTCATGTCAATTATCTTCTTCATGACTTCGCTTGCTGGAGCAGGTTATCAAGCGGTGAAATATGTCATGAACCATGCTGAGCAGTTCCAAAGCGACGGTCACGACAGAGCTTATCTGTACATCGATGAGAATTATAAGTTTGACTGGACTGAGGATCAGTTTAAGGAGTTGAAAGTTGGTACTTTGACATTGGATGAGGTCTTGGACGCTCACGGTAAGGCGACTGATGCCGAGTATAGTGATGCTTACGAGGAAGATAAACCAGATTTGCTAGACCTTACCTATAGAAAAGAAAACACAGATGGAAACAACTATGTGCGTTTGACTTTTGAGAACAAAGGCGATGTCTATGTTTTGAAATCTGCCTCAGCAACCTTCGACTATGATAAGGTTAAAGAAGTTGATGACTATCATAGCAACTGGACAAAAGATGACTATGAAAAGTTGTCTGTAGGTACACAAGCTGATTTGCTTAAGGGTACACGACTTTCTGAGGTAGTTGAAAAACACCCAGAGGCTAGCTTCACTTATCATGAAATGAGACAAACCGAACAGGGCGATCTCACTCAGTCAGTGAGTCTTAGCTACCGTGATTATAATCCAGAAAATGGTAAGGTAGATACTGTTCGTTTGACCTTCGACTATGACAAACGTGAAAACGAGTACTTCTTGACAGACAAATCAGACGAATAAGACTACTTTGTTAGTCATTCAAGCTCAGGGTTGCCTGGGCTTTTTAGTATCAACAAAAGAGGATGAAATCTGGTATAATAGGGATGATTGATTTTTCAAGAAAGAAGTGTCACAGATGAACATACAACAACTACGTTATGTCGTAGCCATTGCCAACAGCGGAACCTTCCGTGAGGCAGCCAGCAAGCTCTTTGTGAGCCAGCCTAGCCTATCAGTGGCTATCAAGGATTTGGAGCAGGAGCTGAATTTTCAAATTTTCACCCGTACAACGACGGGGGCTGTCTTGACTAGTCAGGGCATGACTTTTTACGAACGTGCACTTGAGGTGGTACGCAGTTTTGATAGTTTTGAAAATCGCTATCTCAATGCTTCTGAAAAGGGCAACCAGTTTTCGATTGCCAGCCAGCACTATGACTTTTTGCCACCTTTGATTACGACTTTTTCAGAGCGTTACCCTGATTACAAGGATTTCCGTATCTTTGAGTCTACAACCATTCAGATTTTGGATGAGGTAGCCAAGGGACACAGTGAGATTGGGATTATCTATTTGAATCGTCAAAATAGCAAGGGAATCCAGCAAAATATGGACAAGCTTGGGCTCGAGGCTATTGATTTGATTCCGTTTAAGACGCACATTTATCTCCGTAAGGGGCATCCTCTGGCTAAAAAAGAAAGTCTGGTCATGGAAGACTTGGCGGCCTTGCCTACGGTGCGTTTCACTCAGGAGAAGGACGAGTACCTTTACTATTCTGAGAACTTTGTGGATACGTCAGATTCGTCTCTTATGTTTAACGTGACAGACCGTGCGACTTTGAACGGTATCTTGGAACGGACGGATGCTTATGCGACGGGGTCTGGCTTCTTGGATGCACAAAGTGTGAATGGGATTACGGTGATTCCACTTGAGGATAATTTGGATAACAAGATGGTTTATGTCCGTCGTAAGGGGATTAACTTGTCGTCTTGTGCTCTCAAGTTTGTCAATGTTATGTTTGACTACTTTGATACATACAAACCATAGGAGGATTTATGCGTAAGGTTGCGATTCCTTTGGCTATTCTAGCTCTGATTGGTCTGGATCAGTGGGTTAAGCATTGGGTTGTGGCAAATATTGCCCTTAACCAAGTTATCAAGGCTATTCCTGGACTTTTCAGCTTGACCTATCTACAGAACCGTGGTGCTGCCTTTTCGATTTTACAGGATCAGAAATATTTCTTTGTGATTTTGACGGTTCTAGTGATTGGTGCGGCTCTGGTTTATCTGGTTAAGAATTATCAGAAGAGTCTTTGGCTGGTGCTATCTTTGGTTTTGATTATCTCAGGTGGTATTGGTAACTTTATTGACCGTCTGCACTTGGGTTACGTGGTTGATATGGTTCAGCTTGATTTTATTGATTTTGCGATATTTAACGTGGCAGACTCCTATCTAACGGTGGGCGTGTTGCTCTTGATTTTAATCTTATGGAAAGAGGAAAATGGAAGTCATCATTAAAGAGGCGGGAAACCGTCTGGACAAGGCTTTGGCAGATTTGACAGAATTGTCACGTAGTCAGGCCAATGAAGCAATCAAGGCAGGGACAGTCTTGGTTAATGGTAAGTCGGCAAAGGCCAAATATGCGGTTAAAGAGGGTGATGTCATCACCTATGAATTGCCAGAAGAAGAGGTCTTGGAGTACAAGGCTGAAGATATTCCTTTGGATATTATCTACGAAGATGCGGATGTGGCAGTGGTCAACAAACCTCAAGGTATGGTGGTCCATCCCTCAGCTGGTCACACGTCTGGTACCTTGGTCAATGCCCTGATGTACCATGTTAAGGACCTTTCGTCTATCAATGGTGTGGTTCGTCCAGGAATTGTCCACCGTATCGATAAGGACACGTCAGGTCTCCTTATGATTGCTAAGAATGATAAGGCTCACAATGCTTTGGCGGCTGAGCTTAAGGATAAGAAGTCACTTCGTAAGTATGTGGCTATCGTGCATGGCAATCTGCCTAACGATCGAGGTGTGATTGAGGCTCCGATTGGGCGTTCGGACAAGGACCGTAAGAAGCAGGCGGTTACAGCTAAAGGAAAACCTGCAGTAACACGCTTCACCGTTCTTGAACGCTTTGGCAATTATACTTTGGTGGAACTGCAACTGGAAACAGGTCGTACCCACCAAATCCGTGTGCACATGGCTTATATCGGTCACCCGGTGGCGGGAGATCCTCTTTATGGGCCACGCAAGACCCTCAAGGGCCATGGTCAATTTCTACATGCCAAGACCCTTGGTTTCACGCATCCTACGACTGGAGAATTGGTCGAATTTACAGCGGAAGAACCTGCTATTTTCAAGGAAACCTTGGAGAAGTTGAGAGAAGCTTAACAGTTATTAAACGGATAGTCTTTCTTGGGAGAGGCGTCCGTTTTTTTCTTGTAAAAGAGTCTGAAATTTGCTATAATTTACCTAATTGAATAAGTCCTTTAATCACTGTCCAGAGAGGCAGGCAAGGAGCCATGAGAAGTGTACGGGTGAACTGTACTCATATTTTTGTGTATCTCCTTGTTTTCGAGGGGATTTTTTTGTATTTAGAAAGGTTCTTTTTATGAAGAAAAAAGAGATCGTCGATGACGTAACCATGAAACGTGCCATTACACGTATCACTTATGAGATTATTGAGCGTAACAAAAATCTCGACAAGATTGTCTTGGCTGGTATTAAGACACGTGGTGTTTATATTGCTCAGCGTATCCAAGAGCGCTTGAAACAGTTGGAAAACCTTGATGTGCCATTGATTGAACTTGATACTAAGGCTTTCCGTGATGATGTTAAGGCTGAACAAGACACATCTGTTTTCCCTATTGAAATTGATGGAACAGATGTTATCCTTGTGGATGATGTGCTTTACACAGGTCGTACGATTCGTGCAGCTATTGATAATATCGTTAGCCATGGGCGTCCAGCGCGTGTTGGTTTGGCTGTCTTGGTTGACCGTGGTCACCGTGAATTGCCAATCCGTGCTGACTATGTTGGTAAAAATATCCCAACAAGTGAGTCAGAAGAAATCGAAGTTTTGGTGACAGAAGTTGATGGTAAGGATAGTGTCAACATTATCGATCCAAGCTAAGTTGGCTGACAGATAGGGTGAATCGCCCTTTGTATCTTGTTAATTGAACACGCCCTAAGCCTTGTGCAAAAAAGATAAATACTCTTAGGAGCTGGTGCTCCGTCATCGTATTTCCTATTTTTGCTTTAGGCTTTAGACGGGCTTTGTATCTTATTAATTGAACACGGGACTCATTTCTTAGGAAAAAAGATAAGTCTCCTAGCACTCTTTGGAGTGCCTTGTCGACTTCCTATTTTTCTACAGAAATGTTTAGCTACGCTAAAACGTCCCTTTGTATCTTATTTTAAGGAGTCCTTTGATATCGTGAATAACGTAAAATATGATGTGAATGATATGCCGAAACCTGGTTTATTGGTTGGTTTGTCATTCCAGCACTTGTTTGCCATGTTTGGTGCGACGGTGCTTGTGCCGATTTTGGTTGGGATTGATCCCGCTATTGCTCTTTTCTCATCTGGTTTGGGAACTTTGGCTCACTTGACGGTGACCAAGTACAAAATTCCAGCTTACATGGGGTCTAGTTTTGCCTATATTGCGGCCATGCAGACACTTATGAAGACTGATGGCATTGCGGCAGTGGCTCAAGGTGCCATGGCAGGTGGTTTGGTTTACTTGCTTGTGGCTCTGATTGTTAAGTATGCGGGTAAAGACTGGATTGATAAGGTCCTTCCACCCATTGTGGTTGGCCCTATTATCATGGTGATTGGTTTGAACCTTGCGGCTAATGCAGTCAATGATGCAACAACTTTAAATAAAAGCTATAGTATCTATGCTCTCTTGATTTCGATGGTGACCCTCTTTGCGGTTATCCTCTTTAACATGTATGGCAAGAAGATTATTGGTGTTATCCCAATTTTACTTGGTTTAATTGTGGGCTATATTTTCTCAGCGGTTCTTGGTTTGCTGACAGGACATAGCTTTATCAATTTCTCAGAGGTAGCAGCGGCACATTGGATTCAGGTTCCAAACTTTGACATTCCATTTGTGGATTATAGCTTCAAGCTCTATCCAAGTGCGATTTTGACCATGGCTCCGATTGCCTTTGTGACGATGACTGAACACTTTGGTCACGTCATGGTTCTAAACAGTTTGACTGAGCGTGATTACTTTAAAGATCCAGGTCTTGACCGTACCCTTACTGGTGATGGTTTGGCACAGATTATCGCTGGATTCTTTGGAGCTCCTCCGGTAACTTCTTATGGTGAAAATATTGGGGTTATGGCCCTCAGTAAGGTCTACTCAGTTTACGTTATTGCGGGCGCAGCAGTGATTGCGGTCTTGATGAGCTTTATTGGTAAGCTATCAGCACTTTTGCATTCTATTCCAACTCCTGTATTAGGGGGATTATCTATTGCCCTCTTTGGGGTTATCGCTGCTAGCGGTTTGAAAATTTTAGTTGAACATAAGATTGATTTTGATAATAAAAAGAATCTCTTGATTGCTAGTGTTATCTTGGTTTCTGGTATCGGTGGTTTGATGATTGACCTTGGTGGTCTTCAAATCACGGGTGTGGCAAGCTCAACCATTCTTGGTATCTTGCTCTACCAAATTTTGCCAGATCCTAAAAAAGGTAGCAAAGATTAGTCAATCAATTTAAAAGGAAAAACTATGGCGATTGCAGATGGAAAAGTGTCACTGAAGCATTTGGTGACTATGGAAACCCTCACGAATGAAGAGGTCTTGGGCCTGATTCGTCGAGGTGGAGATTTTAAAAATGGCAGAGCTGATTTCCAGCTGGATCGACAGTATTTCGCTGCCAATCTCTTTTTTGAAAATTCAACACGAACACACAAGTCCTTCGAAGTGGCCGAGAAAAAACTTGGCTTGGATGTGATTGAGTTCGATGCTGGAACTAGCTCGGTAAATAAGGGCGAGACCCTCTATGACACGATTTTGACCATGTCTGCCTTGGGCGTTGACATCTGTGTGGTTCGCCACTCGGAAGTCGATTACTACAAGCAGTTGATTGATAGTAGGACCATCCAGACCTCTATTGTCAATGGTGGTGATGGTTCAGGGCAACACCCAAGTCAGTGTTTGCTTGACTTGATGACCATTTACGAAGAGTTCGGAACCTTTGAAAATCTTAAGATTTGTATTGCAGGTGATATTACGCATTCGCGTGTCGCTAAATCCAATATGCAGATTCTCAAGCGTTTGGGTGCTCAGCTTTATTTTGCTGGTCCTGCAGAGTGGTACTCGAATGAGTTCGATGTCTATGGTCAGCATGTGGCTATTGACGACGTCATTGAGGACTTGGATGTGTTCATGTTGCTTCGTGTTCAGCACGAACGTCATGGGGACGATAAAGGATTTTCAAAAGAAGACTACCATGCTCTCTATGGTTTGACTGAAGAACGTTATGCCAAGTTAGCTGATCAGGCGATTATCATGCATCCTGCTCCGGTTAATCGTGATGTGGAGATTGCTGATAGCCTGGTTGAGGCGCCTAAGGCTCGTATCGTTGCTCAGATGCAAAACGGGGTCTTTGTCCGTATGGCAATTATTGAAGCTATTTTAAATGGCAAAGCGTAAACTACGTTAACCGATTCCTGAGAGAATCAGACGAAAAAGAACATGGGCTAAATCTTTGAAAAGGGACAAATCTTCCTAGAGGCTAGAGCTTCTTTGTTAGATTTGATTTTCATTCAGATGTTTAACGCCCTTTGTATCTTAGTGAAAGGAACAATTTACTATAATGGCAAAACGTTTACTTATTTTGGAAGACGGCACTATTTTTGAAGGTCAGGCCTTCGGTGCTGATGTGGATGTGACGGGTGAAATCGTCTTTAATACTGGTATGACAGGTTATCAAGAATCTATCACAGACCAGTCTTACAATGGTCAAATTTTGACTTTTACTTATCCACTTGTTGGTAACTACGGTGTTAACCGTGACGACTATGAGTCAATTAAGCCAACGACCAAGGGTGTTGTTGTGTCAGAGGCTAGCCGTCGTGCCAGCAACTGGCGTAACCAAATGACCTTGGATGAGTTTTTGAAAGCAAAAAACATCCCTGGTATCTCTGGTATTGATACACGTGCCTTGACTAAGATTATCCGTCAACACGGTACCATGAAAGCGACTTTGGCTAATCCTGGTGACAGTATCGAGCACTTGCAAGATCAATTGCGTGCGACTGTTTTGCCAACCAACAATATTGAGCAGGTATCAACTAAGACAGCCTACCCAGCACCAGGTGTTGGTAAAAATATCGTTTTGGTTGACTTTGGTCTCAAGCACTCTATCTTGCGTGAGTTTTCAAAACGTGACTGTAACGTGACTGTTGTGCCACATGATATCACTGCTGAAGAAATTCTCCATCTTAATCCAGATGGTGTGATGTTGTCAAATGGTCCGGGTAACCCTGAAGATGTACCGTATGCACTTGATATGATTCGTGGCATTCAAGGCAAAATTCCAATTTTTGGTATTTGTATGGGTCACCAGTTGTTTAGTTTGGCGAATGGTGCCAAGGCCTACAAGATGAAGTTTGGTCACCGTGGATTTAACCATGCGGTTCGTGAAATTGCGACTGGTCGTGTTGACTTCACCAGCCAAAACCATGGTTATGCCATTGACCGTGAGACACTTCCAGATTGCCTCATGGTAACACACGAAGAAATTAATGATAAGTCAGTTGAAGGTGTTCGTCACCGTGACTTCCCTGCATTCTCAGTGCAATTCCACCCAGATGCAGCACCTGGTCCACACGATGCTAGCTATCTCTTCGATGAGTTCTTGGAATTGATTGATGCTTTCCAAGCTGAAAAAGCACGTCGTTAATTGCAACTGTCTAGTGACTATAGTGGGGTGTGACTCTTGTTCGCCCTAGTCTACTACCTTATTTAATGACAACCAGAGAGTTGTCAAATAGAAAGGAGAAGATACAGGTTCACGGAAGTGAACACGCCCTAAGGACTGTGTGAAAAAGATAAACGGTGACTAGATGCTTAGGCGTCGTCGTCACGTTTCCTATTTTCACTGGGTCCTTAACGGGCTTTGTATCATAAATTATGCCTAAACGTTCTGATATTAAAAAAATTATGGTTATCGGGTCTGGTCCTATCATCATTGGTCAGGCTGCTGAGTTTGACTACGCTGGTACGCAAGCCTGCTTGGCCTTGAAAGAAGAAGGCTACAGTGTTGTTCTTGTTAACTCTAACCCTGCGACAATCATGACTGATAAAGAAATCGCAGACAAGGTTTACATTGAACCAATTACGCTTGAGTTTGTCACACGTATTCTTCGTAAAGAGCGTCCTGATGCCCTCTTGCCAACACTTGGTGGACAAACTGGTTTGAACATGGCAATGGAATTGTCAAAAGCTGGTATTCTTGATGAGCTTGGAGTAGAGCTTTTGGGAACAAAATTGTCTGCCATTGACCAAGCCGAAGACCGTGATCTCTTCAAACAATTGATGGAAGATTTGGAACAACCAATTCCAGAATCAGAGATTGTAAATACGGTTGAAGAAGCAGTTGCCTTTGCGTCAGAGATTGGCTACCCAGTTATCGTTCGTCCAGCCTTTACCCTTGGTGGTACTGGTGGAGGTATGTGTGCCAATGAAGAAGAACTTCGTGAAATCGCTGAAAATGGATTGAAATTGTCACCAGTAACACAATGTTTGATTGAACGTTCTATCGCTGGTTTCAAGGAAATCGAATACGAAGTTATGCGTGATGCCGCAGACAACGCTCTTGTGGTATGTAACATGGAAAACTTTGACCCAGTTGGTATCCACACAGGGGACTCAATCGTATTTGCTCCAACGCAAACCTTGTCAGATATTGAAAACCAAATGCTTCGTGATGCCAGCTTGAAGATCATTCGTGCCCTTAAAATTGAGGGTGGTTGTAACGTACAGTTGGCTCTTGACCCTAATAGCTTCAAGTACTATGTTATCGAAGTAAACCCACGTGTGTCTCGTTCATCAGCCCTTGCCTCAAAAGCAACTGGTTACCCAATCGCCAAATTGGCAGCCAAGATTGCTGTTGGTTTGACACTTGATGAAATGATTAACCCAGTCACTGGTACAACTTACGCTATGTTTGAGCCAGCTCTTGACTATGTGGTTGCTAAGATTCCGCGTTTCCCATTTGATAAATTTGAACACGGGGAACGTCGTCTTGGTACTCAAATGAAAGCAACTGGTGAAGTTATGGCTATCGGTCGTAACATCGAAGAGTCACTTCTTAAAGCCTGCCGTTCACTTGAAATCGGTGTTTACCACAATGAAATGCTTGAGCTTGCGGACGTCACAGACGACGCCTTGGTTGAAAAGATTGTCAAAGCTCAAGACGACCGTCTCTTCTACCTTTCTGAAGCCATCCGTCGTGGTTATACTATTGAAGAGTTGTCAGAGTTGACTAAGATTGATATCTTCTTCCTCGACAAATTGCTCCATATCTTCGAATTGGAACAAGAATTGGCTACTCACGTAGGCGATGTTGATGTTTTGAAAGAAGCTAAACGTAACGGTTTCTCTGATCGTAAGATTGCTGATCTTTGGAATCAAACAGCTGACCAAGTTCGTGCGACACGTTTGGAAAATAACATTGTTCCTGTTTACAAGATGGTTGATACCTGTGCGGCTGAGTTCGAGTCATCAACACCATATTTCTACTCAACTTACGAGTGGGAAAACGAATCAATCAAATCTGATAAAGAATCTGTCATCGTTCTTGGTTCAGGACCTATCCGTATCGGACAAGGGGTTGAGTTCGACTATGCGACAGTTCACTCTGTGAAAGCTATCCAGGCTGCAGGTTACGAAGCCATCATCATGAACTCTAACCCTGAGACGGTTTCAACAGACTTCTCAGTTTCAGATAAACTTTACTTCGAACCATTGACCTTCGAAGACGTGATGAACGTTATCGAATTGGAACAACCTAAGGGTGTCGTGGTTCAGTTTGGTGGTCAAACAGCCATCAACTTGGCAGAGCCATTGTCTAAAGCTGGTGTGAAAATCTTGGGTACACAGGTTGCTGACCTTGACCGTGCCGAAGACCGTGACCTTTTTGAACAAGCCCTTAAGGACCTCGATATCCCACAACCGCCAGGACAAACAGCGACAAATGAAGAAGAAGCGGTTGAAGCAGCTCGTAAGATTGGCTTCCCAGTTCTTGTTCGTCCATCATACGTTTTGGGTGGACGTGCCATGGAAATCGTTGAAAATGAAGATGACCTTCGTTCTTACATGCGTACAGCCGTTAAGGCAAGTCCAGACCACCCAGTCCTTGTTGATAGCTATATCATTGGACGTGAGTGTGAAGTGGATGCCATCTCTGATGGTAAGGATGTCTTGATTCCAGGTATTATGGAACACATCGAACGTGCAGGGGTTCACTCAGGGGACTCAATGGCAGTTTACCCTCCACAAACCCTCTCTAAGAAAATCCAAGAGACTATTGCTGATTACACTAAACGCTTGGCTATCGGTCTTAACTGTATTGGTATGATGAATATTCAGTTTGTTATTAAGGACGAAACTGTCTATGTTATCGAGGTTAACCCACGTGCCAGCCGTACGGTACCATTCTTGTCTAAAGTGACTGATATCCCAATGGCACAAGTTGCTACAAACTTGATTCTTGGTAAATCATTGGCTGAACAAGGTTACAAAGATGGTCTTTACCCAGAAAGCAAGCATGTCCATGTTAAAGCACCAGTCTTCTCATTCACAAAATTGGCTAAGGTAGATAGTCTCCTTGGACCTGAAATGAAATCAACTGGTGAAGTTATGGGTACAGATGCGACTCTTGAAAAAGCCCTCTATAAAGCCTTTGAAGCTTCTTACCTCCACTTGCCAACCTTTGGTAATGTCATCTTTACTATTCATGATGATACGAAAGAAGAAGCCCTTGATTTGGCTCGTCGTTTCGATGCTATCGGTTACGGTATCTACGCCACTGAAGGAACAGCTAAGTTCTTGAATGAACATGGAGTTCACGCAACGCTTGTTAACAAGTTGGGTGAAAATGATGACAACGACATTCCAGCCCTTGTTCGTACAGGTAAAGCGCAAGCTATTATCAATACGGTTGGTAACAAACGTACTTATGACGAAGACGGAGCAGCTATCCGTAGCTCAGCTATTGAAGCTGGAATTCCACTCTTCACAGCGCTTGATACAGCAGATGCTATGGTGCGTGTGCTTGAAAGCCGTAGCTTTACAACAGAAGCTATCTAATCACGAAATGAAGTCTCAGCTTTGCTGGGGCTTTTTTATTGAAGACAAAGTTTTCTTTTGAGACTTTTCTTAAGTGATGACGGTCGTCAGCGACCTTCTGCGAAGTTCCATGACTCAGTTTTGAGCCGAAAGTCTCAAAACTTCCGAACGCCTGAAACTAATCGTTTCAGGCATTTTCATCACTGCCAAAAGTCTCGGTATAAGCTTACTAGGTTCGCAAAATCTATTTCATATTTAAAAATAGTTTAATTATGTTCTGAGTCTCAGCCTTGCTGGGGCTTTTTTCTTACACAAATGTAAGCTAATGGGTCAAAAATGAAAGCTAAGACTATGGTTTTGTTTCCTAAGATTCTGCTATACTAGTAACATGATTATTACCACATCTTTACGTGAAAATGAGGCCTTGATTGCGCGTGCCCAAGAATTAGCTCACGAACTGGGAGCTGACTATCAACCTCGTCGCAAGTTATCCTTGGCAAAATGTTTAGAGCGATTTGGAGCTTTTTATCTTCTATATAAAGACAGATTGTCTTTTGTCAATGAGGATGGCAGTGAGCTGTCCTTTCATCCAGATACAGCAGTTCTTCGGATTAAGGCACCACACGATGCTCTAGTCAATCTCTTGGGTTCGTCTTCCAAGTCTATTCTCGACACGACCATGGGTCTGGCTTCTGATAGTCTTGTTATGGCGGCAGCGGGAAATAAGGTGACTGCCCTTGAGAGTCAAGAAGTGATTTTTCAGGTGGTTTCTCGTGGTCTGGCCACATATCAGACAGATGACAAGCAGCTTGAAAAGGCCATGCGTTCTATTAAGGCTATTAAGAGCGATAGCTTATCCTTTTTGAAATCCCAGGCTAATCACTCTTTTGATATCATCTATGCCGATCCTATGTTTTCAGAGACTATCAAGGAATCGGAAAATCTACAAGCTATCAAACCTTTGGCCAATGGCAGCCGTCTGACTGAAGAATGGTTAAATGAGGCTAAGCGTGTCGCACGAGAAAAAATTATCATCAAGGCGCATTTTCGAGATACCGTTTTTGAGGAACTTGGGTTTGAACGTCAGATTCGTCCCAATCAAAAGCTGCACTATGGTGTCATGGATGTAAGCGAAGGCCGTTGACACTGAAAGTTAAAAGTATTACAATTGTTTTATTTATGTGATACAAAAGAAAAGAGAGACAGACTTATGCGAAAGAAAATCAGTCCAAAGTTATTTAAAAATAAAAAAAGAGTTTGGATCATTGGAGGCATTGGCTTCCTTGTCCTTTTGGTCCTAGGTTTTAACCTTTTTGCAGGTGGTGGCAAAGATGATAAGGCTTCCGAGTCCCCTACAGCAAGTAAGGTAACCAAGGGGCAGTTGGCCTCGTCCACCCTTCTGACTGGCATGGTGAAGGCTCGGTCGGAACAGTACGTTTATTTTGATAATACTATTGGACGCAATGCCACTGTGACAGTCTCTGTTGGTGAGGAAGTTAGCGTTGGTCAGCAACTGGTCCAATACGACAGCACCTCAGCCCAAGCGGCTTATGATACGGCTAGTCGTGCCTACAATAAGGCAGTTCGTGACCGTAATTATTTCCAACAGTATGGGACGGCTCCTGCGGCTTCAACACAAACAAGTAGTGATTCGGATGAGGATGATTCGACAACTACCGTTAGTCCTCAACAGCGTCAGCAAACCGAGGCAAGTAATTACCAAACCTTGCAAGATTATAATGATGCCATTGCCAATGCAGCATCAGAGCTAGAAAAGGCACAAGATGTTCTCAACCAAACAGTGATTGTTTCAGATGCTAATGGAACAGTCGTTGAAGTTGCGGACTCTGTGGACCCTGCTTCAAAAGAGAGCCAAACCCTAGTTCATGTGACAAGTGAAGGCCAATTTGAGATTCAAGGGACCTTAACAGAATATGACATTCCAAATATTTCAGTGGGGCAAAAGGTCAAGATTACTTCCAAAGTATACCCTGATCAAACTTGGACAGGGAAGGTCAGCTATGTTTCCAATTATCCTAAGCAAAATGCCAACCAGTCAACGGGGACATCTGGCAACTCAGGTCAATCAGGTTCTCAGTATGAATACAAGGTTCAATTGACTAGTCCTATCGGAAAACTGAAACAAGGTTTTAATGTATCTCTTGAAGTGACAAAAGATGATGATGCCTTGTTGGTTCCTGTAACTGCTGTGACCAAGAAAGGCTCTGACAACTATGTCTGGGTTTACGATGATGAAACTCAGAAAATCAAGCAAGTCAAGGTCAAACTTGGCAATGCGGATGCCAAGCAACAGGAAATTGCTTCAGGACTTAAAGAAGGTCAAAAAGTTATCACCAAGGCAGATAAATCCTTTAAGGATGGCGAAACCCTAAAAGATGTGACGGATGCTGATAGCAAACAATCAAAAGACACTAGTGGAGAAGAGGTGAGGTCTAGTGACTAAGCCAGCACTTATGGTTTTAAAGAGTATCACCAAGTCTTTCAAAAATGGTCAAGAGTCCTTGCAGGTCCTTAAGGGGATTGACTTATCGGTAGAAGAAGGGGACTTCGTGGCAATCATGGGCCCTTCTGGATCAGGGAAATCAACCCTTATGAATATTATCGGTCTTCTTGATCAACCGACTACAGGTTCCTATCAACTCGAGGGCGAGGATGTGGCAGAACTCTCTGAAAATCGCCTAGCCAAGGTAAGAAATGACCAGATTGGCTTTATCTTTCAACAGTTTTTTCTCTTGCCAAAGTTAAGTGCCCAAAAGAACGTAGAGCTTCCTTTGATTTATGCAGGGAAATCTCCACGTGAACGTAAGCAAAGGGCACAACAATTCTTGGAAAAAGTTGGCTTGTCAGACCGTAGCCATCACCTACCATCGGAGCTGTCTGGTGGACAGAAGCAGAGGGTTGCCATTGCGCGTGCATTGTCTAACGATCCGGCAATCATTTTGGCGGATGAGCCTACGGGTGCTCTTGATACCAAGACAGGGATGCAGATTATGGAGCTCTTAACCCAGCTAAACCGTGAAGGAAAGACTATCATCATGGTTACTCATGAGCCAGAGATTGCGGACTATGCCCGACGTAAGATTGTCATCCGCGATGGGGAAATTACCCAGGATACGACTGATAGCGTTCGGATTGACTAGGAGGTAGGAATGGAAAATTGGAAATTTGCTCTTAGTTCTATCCGTTCACACAAGATGAGGTCCTTCCTGACCATGTTGGGAATCATCATTGGTGTTGCTGCGGTAGTACTTATCATGGGGCTAGGAAATGGAATGCGTCAGAGTGTTACCGATAGTGTGACTGGTGACAAGGATACAGTTCAAGTCTACTATGAAGCCAAGGGTGAGGAGCTAGATCCTGCTTATGCAGATTTGGCACAACCTACCAAACCGGTTAAAGAAGTTTGGTTAGAGCAAGTGGCTAAGCAGACGCCAGGTATCGATAGTTATTTTGTGACCAACAGCCTAACTTCCTCGATCTCCCTCCAAAAAAAGACTGTTAAGAATGTTAATATCACAGGTGCCAGTCAGGGCTACTTTAAAGCCAAAAAGTTAGAAATGTTGACAGGACGTTCCTTGCAAGACAATGATTATAAAAACTTTTCACGAGTTATTGTCATTGATCAGATGGTGGCTAAAAAACTCTTTGAGACAAATGGGGATGCCCTTAACCAAGTGGTTACTATTGGGAACAATGATTATCGTGTGATTGGTGTTTATAAGAATAAAGACACAGTAATCGGTGCTTATGGTGAAATTGGAACAGCTCTTGTGGCCAATACCCAGTTAGCGGCTGAAAATAACACTGATGCTATTGGCCAGATTTTTTTCCATGTGACCGATGTGAAAAATAGTAGTAGCGTTGCTAAGGATGCTGCTAAACGCTTGACCCAGTTGGCCCAAGATGACAATGGAGAATATAAGGCAGCAGATATGAGTTCGGCCCTAGATCAGGTGAACACGATCTTTGGAACCATTACCACCGTTGTCGGAGCTATTGCTGGGATTTCACTCTTAGTTGGTGGTATCGGTGTCATGAATATCATGCTGGTTTCGGTAACTGAGCGGACACGAGAGATTGGTCTTCGTAAGGCTTTAGGTGCCACACGTCGTAAAATCTTGACGCAGTTTTTGATTGAGTCCATGGTTCTGACCATTCTGGGAGGTTTGATTGGGCTAGGCTTTGCAGCCCTAGTCGTTGGACCCATTGGGAATGCCATGGACCTTAAAGCGACGGTTTCTCTTGGTGTAGCCATGGGAAGCATAGCCTTTTCAGCAGCTGTAGGGATTATCTTTGGCCTTCTACCGGCTAATAAAGCTTCCAAACTCGATCCTATCGAAGCTCTTAGATATGATTAGAAATAACCTCTTGAAATCTTTAGATTTTGAGAGGTTTTATGGTCTTCAAAAAAAGATAGAGAAAAAAATAAAAAAAATGTATTTTTTTCTTGACGTCTGATTTAGGTCATGATATTATAAATAAGGTTTGAAAAAACTGACCTAAGACAGTTGGGGAGTTAAACTCATAAACATCCAACCGAGGCACAAAACGTAACTATTTTTTTGTAACGTATTGTACTTTCGTGTCTAGGTTTAGGTACGATTTTTTTGTGCCTAGCCCAAAAATAAAAACGGAGGTAAAACTACTAATGAGTGAAGCTATTATTGCTAAGAAAGCTGAACAGGTTGCTATCGTCGCTGAGAAAATGAAAGCAGCAGCATCTATCGTTGTTGTTGACTCTCGTGGACTTACAGTTGACCAAGATACAGTTCTTCGTCGTAATCTTCGTGAATCAGGCGTTGAATTTAAAGTTATCAAAAACTCTATCTTGAGCCGTGCAGCTGAAGAAGCAGGTCTTGAAGACCTTAAAGAACTTTTTGTTGGTCCATCTGCAGTAGCATTCTCAAACGAAGATGTTATCGCACCAGCAAAAGTTATTAGCGAATTTGCTAAAGACGCAGAAGCTCTTGAAATCAAAGGTGGTGTTGTTGACGGTGCGTTCACTTCAGTCGAAGAAATCAACGCTCTTGCATCACTTCCAAACAAAGAAGGTATGCTTTCTATGCTCCTTTCTGTACTTCAAGCGCCAGTGCGCAACGTTGCATACGCTGTCAAAGCTGTTGCAGAAAGCAAAGAAGACGGTGCTGCATAAGCCCATCTTCACAACTCGTAGCCTAAGCTACGTTTAAAACACTATATTAAAAAACACATTTGGAGGAAATCACAATGGCATTGAACATTGAAAACATTATTGCTGAAATTAAAGAAGCTTCAATCCTTGAATTGAACGACCTTGTAAAAGCTATCGAAGAAGAGTTTGGCGTAACTGCTGCTGCTCCTGTAGCTGCTGCTGCAGCTGGTGCTGCTGACGCTGGTGCTGCTAAAGATTCATTCGACGTTGAATTGACATCTGCAGGCGACAAAAAAGTTGGCGTTATCAAAGTTGTACGTGAAATCACAGGCGAAGGTCTTAAAGAAGCTAAAGCTATCGTTGACGGTGCACCATCAGTTATTAAAGAAGGTGTTGCTGCAGCTGAAGCTGAAGAAATCAAAGCTAAACTTGAAGAAGCTGGAGCTTCAGTTACTCTTAAATAATAAGGTAACGACTCAAGTCGCTTAATAAAGAAAACCAGGGCATAAGCTCTGGTTTTTTATTGCGATAAGCGATTGATAGAAACTGATAAATTGATTTGGTTTCCTGCCAAAAATTCTTTGGCAGGATTTTTGTTTTAATAAACTTTCGGGGGTAGACACTAGATCGTCTACCCCTTTTTTTGCGTTTCGGAGGTAATTATGCAAAAGGAAGAACAGTCATCACGTCAAATCGTGAAGAGCCATATCATGACCATCATGGGAGTTGATAATCTAAAAGCAACTCAACTGGTAAATGAAATGGAACAAACAGGTTTAATCTGATTTGATGAATTCGGGAATTTTGGAATTTTAGTCTTGGAGGGATAATCATGAAACGTATTACTGCTAATCAATTTCAGACATCAGAGCGTTATTATAAACTCCCAAAAGTCTTGTTTGAAGATTACGCTAAAAAATACGGTCACGAGAACTTTACCATGAGAAACTGGGCAGATTTTCAATACTATAAGGATAAGACGTTGGATTCGGTGATTGCGGTCACAACAGCGAAGTTTACCCTTTTTAATATCCAATCGGTGATTGATTTGACTCAAAAAGACTCTATGGACTTGAAAACGTGGGGCACTCAGAAGACTATGGTCTATCTTGTTATTCCAGATAATGATACTACCTTTCGTTTTCTATCTGCTTTATTTTTCTCTATGGTTTTCTCCACTTTGACCAGACAGGCTGATGTGGACTTTAAAGGGCAACTGCCTATCCATGTTAGAAGCTATCTGGATGAGTTTGCTAATGTCGGAGAAATCCCAGACTTCGCCGAACAAACCTCAACAGTTAGCTCTTGGAATATGAGTCTAGTACCAATCTTGCAAAATATCGCCCAACTCTTTCTCATTTACTGGGAAGGAAATAGTGGTGATAAACTACTTGAACGTCAGACACGAGCCAGTGAGTGGTATTACCAAATTGAAAAAGGCTTTAGTCAACCCAACGGCGGGACAGCACAAAGTGATCTAAAAGCACTTGAAGCTGTACGAGGAGACCTTTTTGAAAACTCTATTCCAGGAGGTGGTGATGGTATGGGGTATGCTTACGGCCAATGTACTTGGGGAGTCGCAGCCCGTATTAACCAACTGGGTCTAAAACTCAAAGGAAAAAACGGTGAGAAGATTCAAATTATCAGTACCATGGGTAATGGCCAAGATTGGGTACGAACAGCCGCAAGTCTCGGTGGGGAGACAGGGACAAGTCCACAAGCAGGAGCTATTATTTCCTTTGCGGGAGGAGGACATGGTACACTAGCAGAATACGGACATGTGGCTTTCGTCGAAAAACTCTACCCAAATGGCTCATTCCTTATCTCCGAAACCAATTACAATGGCAATCCAAACTATACCTTCTGTAAATTATCTGGAGTGGATAGTAACTTGAGTTTTGCGTATACGACGAAATAAAAAAGGATATGCTAACAATGACTTGATTTGTTAGCATATTGTTTTGGAGGTGGTGATATGGATTTGTTAGAGAAACCCGTTTATAATTATATTAAAAATAATCATGGAGTACTAACTTTTCGTGATATGGAAGAGCTTAACTTTTCTTATCAACAACTGAATCAATTAGTCTCAAAAGGGAAAGTGGAATCAATTGAAAGAGGTATCTATCATCTGCCAGATACCTATATCGATGACTATTTTAGTTTACAGTACCGTTTTCCAAAAGGAATTTATTCCTTAGAAACAGCACTTTGGTTACATGGTCTGTCCCTTACCATTCCATTTGAGCCTGTGATGACTTTTCCTTTCGGGACAAATACGAGGCCAATGAAAGAAGCTGGTGTCAAGCCAATTGTCGCTAGAAAGTATCATGAAATCGGTATTATTAGACTGGAGCGACAGGCTGGACAGTTTATCTCAGTATATGATATGGAACGAACATTAGTGGAGTGTTTGAGAACAGCTTATCATGTCGATATTCAAGTTATTGCTCCAGCTTTTCAAGCTTACTTTAAAAAAGGAGCTGTTGATTATGCCAAGTTGTATCACTATGCACAACTATTTAAAGTAACCGAAAAACTACAATCATATGTGGAGGTCTTGTCGTGAAATTTTCAAATGCTAATAGTTTCAAAGCTAAAATCAAGAATATTACAAAAGAAAAAGGGATCTCTTTCTCAAAAGATTAGTCAAATATTTGAAGAATACGGTGCGAATATGTTGGAAGTATTCGGTTGTTATATGTATAAATTAAAGAATTGTGTTACAATGAAACCATATAGAATTTTAAGTTTTCTCAAAAACTTTCTATAACTAAGAACACATAAGGAGGTAAAATGGTGAAGCATTCTAAAATAACAAAAGTTTTTCAGCTTTCACTCGTCATAATATTTATTTTAGTCTTGTTAGGGCTCTTTGTTCCCCAGCAGTTTCAAAATATTAGTTTTTACTTAAAAAATCTCTTAACAACTAGTGTTGGCTGGTTTTACTTGTTATTGGTTACGGGGATTTTAATTTTTTGTGTCTTTTTAATTGTAAGTCCGATAGGGCAGATTCGCTTGGGTAATCCCACGAGTCGGCCAGAGCATTCGACGACGTCATGGATTGCCATGATGTTTTCTGCTGGAATGGGGATTGGGCTGGTCTTTTATGGGGCAGCAGAGCCTTTGAGTCACTTTGCTATCTCGACGCCCAATGCAGAAATAGGCAGTGCGGATGCTCTCGCAGATGCTTTTCGTTTTACTTTTTTTCACTGGGGATTTCATGCTTGGGCGGTCTATGCCCTGGTGGGATTGTCTTTGGCTTATTTTGGCTTTCGTAAACGGGAGAAATATCAGCTCTCAGTCGTCTTTAAGCCTCTTTTTGGAAAATATGCGGACGGACCAATAGCAACCATTATCGATACCATCACCATTATTGCGACAGTGATTGGGGTAGCGACAACGCTCGGCTTTGGTGCCTCACAAATCAATGGTGGTCTCTCCTATGTCTTTGGTATTCCTAATAATAGTCTTGTGCAAGTCATCATTATCATCATTGCGACAATTCTTTTTCTTATTTCTGCCTTATCAGGTTTAGGAAAGGGTGTTAAAATCCTATCTAATACAAACTTGATTTTAGCTGTTGTCTTGCTTGCTGGAGTCATAGTTTTGGGGCCAACGGTTAAGATATTTGACACCATGACAGACTCTATCGGCCTTTATTTTCAAAACTTCTTCCGTATGAGTTTTCGGGCGGCGGCTTTTGATGAGACCAAGCGGGCTTGGATTAACCAATGGACCATTTTTTACTGGGCATGGTGGATTTCCTGGTCACCTTTTGTGGGCGTCTTTATTGCCCGTATCTCAAAAGGTCGGACTATTCGCGAATTTTTGACAGTAGTGCTTTTGGCACCAACAGTCCTTAGTTTTATCTGGTTTTCTGCTTTTGGTACCTTATCTACTTCACTACAAGATTCGGGGGTTAATTTGATACGTTTTGCCACAGAAGAAATTCTTTTTGCCTCTTTTAATGAATATCCTCTGGGAAGTGTCCTTTCACTCCTGGCAATTATTTTAGTTTTAACCTTCTTTGTGACCTCGGCGGATTCTGCCACCTATGTTTTGGCCATGTTGTCTGAAGATGGCGATCTAAATCCAAGTAATCGTAAAAAGGTGGTTTGGGGTGTCATGCTGGCCTTGATTGCTATTGCACTCATGTTTTCTGGTGGATTGACAGCTTTACAAAACACGCTCATTATTGTCGCTTTTCCATTTTCCATAGTACTAGTGTTGATGATGTGGTCGCTTATGAAAGAGTTATATCACGAAAAAGAGCAAATGGGACTCGCCATTACACCAGACCGATATCCTGAGAAGAATCAACCGTTTAAATCTTATGAGGAAAATTAGGAAGATGGCATGGAGTTAAGAGTGCTTCGTTATTTTATTACTATTGCTGAGGAGGGGAGTATCTCCAAGGCAGCTGAGAAGCTGATGATTACTCAGCTGACACTCAGTCGTCAGTTAAAAGATTTGGAGCAGGAACTTGGTGAACTTCTTTTTATCCGTGAACATATCAAGTCGCTTAATAAAGAAAACCAGGGCATAAGCTCTGGTTTTTTCTATTGCTTTTAATATTTTCATTTGTTAGAATGTAGGTGATGTGCGTGCTTGTCACGCCCTTTTTCTGTGTCTTTTACGGCTTTAGTGGTTGTAAATAACTATAAAAATCTTAAAGGCATGGTAAATGCTAAAAAGAAAAGGAGAAATTTATGGCTTATATTTGGTCTTATCTCAGACGTTATCCTAAGTGGCTAGCAATGAATTTTACGGCAGCCATTTTATTTGTTATTGCTAACTTGGGTTTGCCGACGGTTCTTGCCAGAATGATTGATGAGGGAATAAACCGTGGTGATGTTGATAAGCTTTACGCTTATGCTTGGGTCATGTTTGGTGTAGTTTTGACTGGGATTGTTGGTCGTATACTTCTGTCCTATGCGGTTGGTAAGTTGACCACTACTATGGTGCAAGTTATGCGTAATGACATTTATGCTAAGCTTCAGGAGTATTCCCACCACGAGTATGAGCAGATTGGGGTATCCTCTTTGGTGACTCGTATTACATCAGATGCTTTTGTGCTTATGCAGTTTGCGGATCAGGTTCTTAAGCTAGGGGTTATCACTCCTTTGATGATGGTTTCCAGTGTCTTCTTGATTTTGACGACAAGTCCATCTTTGGCTTGGATTGTGGCAATCTCCTTGCCTTTCCTAGCCGTAGTAGTCTGGTATGTGGCGGTAAAAACGCGTCCGCTTTCTGAAAAGCAACAGGCAACTCTCGACAAGATTAACCAGTATGCTCGTGAAAATCTGACTGGACTTCGTGTCATTCGAGCTTTCGCTAGAGAAGATTTCCAAGAGAAGAAGTTTGCTTCTGAAAATGCTGTCTATGCGGATAATTCCAGCAAGCTTTTTAAATTGACTGGTTTGACCGAGCCACTTTTTGTACAAATCATCATCGCTATGATTGTGGCTATTGTTTGGTTTGCCCTTGAGCCATTAGGCTCTGGGACTTTAGCTATCGGGGACTTGGTTGCCTTTATTGAGTATAGCTTCCATGCACTCTTGTCTTTCCTTTTCCTAGCCAACCTCTTTACCATGTATCCTCGTACGGCGGTATCTAGTGAACGTCTGCAGGAAATTATGGACATGCCTATTTCTATCAATCCAAATGAAGATGGGGTGACAGAGACTGAGACTAAGGGATATTTGGAGTTTGATAATGTGACCTTTGCCTATCCTGGTGAAACGGAGAGTCCTGTCCTACATAATATTTCCTTCAAGGCAAAACCTGGTGAAACCATTGCCTTTATCGGATCAACGGGTTCAGGAAAATCATCACTTGTACAGTTGATTCCACGCTTTTATGATGTAACACTTGGACGCATTCTTGTTGATGGTGTAGATGTCCGTGACTACAATCTTAAGGCTCTTCGTCGTAAGATTGGCTTTATTCCACAAAAAGCCCTACTCTTTACAGGGACTATCGGTGAAAATATCCGTTATGGTAAGGAAAATGCCAGTCATGAAGAATTGAATCAAGCTACTGATGTGGCTCAAGCCAAGGAATTTATCGAAAGTAAGGAAGAACGCTATGATTCTCACTTGGCTGAGGGTGGTAGCAACCTTTCTGGTGGACAGAAGCAGCGTTTGTCAATTGCACGTGCGGTGGTTAAACGTCCTGATCTTTATATCTTTGATGATTCCTTCTCTGCCTTGGACTACAAGACTGATGCGACCTTGCGCCGTCGTCTGAAAGAAGTGACTCAGGATGCGACAGTCTTGATTGTGGCGCAACGTGTGGGAACTATCATGGATGCAGACCAGATTATCGTTCTGGATAAGGGTGAAATCGTTGGTCGTGGCCGTCACGAAGAGCTTATGGAAAGCAATGACATTTACCGTGAAATTGCTAATTCACAATTGAATCAAAAGAGTCTTACGGAAGACTAGAAGGAGGTCAAAATGAAGAATAATAAAAAGAAAACAAATCATTCCTCAAGTTTTGGCCGTCTTTGGTCATACTTGCAGGCTTATCGTTTCCCACTTTACCTAGCCATTTTCTTGAAAATTGTTAGTGTCATCATGAGTGTCATTGAACCCGTAGTCATTGGTTTAGCTATTACAGAGCTGACCAAAAATACGCTGGATATCATTAAGGGGGTAGAAGGCGCCCATATCAATGTATCCTATGTTGGTTTGGTTCTAGTTGTTTATCTCTTGCGTGGTCTTATTTATGAGTTGGCTGCCTACTATTCCAACTATTTTATGACCAATGCTGTGCAAGCAACGGTTCAAGATATGCGAAATGAGATGACAAATAAAATCAATCGTACCTCAGTCTCATACTTTGACAAGCATCAATTTGGGGACCTCTTGGGCCGCTTTACTAGTGACGTCGAGACAGTTTCGAATGCCTTGCAGCAATCATTCTTGCAGGTTGTTAATGCCGTCTTTACTCTAGTCTTAGTTATTGGAACAGTGCTTTATCTTAATCTTCATTTGGGAGCTATAGTTGTCGTCACTATTCCCATTACTTTCTTTGGTGCCCGTTTTATCATGAGTAAGTCTCAACCTTACTTTAAGCAGCAGGCTGATGCCCTAGGTACTCTTAACGGTTTTGTTCAGGAAAATCTGACTGGTTTCAATGTGCTTAAACTTTTTGGCCGTGAGGATAGATCTTTAGACGACTTTAAAGAGATTACGGAAGACCTTCAGAAGGTAGGTTTTAAGGCCAATTTCATTTCAGGCCTCATGATGCCTGTACTTAATGGTTTATCTGACTTGACCTATCTCATTGTCGCTGTTCTAGGTGGTTTGCAAGTTTTGGCTGGACGCTTGACGATTGGTAATATGCAGGCCTTTGTTCAGTATGTTTGGCAGATTAACCAACCTATTCAGAACTTGACTCAGTTGGCTGGACAATTGCAGAGTGCTAAATCTTCCTTGGACCGTATTTTCCAACTGATGGATGAACCAGACGAGGCTAATGATGCTACTGAGGTGCTTGAAGGAGATTTAACTGGTCAGGTTAGCTTTAAGCATGTAGACTTCCAGTATGTGGCTGATAAACCTTTGATTCGTGACTTTAATCTTGAAGTCAATCCTGGCGAAATGGTCGCTATTGTCGGCCCAACTGGTGCCGGAAAATCAACGATTATCAATCTTCTCATGCGTTTCTATGATGTGACTGCAGGTTCTATCTCGGTTGATGGTCATGATATACGTAACTTGTCACGTCAAGATTATCGTAAACAGTTTGGTATGGTGCTTCAGGATGCTTGGCTCTTTGAAGGAACTATCAAAGAAAATCTTCGTTTTGGTAATCTTGAGGCAACTGACGAAGAAATTGTTGAAGCCGCTAAGGCTGCCAATGTGGACCACTTTATCCGTACGCTACCAGGCGGTTACAACATGGAAATGAACCAGGAATCAAGTAACATTTCACTGGGACAAAAGCAACTTTTGACCATTGCGCGTGCGCTTTTGGCTGATCCGAAAATTTTGATTTTGGACGAGGCAACCTCATCAGTTGATACTCGTCTGGAACTCTTGATTCAAAAGGCTATGAAGACTCTCATGCAGGGTCGAACAAGCTTTGTCATTGCTCACCGTCTGTCAACTATCCAAGAAGCAGACAAGATTTTGGTTCTTAAAGATGGTCAAATCATCGAACAAGGGAACCATGAATCCCTTCTTGCAGATAAAGGCTTCTATTACGATTTGTATAATAGCCAGTTTGCAGAGAAATAAACAAAATAATCCATCAGTTCATAACTGGTGGATTTTTTCTGAATGTGACGAGCAATAAGAGAGACTTCCCCGGTAAGAGAAGTCTCAACATCACTATTTATTTTTCAGCACGTCGTGTGACGAACATGGCATCTCCGAAACTGAAGAAGCGGTAGCGTTCTTGGACGGCGTGTTTATAGGCATCAAGGACGAATTCACGACCAGCAAAGGCTGAAACCAACATCACCAAGGTTGACTTTGGAAGGTGGAAGTTAGTTGAGAAGGCATCTACGACTGTGAATTGGTAGCCTGGTTTGATAAAGATATTGGTCCAGCCTGAGTCAGCTTGGAGTTGACCATGGAATTTATTTCCGATTGTTTCCAGTGTTCGGATTGAGGTTGTTCCTACTGCAACAATGCGACCTCCAGCAGCTTTGACACTATTGAGAGTATCGGCAGCGTCTTGACTGAGGGTGTAAAACTCTGAGTGCATCTCATGTTCGTCAACATTCTCAACTGAAACAGGTCGGAAGGTTCCCAGTCCAACGTGGAGGGTGAGGTAGACCAATTTTACGCCTTTAGCTTCAATCTTTTGAAGCAATTCAGGAGTGAAATGGAGACCAGCCGTTGGTGCAGCGGCAGAGCCATTTTCCTTGGCATAGACCGTTTGGTAACGGTCACGGTCTTCTAATTTTTCATGGATATAAGGTGGCAGTGGCATCTCGCCCAAGCTTTCCAAAACCTCGAGGAAGATACCGTCGTAGCTAAATTCTACGATACGTCCGCCGTGATCCAGTTCCTCAGTGACAGTGGCAGCCAAACGGCCATCGCCAAAACTGACTTTAGCACCTACTTTAAGGCGTTTGGCTGGTTTGGCCAAAACTTCCCATTGATCACCTTGGGTATTTTTCAAAAGGAGAAATTCCACGTGGCCGTGTGTATCAGGTTTTTCACCGTAGAGGCGGGCAGGAAGCACGCGCGTATTGTTCATGACCAAGGCATCTCCAGGGTTAAGCTGGTCAATGATGTGGTCGAAGTGGGTATCAGTCATTTCCTTGGTTACAGGATCGATGACCAAGAGTTTAGAGGCATCACGTTGTTCCAATGGGGTTTGGGCAATTAGTTCCTCTGGTAGTTCAAAATCAAAATCGTTTGTATTCATTTCTTTCCTCGTTTAAAAATGTTCAGCCTTTTTATTATAGCACGATATAGGACGACCGTCATTAAACTTGTCGAGTGAAAGCGCTTGACAAAAAGGTTAAAAAAAGAGATAATAAAGAAAAATGGTATATACCAATATCGAGGTGAATAGAATGAAAAAGATTATAGTTAAAAATCAAGTTGAGGGAGGCAAAGTTGCCTTTGATCTTCTTAAAGAGAGCCTTGCAGCGGGTGCTCAAACATTGGGGTTGGCTACAGGTAGTTCACCTATCGCCCTCTACCAAGAGATGGTTGAAAGCGACTTGGATTTTTCAGAACTTTACAGTGTCAATTTGGATGAATATGTTGGTTTAGCGCCGGACCATGAGCAGAGCTATCATGCCTTTATGAAGGCTCAACTCTTTGACGCCAAGCCATTTAAAGAGAGCTTCTTGCCTGACGGCATGGCTGAAGATTTGGAACAGGCGGCTAAGGATTACGATGACATCTTGTTGCACCATGCCATTGACTTGCAAATCTTAGGAATTGGAAGTAATGGGCATATTGGTTTTAATGAGCCAGGTACGCCTTTTGATAGTCAAACCCATGTGGTCGACTTGACTGACAGCACCATTGAAGCCAATAGCCGTTTCTTTGCCAGTCGTGACCAAGTCCCTACAAAGGCTATTTCGATGGGGATTGTTTCCATTATGGCTGCCAAGAAGATTATCTTGTTTGCCTATGGTGACAAGAAGGCAGATGCCATTTTCAAGATGGTCAAGGGCCCGGTGACAGAGGAAGTGCCAGCCAGTGTCTTGCAAAATCATCGAGACGTGACTCTTATTCTGGATCAAGCAGCTGCTGCGAAATTGTAATACTATCTTATGGAAAACAATCTTACGAAACTCAGGTTGAGGCATCTGGTACTCAGCCTTTTTCTTTTGTGACAATTCTCCTCCAAACAAATCAATTGCCTAGTACTCTTTGATAGCGCTATAATAGTTAAGTTGACTTTGACTATCAAACAACAGATATAGATATTTCATAAAGAAAGAGGATATACAATGGCAAAACCTATTCGAGTATTGCTTTATTATAAATACCTTCCCATCGAAAATGCTGAGCAATTTGCGGCTGACCACTTGGCTTTCTGTAAGTCAATCGGCCTCAAAGGACGTATCCTAGTCGCTGACGAGGGGATCAACGGAACGGTTTCTGGTGACTATGAAACCACTCAAAAATACATGGACTACGTTCACAGCCTTCCAGGGATGGAGGACCTTTGGTTCAAGATTGATGAGGAAGAAGAACAAGCTTTCAAGAAGATGTTTGTTCGTTACAAGAAGGAAATCGTTCACCTTGGTTTAGAGGATGACAACTTTGACAGCGACATCAATCCGCTTGAAACTACAGGTGCTTACTTATCACCAAAAGAGTTTAAAGATGCTCTTTTAGATGAGGATACTGTTGTCCTCGATACACGTAACGACTATGAGTATGACCTTGGTCACTTCCGTGGAGCCATTCGTCCAGACATTCGCAACTTCCGTGAATTGCCACAATGGGTCCGCGACCATAAGGAAGAGTTCATGGACAAGCGCGTGGTTGTGTACTGTACTGGTGGTGTCCGCTGTGAGAAATTCTCAGGTTGGATGGTGCGTGAAGGCTACAAAGATGTTGGCCAATTGCACGGTGGTATCGCAACTTACGGAAAGGATCCAGAAGTTCAAGGGGAACTTTGGGATGGTAAGATGTATGTCTTTGACGAGCGTATTGCTGTTGATATTAACCATGTAGATCCTATCGTTGTCGGTAAGGACTGGTTCGATGGCACACCTTGTGAACGCTATGTCAACTGTGGTAACCCATTCTGTAATCGTCGTATCCTTGCTTCAGAGGAAAATGAAGATAAATACCTCCGTGGCTGCTCACATGAATGCCGTGTTCACCCACGCAACCGTTATGTCCCTGAAAATGGTTTGAGCCAAGAAGACGTTGTTGAACGCCTTGCGGCAATTGGTGAGAGCTTGGATGTAACACCTGCTTAAGTTAAACGAGTTAAGAAGCTGAGAGAAATCTTGGCTCTTTATTTTGCAATTTATTTCTAAAATAATGGCATATATATATTGCAAATAGAAATATATAGTGTATAATATAAATGGAAACAGATGGTGAACCTAATCAATTTCGACGATAATATCAGATATGATGTAAAGGAGGGGGCATGTGGCAAAGAATTTACGTTTAAAAGCAGCTCGAGCAGAGCATGATATGACCCAGGGTGACTTGGCAGAAGCTGTAGGTGCAACAAGACAAACCATAGGTTTGATTGAAGCTGGAAAGTACAATCCCAGCCTAGCCTTATGCATTGCCATTTGCAAGACACTGGATAGGACTTTGGATCAACTGTTTTGGGAGGATTAGGAAGGAAGTAAAGATGATGAAATTCAAACTGATTAATAATAAGGTTACAGATGAACGCGAGAAAGCTCTAAATAATAAGGTTGCTGCTGAATGTTTTTACATAATGATTGCAGGGACGCTTGTATGCTTGGTCTATAGCTCCTTCTTTAATAGGGGTGCCATCACCTCTAATTACTTGGCCTTTCCAATGTTGATAGCATGGATTTGGTCTATTTATAGATCTGCACGACTTAGTGTTAACACTTTTGGGGGTTCTGGTATGACAGTCCTAGGTTGTTTACTGGTGACTGGGCTTATCACACTTATGATAATGTCAGCTAACTATCGGTACAACCATGATGTCTATCATAATAATCCCTTGGATCCTAGATATCTTATGACTTGGGCAGTTACTTATATGTTGTATGCTCCCTCTGTCTTTTTTATGAATTGGGGTCTCGTTGCACTGGGAAGATATGAGAGAAGACGTCTTGAAAAACAGCTAGACGATTTGGAAAATGAAGACTAAATAGTGTTAGAATCAGACCAGACTTTTGGGTCTGATTTTTTATTGGGATGACATAAAACGCTCTTTTTCAAACTTCTTATTTGTAATCATTCTAAATAACTGTTATAATGTTTTTTAGAATGATTCTAAATAAGGAGCAAATAAATTGGAAGATAAGAATTTTGCAGAGCGTTTGAATATTTTGAGAGCAGGTGTTTTGGGGGCCAATGATGGTATCATTTCCATTGCGGGAGTGGTTATCGGTGTGGCCAGTGCGACATCTAACATCTGGTTTATCTTGATTTCAGCCTTGTCAGCGATTTTTGCCGGTGCTTTTTCAATGGCAGGTGGCGAATATGTCAGTGTGTCAACGCAAAAGGATACCGAAGAAGCGGCTATCGCTAAGGAACAAGCCCTTTTGGATTGCTCACCTGAGGCAGCTAGAGAAAGTTTATATCAAACCTTCCTCAGCCAAGGAGATTGCGAAACGGCAGCGGAAGTTAAGGTCAATCAGGCCTTTAGTAAAAATCCTATCAAGGTCTTGGTTGAGGAAAAATATGGAGTTGATTTAGAAGAAATCACAAACCCATGGCATGCTGCCATCTCTAGTTTCTTTGCTTTTTCAGTGGGTTCTTTGCCACCAACATTAGCTATCCTGCTTTTCCCAGAGCCTTACCGTATTCCTGTAACAGTGGTCGTGGTTGCACTGACTTTGCTCTTGACTGGCTATATCAGTGCTAAACTTGGGAAAGCGCCTGTTAAACAAGCTATGTTGCGTAACTTGACAGTAGGACTCTTGACCATGCTTGTGACCTTCTTGGTTGGGCATATCTTCCATGTGAATGTGTAAGTGTTAATAATGGATAAGTCTACCATGTTAGGTGGGCTTTTTTAGTCTGCTAGACCAGGCTTATCCGTGGTACAATAAGGTTATGCGTTTAGACAAATTATTAGGACAGGCAGGCTATGGTTCTCGCAATCAAGTCAAGAAGCTTATTCGTAGCCGTCAGGTATATGTGGATGGCATCTTGGCTGAACAAGATAATCTTAATGTGGATGCTAGTCTTCAAACCATCACGGTTTCTGGTAAGGAACTGGAGCATGCCCCAGAAGTCTACTACCTTATGAATAAGCCAGCAGGTGTAGTGTCAGCTCGAAGGGACAAGGAACACCAAACAGTCATTGATTTGATTAAGCCTGAAGATCAGCGAGAGGGGCTTTATCCTGTTGGTCGATTGGATAGAGATACGGAAGGATTGGTGTTGATTACCAACAATGGTCCCTTGGGATTTGCCCTGCTTCACCCACGCTATCATGTGGCTAAGACTTATTACGTTGAGGTTAATGATAATCTGGGGCCTGATGCACCTGCGTTTTTTGAGTCTGGTGTTGTCTTTGAGGATGGTACTGTTTGTAAATCAGCTCAGCTGGAAGTTTTAAGTTCTGCGAGTGATAAAAGTTGCGCTAAAATCACGATTTCAGAAGGCAAGTTTCATCAAGTGAAAAAGATGTTTTTAGCTTATGGGGTCAAGGTGACCTATCTTAAGCGTATCTCTTTCGGAGAGTTTAAGCTTGATGAAGGGATGGCAGTAGGTTCCTACCGAACTTTGACTGAAGCGGAAAAAACAATCTTGCGTACTTATTTGGGTTAGTAGCCCTATGTGGCTTAAGGTGCGATAGGAACTTTCAATCACCTGATAAGCCTATCTTATCGCTAGTCTTTATACTACAATACCTATAATGACAGTGTTTTTTAGAGGTATAAGAAATACTTATGGAATATTATAAGTATTTTTGATTTCTCAAGTGTCGCTTCTGGTGGTATGATGGAATCAATTCGATTGAGAGTTTCAAAAAAGGATTGACAATCCGAGACTAATCAGAGAGGGAGGTTCATTATGACAGAAGCATTTTACGATCATTTAGCAAAGACACGTCATCAGATTCACCAACATCCAGAGGTTTCTGAGGAGGAGCATGAGACGACAGTCTTTTTGAAAGGCTATTTGAGAAATCTAGGTATTGAGCCTTTAAATTATCCCTTGAAGACAGGACTTATCGCTGAGATTGGGTCAGGTTATCCGATTATTGCCTTGCGTGCTGATATTGATGCCCTACCGATTAAGGAAAAGACAGGACTCCCTTATGCCAGCGACAATGGGGCCATGCATGCTTGTGGTCATGATTTTCACCAGACCTCTCTTCTCGGAGCTGCTCAGCTTTTAAAAGAAAGAGAAGCCGAGCTTAAGGGAACCGTTCGATTGATTTTTCAACCAGCCGAGGAAAATTTCCAAGGGGCCTATCAGGTCATTGAAGCGGGTGGTCTTGACGGTGTGTCAGCTATCATCGGTTATCACAATAATCCTCACTTGAAACCTGGTCAGATTGGTCTTCGTTCGGGAGCTATCATGGCAGGTGTGGAGCAGTTTAGGGTTGATGTTAAAGGTGTTTCGTCCCATGCTGCCCGTCCTGATTTGGGTGTGGATACGGTCTTGGTCACTACGACCATCATCAACAATTTACAACAGATTGTGGCTCGTACGGTATCGCCCTTTGAATCGGCAGTATTGTCAGTTACTCATATCGAAGTTGGAAATACCTGGAATGTTCTTCCAGCAGCAGGCTTTTTTGAAGGAACAATTCGTACCTTTGAGCCTAAGGTTCGTGAAGATGTCATTGCTCGCTTTGAAAAGGTTGTTCAGGCGACAGCAGACCAGTTCGGTGCTGAGGTAGAGATAACCTGGGGCAATTCACCTTACGTGACCTACAATGACCAGACACTCACACCACTCATCTTTGAAAATTCTAAAGCCTTCGCAGAAGTGATTGAAACTTTGCCATCAACAGGGGGCGAAGACTTTGCGGCCTATCAAAAGGAAATACCAGGAGTCTTTGCCTTTGTTGGCTCAAATGGTGAAGAAAATGCACCAGACTGGCACCATGATGATTTTCTTGTGAAAGATGAGGCCTTGCCAGTAGCTGTGAATTACTATGTGGAAAACGCCCTTTTCCTACTTGACTATTTTAAGGAGAAAGGCAAATGGCCATTCCCTTAATCGGTATTACCAGTAATGAAAACCCTGTCAGGAAGTTGAGAGCTTCACTGACGCCCCATTTATAGGTGTTCAGTGGCATCCTGAGTTTCTCTTGGGACATAAGCCCTTAAAAGACCAAGGACTCTTTGATTATTCTGTTAAGAGTTAAGGACTTTAAATTGGTACTACTTTTGATATTGAAAAGGAGGACGTGCTTAAGGAGAAAAAATCTTTTGATCATTTAGTTTACACTTAAGAACCCAGCCGATTGGTTGGGTTCTTTTGTGGATTGTTTAGATAGTTAGGGGAGTATGATTCTAAGGTCTAAAAATAGAGGAGATTTTTTTCTCTTGATTTTTTTTTTGATTTTAGTTAAAATGAAAGCGTTATCATTTCAAAAATAGATAGGGAGTGGTCAAGTCATCTTTTTGATGGTTGACCTTATAACTTCCGAATAAGGAGAAACGTATGTTAATTGGTATTCCAAAAGAAATCAAAAATAACGAAAACCGTGTAGCCCTTACACCTGCAGGTGTCCAAAGTCTTGTGGCTAAGGGACATGTCGTGTTAATCGAAACAAATGCAGGCCTTGGTTCTGGTTTTACCGATGCAGATTATGCAAATCAAGGTGCTAAAATCGTTGCAACTGCTGCAGAAGCATGGGCGGCAGAGCTTGTCGTTAAAGTTAAGGAACCACTTGCTGCTGAATATGGCTTCCTTCGCGAAGATCTTTTACTCTTTACTTACTTGCACATGGCAGCAGCTCCAGAATTGGCAGATGCTATGGTCAACGCTAAGACAACAGGTGTTGCCTATGAAACAGTACGTAGCCAAGAAGGTCACCTACCACTTTTGGTTCCAATGAGTGAAGTCGCAGGACGTATGGCCGTTCAAATCGGTGCTCACTTCTTGACCAAACAAGAGGGTGGTTCTGGCGTTCTCCTAGGTGGGGTACCTGGTGTTCCTAAAGGGAAAGTGACTATTATCGGTGGTGGTGTCGTAGGGACACATGCAGCCCGTATTGCCCTTGGACTTGGAGCTCAAGTGACTATTCTTGATATCAGTGCCAAACGTTTGTCTGTCCTTGAGGAAGTCTTTGGTAGCCAAATTCAAACCCTTATGTCAAATCCGCTCAATATTGAAGCGAGTGTTCGTGATGCTGACGTGGTTATCGGTGCTGTTCTTATCCCAGGTGCTAAAGCACCGAAACTTGTTACTGACCATATGGTTAAACAAATGCGTCCAGGTTCTGTTATTGTTGACGTTGCCGTTGACCAAGGTGGGGTTGTTGAAACTGCGGATCGCGTGACCACTCACGATGAGCCTGTTTATGAAACACACGGTGTCCTTCACTATGCTGTTGCCAATATCCCAGGTGCTGTGGCACGTACATCAACTATTGCCCTTACCAATGTCACTTTGCCTTATATCGAAGCCCTTGCAGGAAAAGGATTCAGAAAAGCCATTAACGACGACCAAGGTCTGCGTCAAGGGGTTACAACTTACCAAGGTCATATTACTAGCAAACCGGTTGCAAAAGGTCTAAACAGAGAGTATACATCAATTGATGAATTGGCATAAATAGATTATTTAGCATAAACAAAGAGGAGTCACACCATGATTTGGTGTGACTTATTTTTGTATATAATGGGTAAAGCTATTTTTTTCTTGTCATTAATGATAGTGCTTTCATGGTATAATTATGATATAGAATTGGCTTTCATGCTATAGAAAAGTATATAAAAAGAATGGATAAATAATGGATAAAAAAGAATTACTTAAAAATACAATTCTATCTCTTGATAGTGATAGTTTTTTTGAATTTAAAACTTATTTTTTTAGAGAATTTTTCGGATTTAATTTTCTTGATGATTCTGAAGTCACTCAGAGTATTTTTGCTGAAAAACTCTATGATTACTTTGAGAAAGTAGAGTATAGTAACAACAAGGATTTTCCTAATCTACTACAAAAATATATGCAATCTCTAGATGATAAAGTTTCAAAATATATAGAAAAGAGTCCTAGGAAAAAGAATACTGATTCTGAGGATATCCCTAGAGCAAGAAAATATTATAATAAAATAATTGAGTACAAAAAGCAAAATGATATCGATTATAATGGACTACGGGATTATTCACGAATTATGTTTTGTCTCTATGCTGAAATAATTAATAAAAATGATACTATTTCTAATTTTGATTATTCTATCTCTAGTTTAACTTCTAGTAAACTTCTTCAGTCAATGAAAAAGTCTAAGACACCTAAAAATATTTTTGAAACAAAGAATGTATTTTTTGTTCAAAATAAAGAATTTTCATTCGAATGGTGTAACTATATCATAGCGACAATAGTTTTATTTGAAATTATTAACCATAATGTAGATGGAGAATAGTAGCATGGTAGGTATTTTAAATATAGAATCAATTGAGCAATTACAACCTTTCCTAAATAATGACAATATTATGGAAATCGTCATGCGTGGCAGAAATAGTAAGTTCAAGGCATTTCAGAAGGTTGTATTAAATGGGCTTGAACAGAGTGAGGCTAAAAAGACTGCAGAAAAGATTGTCAATATAGTTGCTCAGAATAATAATTTGCTTCAGAATAACCAACAATTAATTCAGAGTGTTGCTAAATCACAAAATCTTGGTTTGATTCTTAATGGTTTAACTCTAGCTACCACTTCCGCTGGATTTGCTATTATGTATGAGAAACTTGACAAACTGAGTTTTGATATTACTAAACAATTAAATCAACTGCAAGATACAATGAAACAGGGGAATAACGTTAATACAACTTTTGAATTTGGTAAGGTCCTTTCGGAATACACGGATATGCTTGACTGTAGAAAAAGACAAAAACCTTATTCTGAAGACAAAATGAGAGTTTTGGTTGATAATATATATAATGTTTTAAACCTTCTGTATGATAGTTTAAGAAAAGAAATAGTTACAGATAAGCAAGAAACTATCCTTTCAATTTTTTCACTTTTATCAATGTTTACAACTTCAATTAAGTATTTTGATGAACTTTATTATCTTAATAATATGGAAATCTTATCCGATGGTGATGCATGGCATTCGTCCCACTCTAAATGGATGAGTATATATAGTAAATTATCGATGCCCGATTTTATACAAAGACTTCAGGATTATGCCTTTTTTGAAGCAGGTTTTAATACTCTAGAGGTAGATATTTATTGTCAGGAATTATTTAATCAAGTTAATTGTCAAAAACAAGAAATTGAAGATAATCAAGAATTAATTATGGCAATTAAGGACGGTGCTATTCTCAATAATCTTCGAGAGTTTAACATTAACGAATTAAAGCAGGATCTGGAAAATGCTTTAGAAGAAGCTTTTGAAAATAGGCAAACCGAGGAGACGTCAAGAGTATATAATGAAATGCATAAGCAGATTGAATTATTATAATTAGGATTTTATTTATGAATATTGATATTAAAAATGCGGTAAACAATCTTCTGATAGCCTGTAATAGCATCAAGAAACATTCCTCTGGAGATGTCAGTATAAAATCTATAGATGAATTGGTTATCGTGGATATATTAACGTTTATAGATTATATTTCAAAAGATGAATCTAAAGATAGGATTTCATTCTTTAAATTGATGTATCTCGACACAAAATACAATCCCCTTCTCCCAAAAGCATGTAATAATGAATTACCGGAATCTTTTAAAATTTTATCTTTACTTGATATGAAAGTATTCAGCAATAAGGGGATTACCTTGTCATCCTTGTATGTGACAGTCATTGCTGAAATTGGAAAATATTATATTTCAAACAGTTTAGATAGGAATCATATTGATAATAATAAATTTCTTAAATATTTGGCAATTGTAAATGATTATAAAGAAGATGCTAAAAAACTTAAAAAACAAGAAAAGTTAGATTCCTCGAAAAATCAAAATTACATAAAGGATACCGAAGGAATTACTCCGGATATTTCTTTAACTAGAGTATCTTCTGAGGATATGGAATCAGAGCAATCATTAGAAGATCTTCAAAAAGAACTCGACTCTTTAATTGGACTTATGAGTGTAAAGAAAGAAATTTCGTCTTTGATAAATCTATTGAAAGTCAATAAGATTCGAAAAGAAAGAGGGTTAAGTACACCTAAGACTTCTAACCATCTGGTCTTCCTAGGAAATCCAGGAACAGGAAAGACGACAGTAGCCAGACTGATTGCGAAGATTTATAAACAATTGGGTGTGTTAGAAAAAGGTCAACTTATTGAGGTTGATCGTTCTGGTCTGGTTGCAGGCTATGTTGGACAAACAGCCATTAAAACTCAAGAAAAAATCGATGAAGCTATGGGTGGGGTCCTGTTTATTGATGAAGCTTATTCCTTAGCAAAAGGTGAATCTGATTTTGGTCAGGAAGCTATTGATACTCTTCTAAAAGCAATGGAAGATAAAAGAGATGATTTTGTTGTTATTGTTGCTGGCTATACTAAACAAATGGAGGCATTTTTATTATCCAATCCTGGGCTGAAATCTAGATTTAATAAGAGTATTTTATTTGAGGATTATACTGAAGAAGAATTATTAGATATCTTCAATTTGTTTTGTCATAAGTATGGCTTAAGGTTATCAGAGGATGCGAAAAGAAATTTAGGGGTATTTTTAAGTACTATATGTTCTGAAAAAACAGAGAATTTTGCTAATGCTCGAGAGATAAGAAATTTATTTGAACGTAGTATTGTTAATCAGGCTAATAGATTGGGAGATTTGGAAACGATTAGCAATGAAGAGTTAGGAGAAATTGTTTCCTCGGATCTTGATATTAGTTAAACAATAAATTATACACATTAATGTTTACACCATTTGAAATTGATTATTACTGATTAATACCATTATGACTTTCTTTGATTCAGAAGTTTTATGAGTACACAGAATTTTTTTTGTATTAAGGAGGCTTTACAATGGCCAACCATATTCGCGTTTTCACAGCAATTATTTTCTCTCAGCTTGTCGTTCTTTATTTTGGTTTTCGTATGGATGTCTCTTTGACCAAACTGCTAATTACAGTAGTTGTGGCATCCCTGGTTGAGATTATTTATCATGTGAAGCTTGTTCGTAAGATAGGAGCCGATATTTCTTTTGAAACTTTTGGGAAAAACTATGACCAACTTTTTAGAAAAAATGCTGTGCTGTTGGCTGTTTTAGTTTGTGACCTGCTTATTTTTAAAGGTGGGGATTTCATGGCCTTCATTCTTTGGCAAGTTACCTTTGTTGTCTTGGTAAGTATTATCATCATGGCATCAAATAATGCCCCGGACGCATGATAATACTTAAATCTTACAATGAAAGTGTGTAGATAATGTTTACCATTCAAAGAAATCATTTGTCGGACCCAGGTGTAGATTATGTTACTTTTGGTAAGGGAGACAAAACTCTTATTATCATTACGGGATTAAGTTTGCAACGATTAGGTGATATGTCCAACCTTGCCATTTACTCGCTATTTTATCGATACGCTAGGGAGTACAAGGTCTATATTTTTGATAGAAGGGACCGCATCGAAGAAGGCGTTTCTATTGAGGATATGGCGGATGACCTCTATCAGTCCTTGCAAGGGTTACATATTGATAATGCCTCTATCATAGGCATATCTCAAGGAGGCATGATTGCTCAGCTATTTGCTATCAAGTATCCTCAAAAGGTGAAGAAGCTAGTATTAGCTCTGACACTCTCTCGCAATAATGCCATCAGTAGAGAAACCATCGGAGGGTGGATAGAGATGGCTGAAAATAACGATATGGACCAGCTAAATAAGGATTCGATGAGTAAATCATTTTCGTCTTCTATTTTAAAGAAATTATATGTGATTAACAGATTATTTTTGAAGTCTGTAAGCAAGGAAAAACGCCATCGCTTTGTCTGTTTAGCCAAGTCAATTCTTGAGTTTGATTGCCATAGGTCCCTTGATAAAATCACCTGTCCGACTCTTGTCTTGGGAGCTAAAAAAGATCTGGTTCTGGGAGTGAATGGCGCCAGGGAACTGGCAAATGGCATTCCAAATGCTTCCTATTATGAATTTAGCAAACTGGGTCACGCAGCCTTTATCGAAAGTAAGCAATTTAATAAAATGATATTAGAATTTCTGCGAAAGAATGCTTAGGTAGTGGACTGATAGAAACCTATTAAAATAGAATGAGAAAGGGGTTACAGTGGAGCTTGTAGCCTCTTTTTATTTTCGGTTCAATTGTGTGCAGTCTGAAAAATTAAATGATAGAATGGCGGTAGATAGGAGGATACAGAAATGTTAAACTATGATTTGATTGTTATCGGTTTCGGTAAAGCCGGTAAAACTCTGGCTGCTAAGATGAATGCAGCTGGTAAGAAAGTTGCTGTCATCGAGCGCAGTAAAGCCATGTATGGTGGTACTTGCATTAATATTGCGTGTATCCCAACCAAGACTATGATTGTTGCGGCTGAGAAGGGCTGGTCTTTTGACGACACTATGAAAGAACGTGGTGCGGTGACTGGTCGTCTTAATGCTAAGAATTATAAAATGTTGGCAGACAATGGCGTTGATGTCATTGATGCAGAGGCACATTTTGTGTCAAATAAGGTCATCGAAGTGGTGGCAGGTGATGACCGTCAAGAGCTTACAGCTGAGACTATTGTCATCAATACAGGTGCCGTGTCTAATGTCTTGCCTATTCCTGGTTTGACAACAACTGAGCATGTCTACGATTCAACTGGTATTCAAACCCTTGAAGCCTTGCCAAAACGCTTGGGTGTCCTAGGTGGTGGTAATATCGGTCTTGAATTTGCTGGCCTTTATAATCGTTTGGGAAGCCAAGTGACTGTCTTGGATGCAGCGACTAGCTTCTTGCCACGTGTAGAGCCATCTATTGCTAAGTTGGCCAAGGAATACATGGAAGAGGATGGCATTGTCTTTGAGCAAGGTGTTAAAACTTCTGAAGTTAAGAATGACGGTGATGAAGTTGTCGTGGTTACTGACAAAGGGGACTTCCGTTTCGATGCTCTCCTCTATGCGACAGGACGCAAGCCTAATATCGAACCTCTTCACTTGGAAAATACCGATATTGCCTTGACAGAACGTGGAGGTATTCAGGTTAATAAGCATTTGGAAACAAGTGTTCCTGGTGTCTTTGCAGTGGGTGATGTTAATGGTGGTCTCCAATTCACTTACATTTCACTAGATGATTTCCGTATTGTCTTTAATTACTTAACAGGAGATGGTAGCTATAACCTTGAAACACGTGGAGTTGTTCCAACAGCTATGTTCCTAAACCCACCTTTGGCTCAGGTTGGCCTTACTGAAGACCAAGCCAAGGAACAAGGCTTGCCAGTAGCAGTTAAAGAAATGCCAGTGGCAGGTATGCCTCGTGGTCATGTGAACGGTGATTTGCGTGGTGCCTTCAAAGCTGTGGTTAATCCTGAAACTAAGGAAATCTTGGGTGTGACCCTATTTGGTCAAGAATCTCATGAAATTATCAATTTGATTACCCTAGCTATGAACCATGGTATTCCATACACAGATTTGGCTAAGCAAATCTTCACTCACCCAACTATGGCTGAGAACCTAAACGATTTGTTTGCGATATAAAATGAAAAGAGCCGAGAGGCTCTTTTTTGTGAGTATATCATCCATACAAAGCGACACCCTAGGTTAGATGTCGCTTTTTTTGCACTTTGATGATAAGATAGAAGTGCTATAAGAAAATTCTTTAGATTGGTGCTCTTTGTCTCCTTTGAATGCTTGATTGACCTTGAGTCACCACTAGAATCTGTATGAAAAATCTAGAAAGACACTCGCCTGCAAATTCGTCTGTGAGTGTGTGTAATTTATGACTAAGAAAGTAGGAGTGGGCAAGGCTCACAGTAAGATTATTTTGATGGGGGAGCACTCGGTCGTTTATGGTCATCCTGCCCTTGCCCTCCCTCTTAAGGATATTGAGGTTGTCTGTCAGATTCAGGCGGCTGAGACTCTTTTGACGCTAAAGGCTCAAGATCCCTTGACGACGGCTATTTTTTCAGCTCTTAATTATCTGAAAATCAAGAATCAGCCTATCAGCTATGCTATTAAGTCTAGTGTCCCTGAAAAGCGTGGCATGGGGTCGTCTGCGGCTGTAGCCATTGCGGCAATTCGAGCGGTCTTTGATTATTTTGATCAGGAGCTTAGCCAGGAGACCTTGGAAATGCTAGTTCATCAGGCGGAGACCATTGCCCATAGTAAACCTAGTGGTTTAGATGCAAAGACCTGCTTGAGTGATCAAGCCATTAGCTTTACGCGTAATATCGGTTTCAAGGAAATCGAGGTCAATTTAGGTGCTTATCTGGTCATTGCTGATACGGGTATCCATGGAAATACCCGTGAGGCTGTGGAAAAGGTTGAGGCTATTGGTTTAGATGCCTTGTCAGATCTCAACCAACTGGGCGAATTAAGTAAGAAGGCAGAACGCGCCCTCAAAGCCAAGGATCAAAAGCTTCTTGGAAAACTTATGTCTCAAGCCCATAATCACCTTAAATCTTTAGGGGTGTCTTGTGATTTGTCGGATCTTCTAGTAGCAACTGCTCTGGAGCATGGTGCACTGGGAGCCAAGATGTCAGGCGGAGGACTTGGTGGCTGTATTATTGCCCTGACAAGTACTAAAGACCAAGCCCAAACGATTGCTAAAAAACTTCAAGAAAAAGGAGCCGTAAACACGTGGATAGAAAGCCTATAAGCGTCAAATCGTACGCAAATATTGCTATTGTCAAATACTGGGGTAAGGCGGATGCGGAGCGTATGATTCCTTCAACCAGTAGTATCTCACTGACTTTGGAAAATATGTATACGGAAACCAAGTTATCTTTTCTGCCTGAGGATGCGACTGGTGATGTCATGTATATCGATGATGAGCTCCAAGGGGAAAAAGAGACGACTAAGGCTAGCAAGGTTTTAGATCTCTTCCGTACTAATCCAAATCAACATGTCAAAATCGAAACATGGAACAATATGCCAACAGCAGCGGGTCTATCATCAAGTTCCTCAGGTCTTTCTGCCCTAGTTAAAGCAGCTAACGAGCTCTTCCAAGTCGGAAAAACGCAGTCTGAATTAGCTCAAATTGCCAAGTTTGCTTCAGGTTCGTCATCACGGTCCTTCTTTGGACCATTGGCAGCCTGGGACAAGGATAGTGGTGAGGTTTACCCGGTTGAAACAGACCTTAAATTGGCCATGATTATGCTGGTTTTGACAGATCAAAAGAAACCCGTATCAAGCCGGGACGGTATGAAATTGTGCACCGAAACATCGACCTCTTTCCCAGAGTGGGTTAAACAGTCTGAGCAGGATTACAAGGATATGTTGACCTATCTCAAAGCAAATGATTTCCAAGCGGTCGGTGAGCTTACAGAAGCCAATGCCCTTCGTATGCACCAAACAACAAGTACGGCTAACCCACCATTTTCATATCTAACGGAAGCCTCTTATCAGGCTATGGACAAGGTTAAGGCCCTCCGTGCCTCTGGTGAGCAATGTTATTTCACTATGGATGCAGGACCAAATGTTAAGGTGCTCTGTCTGGAAGAAGACCTAGACCGCCTAGCAGACCACTTCCGTAAGGACTATCAGGTCATCGTTTCACGCACTAAGGAGTTGCCAGATGCCTAAGCAGTCGGTCAGTCAGGTCACAGTAAAAACTGGTGGGAAACTCTACATTGCTGGAGAATACTCAGTCTTAACACATGGGCAGACAGCCCTAATCCAATTTATTCCCATTTTCATGTCAGCAGAGGTCAAGGAAGCTCCAAGCACACAGCTGTCTTCAGACATGTTTGACTATAGTGTGGGCCGTGAGCCAGACGCAAATTACGCCCTCATTCAAGAGGCCTTGAATACTTTTGAGGCTTTTTGTGGTGAGAAGTTGCCTAGTCTGGACCTTTCCATCACTGGAAAGTTGGAACGAGATGGGGTTAAATTTGGTATCGGTTCTTCGGGTTCTGTTGTGGTATTGACCCTCAAGGCCTTGGCAATAGCTCTTCAGAAAGACTTATCTAAAGACATTCTCTTTAAGCTAGCTAGCTACACCCTTCTCAAGCAGGGAGATAATGGTTCTATGGGAGATTTAGCTTGTATCGTATACGAGGATCTGATTTCCTATCGTTCCTTTGACCGTGCAAAAATAGCAGAGCTTATAGACCAAATAACTCTATCAGAGCTTTTGGAAAAAGACTGGGGCTATCGTATCAGTCCTATAGTGCCAGTTCTCCAAGCTCACTTTTTAGTGGGGTGGACCAAGCAAGCTGCTATTTCAAAAGACATGGTTAAAATGGCCAAATCTCGCATATCAAGCAAGTATTTAAGTGAGACCGAAGTGGCCGTCCAAGATGCCCTAAAGGCACTGGTAACAGGAGATAAGAACTTGCTTAAGAGCAGCCTTCAGGCTGTCAGTGACCAGTTGGAATCACTTAGTCCAGATATTTATGTGGCCAAGCTGAAAAAACTCAAAGAAGCAGAGCAAGGACTCGATGCTATCGCTAAGTCTTCTGGAGCAGGTGGTGGCGACTGTGGTATCGCCTTTGCCTTTGACCAAGCAAGCCGAGATAGCCTAGTTAATCGCTGGCAGCAGGAAGGTATAGAGCTTTTGTATGAGGTTTAGGGGTCAGCTAAGTAGACATTATCACGCAAGAAAGTAAAGAAATAACCTATGACAAATCGTAAAGACGATCACATCCGTTATGCCCTTAAGTACCAGTCGCCCTACAATAGTTTTGACGATATGGAACTTATCCACAAGTCTCTACCGACTTATGATTTAGATCAGATTGACTTGTCCACACATTTTGCGGGACGAGATTGGGATCTTCCCTTTTATATCAATGCCATGACAGGTGGTTCTGCCAAGGGTGGGGCTGTCAATCGAAAACTAGCTGAGGTGGCCAGTCGAACAGGTATTCTCATGGTGACAGGTTCCTACAGTGCTGCTCTAAAGGGGGAAGCACCAGAATCCTTTGACTATCGCCAAGAGTTTCCAGACTTAGACCTTGCGACTAATATCGGTGTGGATAAGTCTGTGGACCTGGGAATTAAGACGGTGGAAGCTATGAACCCAGTCTTTTTACAGCTCCATGTTAATCTTGTGCAGGAGCTCCTCATGCCTGAAGGAGAGCGTATTTTCCATACCTGGAAGGAAAATGTGGCGGCTTATGCACAGAAAATAGAGTGTCCACTTGTCCTCAAGGAGGTCGGCTTTGGTATGGATGTGGAAACCATTCGTTACGCCATGTCTCAGGGCATCAAAACTGTGGATATCTCAGGTCGTGGTGGGACTAGCTTCGCCTATATTGAAAATAGTCGAGGCGGCAACCGTGATTACCTCAATGACTGGGGACAAAGCACCGTCCAGACCCTCTTGCAAGCCCAAGACCTTCGTGATAATGTGGAAATCCTAGCCTCTGGTGGCGTGCGGAACCCACTTGATATGGTCAAATGTCTGGTTCTAGGAGCAAAAGGTGTAGGCCTCTCACGAACTGTCCTTGAATTGGTAGAACGCTACCCTGTGGATAAGGTTGTGGCTATTGTTAATGGCTGGAAAGATGACCTTCGTCTCATCATGTGTGCCCTTGATTGTCGGACTGTTGATGAGCTCAAATCTGTTGATTACATTCTACACGGTAAGCTACAAGGGACTTATATCAAGCAAAGAAAGTAGGAAAGAGCTGAGAACTTTCTAGAATTAAGCAAAAGAAAATTTAAAAGAAGTAAATTGTTTCTTTTTGAATCTTTAATTTTGATTCTCAATCTTGGTTTGATAATTTTAACTCATTCGATCAAAAGACTAACTCGGAATTTTTGAGAGTAAAACAGTTTTGGGAACTGTTTTAGCCTGAGCCTAGAAATTAAAAAGTGAAGGGGCTCAAAAATTAGTCATGGAGCTTCGAAGAAGTTCGCTGACGTCCGTACTCACTTAAGGAAAGTCTAAAAAAATCCATTTTACAAAAGAATATCTTACAAAAAAGAGCGGAAGCTCTTTTTTTATTACCCACTCAAGCAAAAAGTAACTTTTCCCCTTGACAAGTTACCGCCTTAGGAGTATTATTTTCAGTGAAATACGGTAGGTGAGGCTACCACAAGGATACGGATGACTACCGCAAAGCAGTGGAGACACTACTCGTTGGTCAACAGTCCTGATCGCCAAGGTCAAGACTAAGCTCATTTCATCGCCTTGCGGAGCTAAAGCTTGAACGGTCCATTTTTTGACAGAATCTATTAAAAAATCAACCTCGAGTTTATAGAGTCTTACCTGTATATGGGTAGGACTCTTTTCTTTTATCTGAGGTCCACCCACTATGTAAAAAAATGAAAGGAGAAACCTATGAGACTAATCGACGATCACCCCGAACCGCACCTAACCAGTCAATCGCTGATTAGTGTCTTAGGGACTCCATAAGTGATTGGCTCCTGATTAAATAAGGAGATTCCAATGTCAACAAATAAAGAAAGACTTATTGCTGCTCTTCAAGAGCCACTTGAAACAACCCTTACTCGCTACAAGACTCATTTGGATGGCTTGAAGGAAGACCAAGTAGAAGAAAACCGTGACCTTTATGGGGAAAATGTCATAACCAAAGGACAAGAGGATTCTATCATCAAAAAGATTTATGAATCTATCATCAATCCCTTTACTGTTATTCTCTTAGTCATTGCTCTGGTTTCCTTTATCACCAATGTCTGGCTTGCTAAACAGGGTGAAGAAGACCCAACGACTTCTATCATCATTGTCACTCTAGTTTTGATATCTGGTGGTATCCGTTTTATTCAAGAACTTCGTAGCGACAAGGCTGCCAGTAATTTGTCTCGCATGATTGTCAATACAGCAACAGTACTTCGAGATGGCAGTGAGCAAGAAATCCCAATTGATGAAATTGTGGTTGGAGATGTGGTCAAACTAAGTGCGGGAGATATGATTCCGGCTGATGTGGTCTTACTAGATTCTCGTGATTTCTTTGTTCAACAGTCTGGCTTGACAGGTGAAAGCGATGCTGTGGAAAAAGCTTGTCTGGCTAAAGCAGATGGTCAAAATCTAGAGAGCCTGCTTGAAAGTGAGAGCCTTGCTTTCATGGGAACTAATGTTATCTCTGGTCGTGGAACAGCCTTGGTTTTAGTTGTTGGTGATGAAACCATGATGGGAGCAATTGAGCAGACCATCAATACTTATGACGAACCAACTTCATTTGAACGTGAGATGAATTCCATTTCTTGGCTCTTGATTCGACTCATGTTGGTTATGGTTCCTGTTGTTTTTGTGATTAACGGTTTAACAGATGGGGACTGGCTTGAAGCCGGCGTCTTTGCCCTTAGTGTGGGAGTCGGTTTGACCCCAGAAATGTTGCCGATGATTATCACAGCCAGTCTTGCCAAGGGTTCTATCATTATGGCCAAGGAAAAGGTGGTCATCAAAAAGCTTAATGCTATTCAAGACCTAGGGGCTATCGACATCCTTTGTACGGATAAGACAGGAACCCTGACTCAGGATGAAATCGTTCTTGAGTACCCTCTTGATATCCATGGCGACCTTGACCTTTCAGTGCTTCGGAGAGCCTATCTTAACTCTTATTTCCAAACTGGCTTGAAAAATCTTATGGACCGTGCCATTATTAGTCGAACTGAGAGAGAAGCTAAGAAACACGAGATTGTTCGTGACCTTGACCAAACCTTCCACAAGATTGATGAGCTCCCTTTTGATTTTGAACGCCGTCGCATGAGTGTCATTGTTAAAGACAATGATGGTTTTGTCAGCATGGTGACAAAAGGTGCCCTTGAAGAAATGCTCTCTGTTTCTAACTATGTGGAATACAAGGGTGACATTATCCCATTGACCGACGATGTTCGTGATGAAGTTCTCGCTGAAGTTGCCCAGTTGAATGAACAAGGTTTGCGTGTTCTCGGTGTTAGCTATAAATCACAGCTTAATGAAAATGACGTCTTTAGTGTCGAAGATGAAAGTGACATGATTTTGACGGGATATCTTGCCTTTCTTGACCCACCAAAACCATCAGCAGCACCTGCTATCAAGGCTTTGGCAGAGTATGGTGTGACCACAAAGATTTTGACTGGAGACAATGATAAGGTGACACAGGCTGTCTGTGAAAAAGTTGGTCTAGATGTGAGACACATCCTACTTGGAAGTGACATTGATACCATGTCAGATCAAGATTTGGCTAAGGCTGTGGAAACGACAACAGTCTTTGCTAAGTTATCCCCAGACCAAAAGGCACGAATTATCCTAAGCCTTAAGGAAAATGGCCACAAGGTAGGTTATATGGGTGATGGTATCAACGATGCCCCATCTATGAAGGTGTCAGATGTGGGTATCTCTGTGGATACAGCTGTTGATATTGCTAAAGAAACTGCAGATGTTATCTTGCTTGATAAGGATCTAATGGTCTTGGAAAAAGGTCTAGTTGAAGGACGTAAGGTCTATGCCAATATGACCAAGTATATCAAGATGACTGTTTCTTCAAATTTCGGTAATATCTTTTCTCTCCTTTTTGCCAGCATCTTCTTACCATTCCTACCAATGGCACCTGTGCATTTAATTGTCCTTAATCTTGTCTATGATATTTCTTGTATCGCTCTTCCATTTGACAATGTGGACAAGGAATTTCTTAAAGAGCCACATATCTGGGAAGCCAAATCAATCATGCGTTTCATGGCTTGGTTTGGACCTATTTCGTCTGTATTTGATATTTTGACTTACATCTTGCTCTATTTCATCATTGTGCCAATGATTTTGGGGCATGGCTATGTTCATGGTTCACCAGAAGCAGCAGCCTTTATTATCATCTTCCAAACAGGTTGGTTTATCGAATCTATGTGGTCTCAAACCATGGTTATCCACATGTTACGTTCACCAAAACTACCATTTATTCAAAGCCACCCAGCACTATCTGTTGTTGTGACAACCCTATTTGCTGCTGTCTTTGTAACCTCTCTTCCTTACAGTCCTTTGGCTAGTCTCTTAAAACTTAGCCATCTAAATGGTCTCTATTTCATTCTCTTGTTTGTTATTATCGTTTTGTATATGCTTAGTGTTACCTTTGTGAAGCATATCTATATTAAGAAATATAAAGAATGGTTATAGGACAACTATCCTTAGAAAAAAGAGCGTAAGCTCTTTTTTCATTACCTTTCATTCTGCCAAAACCTTTTCATTTATGGTATAATAGGGCGATTATAGATAATCAGAGGCCCTAAAAAACTTCAGTTATGAGGACATATTTTCTAAGAAATGAGAGACTATGTTTTCAAGGCCCCTTTCTTTCGTAGGCTATCCCAGTGGGAGGTGGAGGCCCTGAGATTTGGGGCTCAAGGCTAAGACCGCCACGAAGGAAACCATCACAAAAAAATCTTAAGAAGGAAAAAGAAAATGAGTAATTACGCAATTATCCTTGCTGCGGGTAAAGGAACTCGCATGAAATCAGATCTTCCAAAAGTATTGCACAAGGTTTCAGGCATCACTATGCTTGAACATGTCTTCCGTGCAGTTTCAGCCATTGATCCAGCTAAGAACGTTACTGTTATTGGTCACAAGGCTGAACTTGTTCGTGAGGTTTTGGATGGTCAATCTGCCTTCACTTTGCAAACTGAGCAGTTGGGGACTGGTCACGCAGTAATGATGGCTGAAGATGAGTTGGCTGGACTTGAAGGTCAAACGCTTGTTATTGCTGGTGACACGCCTTTGATTACTGGTGAAAGCCTTAAAAACCTTATTGATTTCCATGTTAATCACAAAAATGTTGCCACTATCTTGACTGCAACTGCGGACAATCCATTTGGTTATGGTCGTATCATCCGTAACGAAAATGGCGAAGTGACTAAGATTGTTGAGCAAAAAGATGCCAACGAATTCGAACAACAAGTCAAAGAAATCAATACAGGGACTTACGTTTTTGACAATAAACGTCTCTTCGAAGCACTTAAAAATATCAACACTAACAACGCTCAAGGGGAATACTATTTGACTGATGTCATTTCTATTTTCCGTGAGAATGGTGAAAAAGTAGGTGCCTTCACCCTTCGTGACTTTGAAGAAAGTCTTGGGGTTAATGACCGTGTTGCCCTAGCTACGGCAGAAGATGTTATGCGTCGTCGTATCAACAAAGCTCACATGGTCAACGGTGTTACTTTCCAAAATCCAAACGCTACTTATATCGACGTGGATGTGGAAATTGAGCCAGATGTTGTCATTGAAGCTAATGTGACACTTAAAGGACAAACTAAGATTGGTGCAGAGTCAGTGCTTACTAATGGTACTTATATTGTTGATTCAACTATCGGTGCCAAAACTGTTATCACTAACTCTATGATTGAGCACTCAGTGGTTGAAGAAGGTGTTACCGTTGGTCCATTTGCCCATGTTCGTCCAGATTCAACCCTCAAAAAAGATGTTCATATCGGTAACTTCGTTGAGGTTAAGGGGTCTACTATCGGTGAAAATACCAAGGCTGGTCACTTAACCTACATTGGTAATGCGGAAGTTGGTTCTGACGTTAACTTTGGTGCCGGAACAATTACCGTAAACTATGATGGACAACACAAGTTCAAGACACAAATTGCTAACAATGTCTTTATCGGAAGCAATTCAACCTTGATTGCACCGCTTGAAATTGGGGCTAACGCTCTCACAGCGGCTGGTTCAACCATCACAGATGATGTGCCAGCTGACAGCGTAGCCATTGGACGTGGCCGTCAGGTCAATAAAGAAGGCTATGCCATTAAGAAACCTCACCACCCAAGCCAACAAAAGTAGGCTTAAGACTATCTGAGCTAGATTCTCTTGTAGAGTAGAGGTAGCTTAGAATGAGGTCAGAAGTAAAAGGAGTCAATTCATGGAGTTTGAAGAAAAAACACTCAAACGTGAGTCAAAATTTAAGGGACATATTTTTGAAGTTGCAGTAGACGAGGTCCTCTTGCCAGACGGTAAGACGGCTGGTCGTGAACTCATCTTCCACAAGGGAGCAGTAGCCGTTTTAGCGGTTACCCCAGAAGGAAAAATCATTATCGTAAAACAATACCGTAAGGCTATTGAGGCGGTTTCTTACGAGATTCCTGCAGGCAAACTGGAAGTCGGTGAAGCTGGCGATGAGATGGCTGCAGCAGCGCGTGAACTTGAAGAGGAGACTCAATACAAGGGTGATCTGGAATTGATTTATGAATTTTACACAGCCATTGGCTTTTGTAATGAGAGAATCAAACTCTATGTAGCGACCAACCTTAAACCTGTGGAAAATCCACGTCCACTTGATGATGATGAGTTCCTTGAACTCTATGAATTGACCTATGAAGAGTGTATGGAACTTGTAGCGTCAGGGGCTATCCAGGATGCCAAAACTATCATCGCACTCCAATACTATGCACTTCATTTCGGAGGAAAATAAGCTATGGGCAAACCACTTTTGACCGACGATATCATTGAGCAGGCCAAGCGTGGGGAAATCGATTTAGAGGAACATCCTTATTATGAGGACTATGATCAAGAGTTCTATGACGAGGATTATGAGGCTGATTATCAGCCTTCTGCCTACAAGAGCCGTCGAATTGAGAATGCCAAACGCAATCAATTTCAACACAAGCTTAATCGCATCCTCTTTTGGGTAGTGGTCCTCTTGATTCTTCTCTTCATTGCTGTCTTTTATTTCTAAAAAGTCTATGAGTCAGATAGCCCTAGCTACTGATTCAGGAAAGATTACAAGCTGAAAAGGAACTATATGAAAATCGGAATTATCGCTGCCATGGAGCAGGAGTTAGTGCTTCTAGTGGAGCAATTGGAAAATAAGGTTGAAGAAACTGTTCTTGGCAATACCTACTACACAGGACGTTTGGGAAAACACGACGTCGTTTTGGTACAATCAGGTGTTGGTAAGGTTATGTCAGCCATGTCTGTGGCTGTCTTGGCAGACCATTTTGGCGTTGATGCCCTCATTAACACTGGTTCTGCAGGAGCAGTAGCACCTGGACTTAAAATTGGAGATGTGGTTGTAGCTTCAAAATTAGCCTATCACGATGTTGATTTGACAGCCTTTGGCTATGATTATGGGCAAATGTCTATGCAGCCACTTTACTTTGAAAGTGACTCTACCTTCGTAGAGACTTTCGAAAAGGTCTTGGCTCAGGCTTCCATTGATTCTAAGATTGGGCTTATCGCTACGGGTGATAGCTTCATTGCAGGTCAAGACAAGATTGATGCCATTAAGGGGCATTTTCCAGAAGTCTTGGCTGTAGAGATGGAGGGAGCAGCTATTGCTCAAGCCGCACACAGTGTCAAAAAGCCTTTCATCGTTGTACGTGCCATGAGTGATACAGCGGCTCATGATGCTAACATTACCTTTGATGAATTCATTATTCAGGCGGGGAAACAATCAGCTGCTATCTTGGTTGAGTTTCTCAAAGAACTTGCCTAAAATACATTAAATGAGTGCTTATGCTCATTTTCTTAATTAATTTAAAGATGACTGCTATTCATTTAAGAATGGCAGTTTTTTTCTGCTTTTAGATAAGATAAGCTTCTCATTTTTTAAAGAAAAAATCTGAATTTTAGCATTTTTCAGACGGAAGTTGAATTAAAATTATGGCAATAAAATGAGAAAGAAAAATAATATTAAAAGAGAGACTCCGAAAGAAAGCTTATCATATAAGGGTTTACAAATTTCACTATCTATTGATATCTTAGAAAGCTTTACAAAACCTCCAAAGGGGTAAATAATTATCTTGCAAAGTTCTGAAAATAGTGTATAATTCAGAATGAAAAGGGTTACAAAAATGTTAAGATTTGTAAAAATGGGAGGATAGAATCATGAATAACCGATTCGGTGATTCGAGGCAGCGTTTCTCCATCCGTAAGTTTACGGTGGGCGTTGCTTCGGTCTTACTTTCGTCTGCAGTTTTTGGTGTAAGTACCGCCAAAGCAGATCAAGCTGAAGAGCCTAAAGGCCAACCAGCGACGAGTGTACTTGAGGAAGCCAGTGAGTCTGATGGTGGGGGCCAAAGGACGAGCGCAAATGTCTCAAGTCAAGAGGTGACAGCTGAACCTACCGTTCAGGCAGAAAGTACCAGTGCTATCTCAGTGACTGCTGTTTCTAGTGAAGTTGCGCTTCAAGAGCAAACGGTTGCAAGCTCTGAGCAAACAAGTTCATCACAAGATAAGACTAGTGAAACTCTTAGTGAGAAACCTGTAACTGTTAGTGAAACACGAGAAGCTAGTGCTAGCGAACTTGCTGCAGCAAGTAATAGTAGTTCCACTTCATCTGATAATTTCGGACTTAAGATTACCAATCTAAGTCGCCCTATTCCAGCGGATGTCAAGGTGACTAAGACAGGAACTGAAATTAATGTTCAAAATCCTGATGTGGAAATGGAATTTCCAAATGGAAATAGCAAGTACGCGACTAGCAAGGTAATCTACCACAATATTCCTTTCCCTGATGATATGACCATCAATGAAGGAGATCAGGTCATTTTTAATTTGCCTGAGCAGTTGCGTTTCCGTACTAGATACGATATTAATGTCTATAATCCAGACAATCAAATTGTAGGTCTGGCTCAAATTGATCCTGAGAAGAATCGTGTCACAACGACCTTTAATAACTATTTCCAAACACATCCCAACAATAAGCTCATGAGTTTGGAGTTGGATACCCTTTATTCTGAAGAAGTAGATGAAGGGGAACATCTTACTCTTGATTTTGAGGGACGTATCATTCATGTTTCAGTGGGTAAAGTGCAGTCACCTCCTCCAGGTCAAGAGGTTATTTCTAAGTGGGGTAGTCAAGACAAGAATGATCCGACGCTTTTGAATTGGCAGATGCGTCTTAACTACTCACGTCGTGTTCTTAACAACTTGAGATTGATTGACACTTGGTCTGACAATCAACGATTTGTGGATGGTTCTTTGCAACTCCGCTATATTGATTCAGCAGATCCTTGGATTGACAAGGGATCGGCTATGGACCTGATTAAGAGTTTCTCTTATGACGACACCCATTTTGAGCTTAAACTCAATCAGTTGGACCGCATGGTTTATGTTTGGTATCAAACCCGTTTGACAAAACCTGTTGAAGAATCAACCAACCCTGTCAACCGTATTAAACTCCATGCGGATGTTGTTTCTGATTCTTACAAGTCAACCATTCGCTTGGTTGGTGGTCGTGGAGATGCCATTGGTGATAATCTCGCTCATTTCAATCTTGAGCTTGAGAAGGACTTGGCAGGCAGAGACCTCAAGGACAAAGAATTCACCTTCAAACTGGTTGATGTGACGGATAGTGCCAATCCTGTTGACTTAGGGGAAACCACTAATGATGCTAAGGGTAAAATTGTCTTTTCAGATCTCTCACTCAGTAAGCCAGGCATCTATCATTATCGTGTGACTGAAGTTCCAGGAAATGATGAAGATGTGGTATATGATAAGCTAGAAGCTAATATCACTATTCAGGTTGTTCGTGAAACTGTAGATAACCAGGTTAAATTGGTTGCTAAGGTTGCCTATCCAGAAGACGTTATCTTTAACAATAAATTGGTAACACCAGCTAAGGCCAAAATTGCATTTGGTAAGGAATTGACCAAGGCAGGTGTTAAGCAAGATCTAAAAGCAGATCAATTCCAATTTGTCCTTAAAGACCGTTTTGGAAAAGTCCTTGAGACTGTTGGAAATACAGCTGATGGTCAGGTTGCCTTTAGTGAGTTGACCTTTAACAAGGTTGGTACCTACAACTACACTGTTGAAGAACTTGCAGGTAAGGATGATGCAATTGTCTATGATACGATGAAAGCTGCTGTTTCTATCACGGTAACACGTGATGGTGATGCTCTTGTTTCAACCGTAGTTAATCCAAAAGATACCATCTTTAACAACAAGTTTGTGACTCCAGCTAAAGCTGCTATTCAGTTCAGTAAGGAATTGACTAAGGCAGGTGTTAACCAAACTTTGACTGCTAATGAGTTCCAATTTGTCCTCAAAGATAGTGCAGGCCATATTGTCGAAACTGTTGGAAATACAGCTGATGGTCGAGTTGCATTTAGTGAACTTCACTTTGATAAGGCAGGAACTTACACTTATACTGTTGAAGAAGTTAAGGGAACTAACGAAGATATCATCTATGATGGTATGAAAGCGACTGTCTGGATTACAGTGACCCGAGATGGCGATGCTTTGGTATCAACGGTCGTTAATCCAAAAGACACTGTCTTTAATAACTATGTTAAAGAAGTGCAACCAGCCAAGGCCAAATTCGAATTGACCAAGGTTCTTACGGGCCGTAACCTCAAAGATGGTGAATTTAGCTTCGTTCTTAAGGACGACAAGGGTAATGTTATCCAAACAGTGACCAATAATGCACAAGGAAACATTAGTTTTGAAAACATTGTCTATGACAAACCAGGTGTTTACTACTACACTGTTGAAGAAGTCAAGGGCAATGAAGCCGATGTGGTTTATGATAACATGGTAGCTAAATTCCAGGTGACTGTTACCAAGACTGTGGGTGAAAAGGAAAATCTGCTTGTAGCAGCAGTTCTCCTTCCTTTGGATACAGAATTTAACAATAGTTACATTCCTCCAAAACCTCCTACACCGCCAACACCACCGACTCCACCAAGTGTCCCACCTAAACCACCAGTGGTTCCGCCAACACCACCAACACCACCAACACCGCCTACTCCACCGGTGACGCCAAAACCAGCTAAGCCAGTTCAATCCTCTGAGAAATCAGGACCTCAACTTCCAGAGACTGGTCAAGCTAACGATACTGCCTTGCTTGCCCTCGGTGTGGCAGCAGAAATGGCAGCAGTCATGGGTGTAGCATATAGCCATCGTCGCCGTAAAGACGTTTAAGATGATGACCTAAAAGATCGAGAATGCTCGATCTTTTTTAGTGTTGGAATGCCTATCTCATTAAATGAGAAATCAAGATAAAGCCAACTGCAGGATGAAATTTCTACTAAATTAAGCTATAATGAAGAGTATGAAAGTTCTACTTTATCTTGAAGGAAAATCGGTTCTTGAAAAATCAGGAATCGGACGGGCTCTCCACCATCAGATGCATGCCTTGGACTTGGCGGGGATTCCCTATACAACGGACATCTTGGGTGATTACGATGTCGTTCATATTAATACTTATGGTCCACGTAGCTTGATGTTGTTGCATGCTGCAAAACGCCGTGGCAAGAAGGTCATCATGCATGGTCATTCGACACGTGAAGACTTTGAGAATTCATTCATCGGTTCTAACCTTTTGGCCCCACTTTTTGGGAAATATTTAGCCCACATGTATCAAAAGGCCGATTACGTGATTACGCCATCTGAGTATTCCAAAAAATTGATTCAGTCTTACGGAGTTACCACACCAATCATTGCTGTTTCAAATGGGATTGATTTGAAAAAATACGGTAAGGATCCACGTAAGGAAGAAGTTTTCCGAGACTACTTTGGTATCGAGGAAGGACAGCCAGTGGTTATTTGTGCGGGTCTTTATTTCCAACGCAAGGGAATTGAAGATTTCGTCAAGGTTGCCGAAAAGATGCCCCATGTTCGTTTCATTTGGTTAGGTAGTATCAGCAAATGGCTGATTCCTAAGAAGATTCGAGACATTGTCAATGGTAAGCATCCTGATAATGTCAGCTTCCCAGGTTACTTCAAGGGAGCTGTCTTCCAGGGAGCTATGAGTGGTGCTAATGCCTTCTTTTTCCCGTCCTATGAGGAAACCGAAGGAATCGTAGTGCTAGAGGCCTTTGCCAGTCACCAACATGTGGTTTTGCGTGATATTCCTGTTTATGAGGGCTGGGTTGATGACAAATCTGCTTCATTCGGGCACAACGTGGACGAATTTGTAGTAGCCTTACAAGATATTATCGATGGTAAAGTGGACAAACGTAAAGAAGGTTACAAGGTTGCAGAGAGTCGCTCGATTGATGATGTCGCCCAAAAACTTGTTGAAGCCTACAAAGAAGTATTGGAGATTTAAATGCGTATCGGATTGTTTACAGATACCTATTTTCCACAGGTATCAGGTGTTGCGACTAGTATTCGCACACTGAAGACGCAGTTGGAAAAAATGGGGCATAATGTCTTTATCTTTACTACGACTGATAGAGATGTTGACCGCTATGAAGACTGGCAGATTGTCCGTATTCCGAGTGTGCCTTTCTTTGCTTTTAAGGACCGTCGTGTGGCTTATCGTGGCTTTTCTAAGGCTCTAGAAATTGCAAAACAGTACAAGCTTGATATTATTCATACGCAGACAGAGTTTTCCTTGGGGCTTCTAGGGATTGCTATTGCGCGTGAACTTAGGATTCCTGTTGTGCACACCTATCATACTCAGTATGAAGACTATGTCCGCTATATTGCCAAAGGTATGGTCATCCGTCCAAGTATGGTTAAGTACATTGTTCGTGGCTTTATGAGCGATCTGGATGGGGTTATCTGTCCGAGCGAGATTGTTTATGACCTTTTACTCAAGTACAAGGTTGCTGCTGAAAAACGGGTCATTCCAACGGGGATTGAACTTGAAAAATTCCAGCGTCCAGAGATTACTGAGGAAGATGTGGCGGACTTGAGAGCCAAGCTTGGTATTGCTTCGGATGAAACCATGTTGTTGAGCTTGTCTCGTGTCTCTTATGAGAAAAATATCCAAGCAGTTCTGGCGGCTCTACCTTCGGTTTTAGAAGAAGACGATAAGGTTCGGTTAGTTGTTGCTGGCGATGGGCCTTACCTACCAGACCTGAAGTCCCAAGCCAAGAAACTTGGTGTTCTGGATAAGGTTGTTTTCACAGGTATGATTGCACCTAGCGAAACAGCTCTTTACTATAAGGCTGCTGATTTCTTCATCTCGGCATCAACCAGTGAGACTCAGGGATTGACCTATCTGGAAGCCTTGGCTAGCGGTACTCCGATTATTGCTCATGGAAATCCTTATTTGGACAATGTCATCACAGACCAGATGTTTGGAACGCTTTATTATCATGATAATGATTTAGCTGGGGCCATTTTGGAAGCAGCCATTGCAACGCCAGAAAAAGACGAGACTAAGTGGGCCGACAAGCTCTATGAAATTTCTGCCGAAAACTTTGGAAAACGTGTCTATGAGTATTACTTGGACCTCACGATTTCTAAGGATTTCCACAATGATTTGAATGGTGAAGATAGTACCATGAAACGCTTGACGCGTATGGTGACTTACTTGCCAACCAAGGCCATTACCTTGCCTGTTAACGGCTCTGTTCGTATCATCAAAGGCTCTGCTAAACAGGTCAAGAAAATCAAAAATATCACGAAACTTTTGGATTAGGAAAGCTATCAGATTTTCCTAGTCAGATAAAATCTTAGAATTGATTAATAAAAGAGATAATTAGCTTGAAAAATTACAGTTTCATGCTATAATAACGCATAGAGACATATCAGTCATGGGAAATCTTTCAGAGAGCGTGTGTCGCTGGGAATCACGCAGAGGACATGATTGGGACTACTCGATAAATTTTTTATGCAAACATAAAACGGTGGCCACGTTAGAGCCAATCAGAGGTGTAGGACAGACGCATTTTTTGTCGTACACGAACTAAGGTGGAACCACGTTGCGACGTCCTTTTGAGGATGTCGCAATTTTTTTATGAGGAGACTAACTATGGAGTTGCAAGAATTAGTGGAGCGCAGTTGGGCAATCCGACAAGCTTATCACGATCTGGAAGTTAAGCATCATGATTCCAAGTGGACGGTAGAAGAAGACCTCTTGGCTTTATCGAATGATATTGGAAATTTCCAACGATTAGTGATGACCAAGCAAGGACGCTACTATGATGAAACACCTTACACACTGGAACATAAACTTTCAGAAAATATCTGGTGGTTAGTAGAACTTTCTCAACGTTTGGATATAGACATCCTGACGGAAATGGAAAACTTCCTCTCTGATAAAGAAAAGCAGTTGAACATTAAGACTAGGAAGTAGTCTGCTAATAAAAAGTCAATGCTTAGAAACTATGAATTAATAAAAGGAGAAAATCATGATTCAAATTACTTTCCCAGATGGCGCTGTTCGTGAATTCGAATCTGGCGTTACAACTTTTGAAATTGCACAATCTATCAGTAACTCTTTGGCTAAGAAAGCTCTTGCTGGTAAATTCAACGGTAAATTGATTGACACTACTCGTGCGATCACTGAAGATGGAAGCATCGAAATCGTGACACCTGATCACGAAGATGCCCTTCCAATTTTGCGTCACTCAGCGGCTCACTTGTTTGCACAAGCAGCTCGTCGCCTCTTCCCAGACATCCACTTAGGTGTTGGTCCAGCTATCGAAGATGGTTTCTACTACGATACAGACAACCAAGCTGGTCAAATTTCTAACGAAGATCTTCCTCGTATCGAAGAAGAAATGAAGAAAATCGTTAAAGAAAACTTCCCATCAATCCGTGAAGAAGTGACAAAAGACGAGGCGCGTGAAATCTTCAAAAATGACCCATATAAATTGGAATTGATTGAAGAACACTCAGAAGACGAAGGTGGTTTGACAATCTACCGTCAAGGTGAATACGTTGACCTTTGCCGTGGCCCACACGTGCCATCAACTGGTCGTATCCAAGTTTTCCACCTTTTGAATGTTGCAGGTGCCTACTGGCGTGGAAATAGCGATAATGCTATGATGCAACGTATTTATGGTACAGCTTGGTTCGACAAAAAAGACCTCAAGGCTTACCTTAAACGTCTTGAAGAAGCTAAAGAACGTGACCACCGTAAACTTGGTAAAGAACTTGATTTGTTCATGATTTCTCAAGAGGTTGGTCAAGGTCTTCCATTCTGGTTGCCAAACGGTGCGACAATTCGTCGTGTCTTGGAACGCTACATCGTGGACAAGGAAGTAGCAGCAGGCTACCAACACGTCTACACTCCACCAATTGCCTCAGTTGAACTTTATAAAACTTCAGGTCACTGGGATCACTACCGTGAAGATATGTTCCCAACAATGGATATGGGAGATGGTGAAGCCTTTGTCCTTCGTCCAATGAACTGTCCTCACCACATCGAAGTTTACAAACACCATGTCCACTCTTACCGTGAATTGCCTATCCGTATCGCTGAAATTGGTATGATGCACCGTTATGAAAAATCTGGTGCCCTTACAGGACTTCAACGTGTACGTGAAATGTCACTTAATGATGGTCATACTTTCGTAACACCTGAACAAATCAAAGATGAGTTCCAACGTACGCTTCAATTGATTATCGATGTTTACGAAGATTTCAACTTGACTGACTATCGTTTCCGTTTGTCATACCGTGACCCTAAAGATACTCACAAATACTTTGACAATGACGAAATGTGGGAAAATGCTCAAAGCATGTTGAAATCAGCCATGGATGACATGGAACTTGACTACTTTGAAGCAGAAGGTGAAGCTGCCTTCTACGGTCCAAAACTTGATATCCAAGTGAAGACTGCCCTTGGTAATGAAGAAACACTTTCTACTATCCAATTGGACTTCTTGCTTCCAGAACGTTTTGACCTTAAATACATCGGAGCTGATGGAGAAGAACACCGTCCAGTTATGATTCACCGTGGGGTTATCTCAACAATGGAACGCTTTACAGCTATTCTTATTGAAAACTATAAAGGAGCCTTCCCAACTTGGTTGGCACCTCAACAAGTAACTGTTATCCCAGTTTCAAATGAAGCCCACACAGATTATGCTTGGGAAGTTGCTAAACAACTTCGTGACCGTGGTATCCGTGTTGAAGTGGATGAACGTAACGAGAAAATGCAATATAAGATTCGTGCGTCTCAAACACAAAAAATCCCTTATCAATTGATTGTTGGTGATAAGGAGATGGAAGACGGAACTGTTAACGTTCGTCGCTATGGACAAAAACAAACACATACAGAAGCTGTGTCAGAATTTGTAGAAAATATCCTTGATGATATCGCTCGCAAATCACGCCCAGATGCCGAATAAATCAGAAAGTCGGTTAGCTAAGCTAGCTGACTTTTTAGTAGGATAAACCATGCATGTTTTTATAAAAAGACTTTGCTTTCTGCTGGGAGCAGTTCTAGTCTTGTTACTGGCTAGCTTTACTTATCATAGGTTAGCCTTGCAAAGAGAAAAGGCCTCTCTTAACCCTATGGGGCAAATGGTGTCTGTTAATGGCCATGACATGAGCGTCTTTGTGAAGGGAAATGGTCCACAAACCTTAGTTTTTCTATCTGGTGCTGGAACGGCCTCTCCCATTCTAGATTTTAAAGACTTGTATGATGGGCTTTCTAAGCAGTATAAGATAGTCGTTGTAGAGAGAGCTGGCTATGGTTATAGTGAGGATACCTCTAAGTCCAGAGATGTGTCTGAAGTTCTTTCTGAGACACGTCAAGCCTTAGCCAAGGCTCATGTATCAGGTCCTTATATTATCCTTTCTCATTCGATGGCCTCCTTAGAAACGCTTTTGTGGCAAGAAAAATATCCAAGTGAAATACAGGCAGTCATCGGTTTAGATTGGGCTCTACCAGAAAGTTACGCTCATTTAAAAATGCATTCCCAGATTTTACGTATGGCTCGTTTGGGAAGTCAATTAGGTCTTTTAAGGTATATACCGAGTCGCTTATATGTGCCTAATGAAAATCTAAGTAGTAGGGACCGCCGCCTCTATCAACGAATAGCTTATCGTCAAATACTATCACAAGCTATGTTAAATGAGAGCCTATCTGTTAAGGGAAATGCTAAAAAGGTTGATGCTAAGATAGATTCACAAATCCCCACCTTACTTTTGGTTTCTAATGGAGAAGGCACGAGTTTTAGCAAGGAGGAGTGGCGAAATTATGCGACCAGATTTGCAAAGGACCAGAAAAATATCGAACTGACTTTTTATGATGCCCCACATTATCTTTATCACTATCAGACCAAAGAGGTAGTTGCTAAGATAGAGGACTTCATAAAGGGGACCACTGATTAAACTAACTTATGTTATTGAGGAGAGATGAGATGCTCATAGGCTCAAAAGCCTTTTCTAGCTTATGGAAGGAATGGCAAAAGGAATACCAGCCACTGCAGGTGCTGAAGTTATTGCTTGCTTATATAGAGATGCCAGGGGATCTATTTGGGGAGATAGAGGAAACTCAGCGTTTATTATCCTATTTTGACCCTGACTTGGCGCCTCATGATGCTTTCTGGAAGGATATTGCCAGGTTAGTAGATCTGGCTTTTCCTGGTGATAGCTTGTCTCAGGAAGGCCTTGTAGAGCGCCAAATTCATCAGCTACGTTACCTGATTTCGAGTCAACAGGCCCAGTATGTGCGGATACATTATAAAAAAACAGGGATGACAGACAAAGAAGCTTTAGCTGTCTATCTTAGATGGAAACCTTTCACCATGTTTGATCAGGGGCGTCTGCACCAAAAGATTTCTTTCTGTGATGGCAAGGGGATTTATCCAGATGGGATTCCTAGTGTTAATCTCAAGATTCTCCTCTATAATCGTGTAGAGTTTATTCTAGATAGTCAGGGAAATTTTCTCAATGAGGTCGATGCGGAGCAGGTGACCGAGAGTGGAGTGGTTAATGGTGCTAGTTTCAACTATGGCAATTTCAAACGCCACTGGCAACTGGATGTGGAGCCGGTTCAACCACATGATCCTGCCTTTCGTAATCGGATGACCAAGGGTTTTCGATCACCCAACAAATTGAGAAAGAAGTGGGGCCGAAAAGAGCCTGAGCATTTTGACAAGTCTTTTTACAATCCAAATGGTATCTATGCCCAGTCACATAGATCTTTGGCTAATGATATCAAATGTCAAGCCAGACTTTTTCTCGCCATGGTTTATGGCTTTAAACCAGTTCAGAAAAAGCAAACAAAGGAGGTTCATATGTCTAAACAACCACAAAACAATAAAGGAACAGCAGTTCTAGGATCACTAGTATTTATGGCCTTATACGCCCTAGGTATTTGGCACAATGCTGTCCGAGGAAATATTCCTTTCCTTATTCTTTGGAGTGTTTTACTCCTAGTTAACGTCAGCTATTTGATTTTCCGCTTGAGAAAATAAAAAAAGAAAGTGATATGGACCTAAATGGTAAGAAATTTAGGTCTGTATCACTTTTTGTATATTCAATTATAGCTTACCACTTGCTTTCTTCTGGGATAATAATCCAGCAAATGATGTAGAAAAGAAAACCTGTTCCGAATAAGAAAATCGCTGCAGCCCAGATGAGGCGAATAATGACAGGGTCAATGTCAAGATAGTTGGCGATACCAGAACAAACACCAGCGATTATTTTGTTGTTAGGATCTCGTCTGAGTTCTTTCTTCATATGATTTACCTCCGTATGGCCTTATTATATCATAACTATTTGAAGCCTGGTATCAGTTTTAAGGAAGCATGAAATAGACGATACCTATATACTGGAGAGCCGAAGCCAACATGATGAAGAGGTGCCAAATCATGTGGAAGTATGGTTTTTTCTTAGCATAGAAAGCTGCGCCAACCGTGTATGATAATCCTCCAGCAAGCATAAGTCCCCAAAAAGCTGGACCTGTCTTAGTGACGATAGCTGGAATAATGAAGATAACCAGCCAGCCCATCATTAGATAGAGGAAGAGGGAGAATTTTTCATTGATTTTTTTAGCAAAGATTTTATAAAGAATACCGAAAATCGTTGTTCCCCATTGAAGGATAATGATGCTGTAGCCTAGCCATCCGCCAACTAGCGATAGGGCGACAGGGGTGTAACTTCCAGCAATGGCGATATAAATCATGCTGTGGTCAATAATTCTTAGGACCATCTTGTGGGGTGAGTTATAATCCATGGCATGATAGATGGCTGAGCTCAAAAACATGAGGAAGAGACTAATGACAAAAACGGACATGCCGACGGCAGCAGTCATTCCGTAGCCATTGTTGGCATGAACGGCAGTAACTGGCAATAAGACCAGCATGGCCATAGCTCCGACAGCGTGTGTCACGCTGTTTGCCACTTCCTCACCAAAGCTAAGTTTTTTACTGAGTTTGAGGTTGGGAGAAGTGTTAAAAGTAGCAGTATTAGACATTGTTTCCTCCTTCAAGGTCGTTCAAAAGTTGATGGGTAGCTCGGTAGCATTGAAGCGTCTGACAGGCTGAGAGTATGACTTGCGGAGCCTCTTGGGGAAACTGACCATTCATACAGGCTACAAAGTCATTGTAGTAACTCTTTTGACTTTCAGCATCTGTACGTAGGATTTCCAAGGTTTTAGCAATCTCAGAAATCTCAAAGACGGTCTTCAGACTAGTGATGACAATAAGTCTAGCTACCTGAGCAGCATTATATTTTTTCTTGATGGGTTTTGCGACATGACCATGTTTGACATAATTATTGACCATAGAGGCGGTTAGCCCCTTATCGTTTGGCCCCAAAGTACTTTGGGTGACCTGATTGACATAGAGCAAAACCTGATCCAAATAGAGTTCAATCTCTGGTAATTCTTCCCAGAGAGGGTATTCTTGTACTGTCAAATTATAAAAACCTCTTTATCTAGTTTTCATAACTAGATTATAACATTATAGAAATTTGAGTCAAGTCAGAACTTACGAGAAATGAAAAAGATGTTGAGATAATATTTCCAACATCTTTATTTTTTATGTAATAAGGCAGAGTTATTTTTTAAAACTGCTTCAGTATCTCTTTTTATGGGGTTCTAAGTTTCTCCAAAATTGCTTGTGCAGTTTCTTGATTCATATGTTTGGCCTTGAGAAGTTCAGCCAAAACGTGAGGCATCTCTTCAGGGCTAGCACCGGCTAGTAGGGCTAGAGATTTGGCCTGAAGTTTCATATGTCCTGCTTGGATACCTGTTGAAGTCAGAGCTTTGAGAGCAGCCAGATTTTGTGCCAAACCAAGAGAGACGATGATACTGGCTAGCGTTTTAGCATCTGGATGATTAAGTAAGTCATGGGCGATAGAAACACTAGGGTTAAGTCCGATTGAACCGCCACGGGTTGCAATTGGCATGGGGAGGGTTAATTCTCCCACCAATTCTTTAGCCTCCTGGTCATAAGTCCATGTGGACAGGCCACGGTAGCTACCATCCTTGCTAGCATAGGCATGGCCACCAGCCTCAACCGCTCGCCAATCATTGCCAGTCGCAATAACTAGGGCATCGATACCATTGAAAATTCCCTTGTTATGGGTAGCTGCTCGGTAAGGGTCCACCTGGGCCAACTGGCTAGCCATCTCCATTTTCTTAGCAAAATCATGAGCGTCTTCCTTGTTACGACTGAGGAAGCGTGTGCTAAGACGACAAGTTGCTGTCACTAGACTCTCGGTGGCAAGATTTGAGAGAATGGCCATGAGACTTTGACCTTCTGAGAGATTTTCCAGTTCTGGCACCAGTGCTTCCATCATGGTGTTGACCATATTGGCTCCCATGGCTTCTTGGGTATCAACGGCTAGATAGACAATGAGGAAGTCTCCCTTAGCCTCAGTCCAGAGCCTGCGAGGGCCACCTCCACGCTTAACAATAGAAGGATGAGCCTCTTTGGCAATCTCTATGAGGTCCTGATTAGCTGCTTGAATTTTACTTGAAGCAGCGGCTTTATCAGGAACGTCAAAAAGGGCAACTTGGCCAATCATTTGACGATTATGAATCGTAGTCGTGAAACCGCCAGAGCGTTTAATGAGCTTGCTAGCATAGGAAGCAGCGGCGACAACAGAAGGCTCCTCAGTAACCATAGGAACCTGGTAGGTTATACCGTCTACCAATACATCTGGGCAAACGGCAAAGGGAAGTGTAAATCGACCAATAACATTTTCAGCCATTTGATTGGCTGTTTCAAGGGTGAGTTGTTGGTCCTTATCCAGAAGATCTTGATTTTCCTGAGACAAAAGAGCATTCTTTTTCAAATGCTCTTTACGTTCTTGCGGTGTCTTCTTGGAAAAACCAGTCCAAGAGAGTTTAGTCATATTAATTTCCTTTATAGATACGTTGGTGTTCAGAGATTTCAGTTAAACGGAAAGCTCCGGTTTGGTAATCAGTGAATTGAGTAGAGCCAGTGTCATCCAACTGCGCCTCTTCATAGAAAAGTTTTTCATAATCAGCAACGCTCAAGGGTTGACGTTTGGCAAAGGTATCTAGACGGTCTGAGCGAAGCAGGTCTTTGTAGCCCTCAACCAGACGTCCTGAGAAAATTTCAGAGACAGCTCCAGAACCGTAAGAGAAGAAGCCAATCTTATCTCCTGCTTTAAGGTCTTGCGACTGTTCAAGCAAAGAAAGGAGCCCAAGGTAGAGTGACCCTGTATAGATATTTCCAATTTGGCGACTATAGGTAATTGAAGCATCAAAGTTTTTTGTCAAACGCTCTTTATTCTCTGGATTTAAATCTTTTGGAATGATTTTATTAAGTCCCTTAAGAGCTAGCTTAGGATAAGGAAGGTGGAGACAAAAAGCTGCAAAATCAGCAAAGTCAGCTTGATGGCGCTCTTGGTAAGCTGCCCAAGTTGTCTTCAAACTGTCAAGGTACTGCTTGGTTGAATAGATGCCTTGAACATAAGGCGTTGAACTGTAGTTTGGGCGCCAGAAGTCCATGACATCACGAGTTTGTGCCACGTTGTCATCTGTAAGCTCTAAAATACGTGGATTCTGACTGACTAGCATAGCTACAGCACCAGCTCCCTGAGTTGACTCACCTGAAGATCCGACACCATAGCGAGCGATGTCACTAGCGATAACTAGAACTTTGCTCTCTGGGTGGGCTGCCACGTGCAATTTAGCATAGTTAAGTCCAGCAGTTGCAGCATAACAAGCTTCCTTCATTTCAAAAGAACGGGCAAAAGGTTGAATCCCCAAAAGACTGTGAACATAGACAGCAGCAGCTTTTGACTGGTCAATGGAAGACTCAGTAGCCACGATGACCATATCGATAGCTTTTTTGTCATCGTCATTTAAAATATCAGTCGCCGCATCAGAGGCAAGCGTCACAATATCTTCTGTAATCGGCGTAATACTGGTTGCATCAAGCATCAGACCTTTGCTGAATTTTTCAGGCTCCGCCCCACGGGCAAGAGCGAGATCAGCCATGTTTAGAACATATTGACTGGTCGCGAAACCAATCTTATCAATTCCAATAGACATATGATGTTTCCTTTTTTTCTTCATTGTAGAGTATCCAGAGAATACTAATCTATAGTGATTTTACCATAAAAGAGCGCTTTCGCCTTGAAAAAACTTTGATAGTTAGTTATATCTTCTGTTTCGATAGTAACTAGAGGATTTCACAAGACTTACTTTTGGTATTGCCGTAGCTTTTAGTTCTCATTTGCACTAGAATAAGGTAAAATTGAAATGATAATTGGATTTTTGAGACCATAGGCTCAAAAATTAGTCTTGGAACTTCTTCGAAGTTCCAAGACGTCCGTAATCACTTAAGGAAAGTCTCAAAAAATACTTTGTTTTCAATTGAATAAAGAGGAAAATCATGACAAAAGCAGACACTATTTTTAAAGAAAATATCACTAAAATCATGGAAGAAGGCGTTTGGTCGGAGCAAGCACGTCCTAAATACAAGGATGGCACCACAGCCAACTCCAAATACATCACTGGAGCTTTTGCAGAATATGACTTGAGCAAGGGAGAGTTTCCAATTACCACTCTTCGTCCTATCGCTATCAAATCTGCCATCAAAGAAGTGTTTTGGATTTATCAAGACCAGACAAACAGCCTAGATGTCCTTGAAGACAAGTATAATGTGCATTATTGGAATGATTGGGAAGTTGAAGGCGTGCCTGCCAATAATGGGGACAAGCGTTCAATTGGTCAGCGTTATGGTGCGGTCGTTAAGAAGCACGATATCATTAACCGTTTGCTGGCTCAGTTGGAGGCTAATCCGTGGAACCGTCGCAATGTCATTTCCCTTTGGGATTACGAGGCCTTCGAGGAGACAGCTGGCCTTCAGCCTTGTGCCTTCCAAACCATGTTTGACGTTCGTCGTGTGGGTGAGGACATTTATTTGGACGCCACTTTGACGCAACGCTCTAACGATATGCTGGTGGCTCATCATATTAATGCCATGCAGTATGTGGCTCTTCAGATGATGATTACCAAGCACTTTGGTTGGAAAGTTGGTAAATTCTTTTATTTCATCAACAACCTCCATATCTATGACAATCAATTTGAGCAAGCCGAGGAACTGCTCAAACGTCAACCATCTGATTGCCAACCACGTTTGGTCCTCAATGTTCCTGATGGGACAAATTTCTTCGATATCAAACCAGAAGATTTTGAATTGGTTGACTATGATCCTGTTAAACCTCAACTCAAATTTGACTTAGCAATTTAATAAACGTTGATAATTTAAGTCCATAAAGAGCTGGCAAAGTTTTTTCCAAGCTCTTTTTCTCTTTTTTTGTTAGAATGGATTGTAAACTTAAAAAGAAAAGGAAATACTGTGTCTAAACAACTCATTGCTATTTGGGCGGAAGCTCATAACCATGTTATTGGGAAGAATCACACCATGCCTTGGCATTTGCCTGCTGAACTGGCACATTTCAAGAAAACGACCATGGGCTCAGCAATTCTCATGGGACGTGTGACCTTTGATGGCATGAACCGTCGTTGCCTACCAGGACGTGAAACCTTGATTTTGACACGAGATAAGGACTTCGACTGTGAGGGTGTAACGACCGTTACGAGTGTTGAGGAAGCTCTGGCTTGGTTCGAACAGCAAGATAAGGACCTCTATATTGCTGGTGGTGCTGGTGTCTACAAGGCTTTTGATGGACATTATGATGCACTCATCAAGACAACTATTGAGGCTGATTTAGAGGGAGACACGTATTTTCCACAACTAGACATGACGGCATTTAAAGAGGTATCACGTGACCGCGTGGTCAAGGATGATAAAAATGCCTACGACTTTAGCATAAGTCGCTATGAAAAAGAAGGAGACTAGGTTCATGCAACGTAGTGTTTTTGGGTTATTTACTGCATTATTGGGGGTGCTTTGTGTACTCTCTGCCATTCCTGCCTTTCGCAAGAAACGTTATGGGTTAGCAGTTTTTCTCTTTTTAAATGCTTTTACTAACCTTGTCAATACTATTCACGCCTTCTATGGCACCCTATTTTAGAAAAGAGTGAGGAATAAATGGCTGGAAATCGTAATGAAGAAATGGTTTATTGTTCATTTTGTGGCAAAAACCAAGAAGAAGTAAAGAAAATTATCGCTGGGAATGGCGTCTTTATCTGTAACGAATGTGTGGCCTTGTCACAAGAAATCATTCGTGAGGAAATGGCAGAAGAAGTTTTGGCTGACTTGGCTGAAACTCCGAAGCCAAAAGAACTTTTAGATATTTTGAACAACTATGTCGTGGGGCAGGACCGTGCCAAACGTGCCTTGGCGGTAGCTGTTTACAATCACTATAAACGTATCAATTTCACAGAAAGTCGTGAAGACAATGATGTGGATTTGCAAAAATCAAATATTCTCATGATTGGACCAACTGGTTCAGGGAAGACTTTCTTGGCTCAGACCTTGGCTCGTAGCTTGAATGTTCCATTTGCGATTGCGGATGCAACATCATTGACAGAGGCAGGTTATGTGGGTGAAGACGTGGAAAATATCCTCCTCAAACTGATCCAAGCGGCAGACTTCAATATCGAACGTGCGGAACGTGGTATCATCTATGTTGACGAGATTGATAAGATTGCTAAAAAGGGTGAAAATGTATCAATCACTCGTGACGTTTCTGGTGAAGGGGTTCAACAAGCTCTCTTGAAGATTATAGAAGGAACAGTAGCCAGCGTTCCTCCTCAAGGTGGTCGTAAACACCCTAACCAAGAGATGATTCAAATTGATACTAAGAATATTCTCTTTATCGTTGGTGGTGCTTTTGATGGTATCGAAGATATCGTTAAGCAACGTCTTGGTGAGAAAATCATTGGTTTTGGTCAAAATAATAAGGCAATTGATGATGACTCATCATACATGCAAGAAATTGTGGCTGAAGATATTCAAAAATTCGGTCTTATCCCTGAGTTTATCGGACGCTTGCCAGTCCTTGCGGCCCTTGAACAGTTAACGGTTGACGACTTGGTTCGTATCTTGACAGAGCCTAGAAATGCCTTGGTTAAACAGTACCAAACCCTCTTGTCTTATGATGGGGTTGAACTGGAGTTTGACCAGGATGCTCTTGAAGCTATTGCAAGTAAGGCAATTGAACGTAAGACCGGTGCGCGTGGCCTCCGCTCTATCATTGAGGAAGTCATGATGGATGTCATGTTTGAGATTCCTAGCCAGGAAGATGTGACTAAGGTTCGTATTACAAAAGAAGCCGTTGACGGCACAGCTGCTCCAGTTTTGGAAACAGCATAAGGAGGTTCTATGGCTGAAGAACAAGTCCTAAATACGCACAATGCTGAGATTTTGCTCAGTGCGGCGAATAAGAGCCACTATCCCCAAGATGACCTCCCTGAGGTTGCCCTAGCAGGACGCTCGAATGTTGGTAAATCAAGCTTTATCAATACACTTCTTGGTCGTAAAAACCTAGCACGTACTTCTGGGAAACCAGGGAAAACTCAGTTGCTTAATTTCTACAATATTGACGATAAGCTTCGTTTTGTGGATGTGCCAGGTTACGGTTATGCCCGTGTGTCTAAAAAAGAACGTGCCAAATGGGGCAAAATGATTGAGGAGTACCTTGTGACTCGAGATAATCTTCGTGTCGTTGTTAGCTTGGTTGACCTCCGACATGAACCAACTCAAGACGATATCCAAATGTATGAGTTTCTCAAGTATTATGAAATTCCGGTCATCGTTGTAGCGACTAAGGCTGACAAGATTCCTCGCGGAAAATGGAACAAGCACGAATCAATTATTAAGAAAAAACTCAATTTCGATAAAAATGACCATTTCATCGTCTTTTCATCTGTCACACGTGACGGTTATGATAAAGCATGGGATACGATTTTGTCAGAGTTGTAAGAAAAGCTCGGAGAAATCCGAGTTTTTTTGAATTTTATCATTTATTGACATAAAGAAGTCTCTATGATAGTATAAAAAAAGCGTATGATTAGATTTTTGACTTGTGATTCGCAAGTAATAATGAAAATGTGTTGAAGGTGTTTAGCTCCTCCAGTATATTTCCTATTAAGAAAAAATGAAAAAGTTCAGGTGACTTAAATGACATCAGCTGAAAAGTTGGTATCTGTATACTGTCGTCCGCGTAAGAGTTTTCATACGCTTTTTTTTTATATGGGGAGGTTTTATGAATAAATTAACTAATGTTGAGTCCAAGGATGATTTTGCAAGACTTTTGGGATTTTCAAATAGTAGATTTATGAATTATGTATTGTATGTTTTGCGTACAGAGGAACTATATGAGACTTTTACAATTCCTAAAAAAAGTGGAGGAGAGAGAACAATTAACGCTCCTAAAAAGGAATTAAAAATACTTCAAAAAAAGTTGGCAAATCTCTTGTGGGATTGTTACATTGAAGATTTAGAATCTGAGTCAAAAGTAAAGAATAAAAAAATACCTAATTTATCGCACGCTTATGAAAAGAATAAAAGTATAATAACCAATGCAAAGTTACATAGAAATAAAAAATATGTCTTAAATATTGATTTAGAAGATTTTTTTGACAGCTTTAATTTTGGAAGAGTGAGGGGGTTTTTTATTAAGGATAGAAATTTTTGTGTATCTTCAGACGTTGCGACTGTTATTGCACAAATTGCTTGTTATAAAGGAAAGTTACCGCAGGGGGCACCTTCTTCACCAATTATTACAAATTTAATTGCTAGAATCTTAGATTATCGAATTGTAAAAATTGCAAAAAAATATCGCTTTACATACAGTAGATATGCAGATGATATGACTTTTTCAACAAATCGAGAATTAGCTTCAAACAAGCTGAGGACAACTAAAGAATTAGATAAATTCCTTGCAGAATTAGAAAAAGTAATTGTGGCATCTGGTTTTAAAATAAATAATAAAAAAACACGCTTAAGTAACAATATGCAGCGCCAAGAGGTTACAGGTTTAGTTGTTAATAAAAAGATAAATGTAAAAAGGGAGTATATTAAAAATACACGTGCAATGGCTCATAAGTTATATTTGAGTCAAAGGTTTGAAATCGATGGTAGAGAAGGCACGATTAATCAGCTAATAGGTAGATTTGCTTTTGTTCAACAGATCGATCAATTTAATAATTATTTATCATATAAAAAATCATTAATAAAGAATAATTTTGATGCTCAAAAATATTTGATAGGAAAAGATTCGGGAAAAAAATCAGAATCAAAATATTATTGGAAATATATTTTTAGTAATAGAGACCTTCGAAAGCATTTATATTATAATTCGAGACATGATACATATAATTTACCAAAAGGATTTTATACCATAGGAAAAGAAGAGAAAAAAATGTATATGTCTCTATTTAATTCTAGGGAAAAAGAATATAAAAAGTTTTTATTTTACAGATACTTTTATGGAAATGATAAACCAATTATTGTTACTGAGGGAAAAACTGATTCTAGATATATTAAGGCTGCATTGAAAAAATTATATTATAAATACCCTGAACTAATTGAAAAAAATGGTAGTGATTTTGTTTTCAAAATTGAATTTTTGAAACATTCAAATACAATAGAGTATCTTTTTAATGTTCCAGAAGGGGGATCCGGTTTTGAATACTGGTATAGATATTTTTCCGATAAAAAGAGATTTCAAATGGGCGAGGTTGAAAAGGTGGTTTATCCTAATTATATTGAATACTTTAAAAAATTAACAAATAGGACACCAGATAATCCGACTATTTTTTTGTTTGATAATGAACTTCAGGGTCCACTATACAATTTTGCAAATTTTGCGAAAGATCTAGCCATTTCTACAAATAATTTTAATCAGATTCGATATAGTTCGTTTGATAGAATTGTTAAGAAAGATTCCCTCTATGTAATGGCGACCCCATTAATTCCTAAAATAAATAATGGTGTATTTTCAGATATTGAGGACTTATTACTCGTGAGAAATTCAACACCTATTTTACGAGGAAAACAATTTTCTAAACATGGAGGGTCGAATCATTATGGAAAAGATATTTTCTCTAAACATGTTTTGAAAAATTATTCAAAGTATGACTTTACTGAATTTATCCCTCTATTGGATGGAGTAAAAAATAATATTAAAGACTATTATCAAAAATCTAACAATAGGAAGAATTGACCATTTCATCGTCTTTTCATCTGTCACACGTGACGGTTATGATGAAGCATGGGATACGATTTTGTCAGAATTATAAGAAAAGCTCGGAGCAATCCGAGTTTTTTTCTTGCGATAGTTTTTGTCTATCTCTTTGATAGATTCCACCTATTATCCAAGGGGATGATATTGTGATAAGCTTGTTTTATCACATATATTGGAGGAATCTATGGAAAACCATAATTATGAAAATGAAGGTCAGTTCCAACGGAAGATGACCTCACGCCACCTCTTTATGCTCTCGCTAGGTGGTGTCATTGGTACCGGTCTCTTTCTTAGCTCAGGCTATACGATTGCACAAGCAGGCCCTCTTGGTGCGATACTATCTTATCTTGTGGGGGCTATCGTTGTTTACTTAGTCATGCTTTCATTAGGTGAGCTAGCTGTTGCTATGCCAGTAACGGGATCCTTTCACACCTATGCCACTAAATTTATCAGTCCGGGAACTGGCTTTACGGTAGCTTGGCTTTATTGGATTTGTTGGACGGTAGCCTTGGGAACAGAATTTCTGGGTGCGGCCATGTTGATGCAACGTTGGTTTCCATCAGTTCCGGCTTGGATGTTTGCGGCATTCTTTGCCTTGGTAATTTTTGGAATTAATGCTCTGAGCGTAAGGTCTTTTGCGGAAGCGGAATCTTTCTTCTCTTCTATAAAGGTTATTGCTATCTTGGTTTTCATCATCCTAGGTCTGGGGGCTATGTTTGGTTTGGTCAGCTTTGATGGTCATCGTGAAGCTATTATGTTCAAGCATTTGACGGCTAATGGTCTCTTTCCAAATGGTGGTCTTGCCATAGTGTCAGTCATGTTGGCGGTTAACTACGCCTTTTCGGGAACAGAGTTAATCGGTATCGCAGCTGGTGAGACAGATAATCCTAAAGAGGCTGTTCCACGTGCTATTAAAACGACCATTGGACGCTTGGTTATCTTCTTTGTCTTGACTATTGTGGTATTGGCTTCGCTTCTTCCCATGAAAGAAGCAGGGGTATCTTCAGCACCTTTCGTTGATGTTTTTGACAAGATGGGGATTCCATTTGCGGCGGACATCATGAACTTTGTTATCCTGACAGCTATTCTTTCTGCTGGGAATTCGGGACTCTACGCTTCAAGCCGTATGCTTTGGTCTTTGGCCAATGAGGGAATGCTCAATAAAAAGCTAGTGAAAATTAATAAACATGGAGTTCCAATGACAGCCCTTTTGATTTCCATGGCAGGAGCAGTTTTATCGCTCTTTTCAAGTATCTATGCTGCAGATACGGTTTATCTAGCTTTGGTATCAATCGCTGGTTTTGCAGTTGTTGTTGTCTGGCTCTCCATTCCTTTGGCACAAATCAACTTCCGTAAACAGTGGAATTTAGAACATTCTGATGATGAGTTGGATTACAAGACACCGTTTAACCCAATCCTACCTTATATCACAATCGTTCTCTTGGCCATTTCTGTGCTTGGGATTGCTTGGGATAGTTCACAACGTGCGGGACTTTACTTCGGTATTCCTTTCATGATTTTCTGCTACCTCTATCACTACCTTCGCTTTAAAAAATGGTAAGGAGGCCTTGTATGACAATATTTAAAGATTATTTGGAAAATAATTCTCCCCTTATCCTTCATGGGGCTCTAGGAACAGAGATGGAAGCCCTAGGGTATGATATTTCAGGTAAGCTCTGGTCAGCCAAGTACCTTCTTGAAAAGCCAGAAGTTATTCAGAAAATTCACGAAACCTATGTAGCCACTGGGGCTGACTTGATTACTACATCGTCTTATCAGGCGACCTTGCCAGGCTTGATGGAGGCTGGACTTACTGAGAAAGAAGCGGAGCAGATTATTGTCTTGACAGTTCAGTTGGCAAAGAATGCACGTGATAAGGTCTGGACAGCATTAGATGAGACTGAGAAAGCAAAACGACCATATCCTTTGATTTCTGGAGATGTCGGTCCTTACGCAGCTTATTTGGCTAATGGTTCTGAGTATAGTGGTGATTATGGCCAAATTACTATCGAGGAGCTTAAGGAGTTTCATCGGCCTAGGATTCAAATTCTCCTAGATCAAGGTGTGGACTTGCTAGCTTTGGAAACCATTCCTAATCGTTTAGAAGCACAAGCCTTGATTGAACTCCTGGCTGAAGAATTTCCAGAATCAGAAGCTTATCTCAGTTTTACAGTCCAAGAACCAGCCACTATCAGTGATGGGACTTCTTTAGATGAGATTGCCCAGCTTGTTTCCCATTCAGACCAAATCTTGGCTCTAGGAATCAACTGTAGTTCGCCTCTTCTTTATGATCAAGCTCTTGCTATTCTTAAGAATGCTGGAAAAGCCCTCATTACTTACCCAAACTCAGGTGAGATTTATGATGGCAGTACGCAGACTTGGAAACCTAAGGATAAGGATGCTCTAACCTTAGTTGAACATAGTAAAGATTGGCATGCTCAGTTTGGAGTTAAGATTTTAGGTGGCTGCTGCCGCACACGTCCAAATGACATTAAAGCCTTATATAAAGAGTTTAGAACCTAGTCAAATTTCTAATTATTTGTTATAATAGGAGACTGTAAGGCTATGAGCTCTACACATTATTAGTAGAAAATGAAGCCAGCGTTAAGCTGGTTTTTAAAATGAAGAGGAAAATATGACCTACGAACAAGAATTTCTAAAAGACTTCGAAGCCTGGGTTGTTACCCAAGTTAAAGTAAACGAAACGGCCTTGGCCGCTAGCAAGAAAATCTGGGAAGAAGACGGCGATGAACGTGCACGTGATGCAAGTTACCGCTATGAAGCTAAATTGGATGCTTACAATTTCCTAATTGGTAAGTTTGCCAACTACCGTGCTGGCAAAGGTTTCCATGATATGCCAGATGGCTTGTTCGGGGAACGTCACTATTAATAAAGGATGAAAAATAATAAAGGATGAAAAAGAAAATGGCGATACTACTTTATAGAAAGGTATCGTCTATCAAAATAGGAGAAAACTAAACATGGCTAAAGTAAAAAATAAAAAGAAAGCTTTTAAACACCGTTTGAAAAAACAAGGACTTTTCAATAATGTTAAAGCCCCTGTTCCACCCGTTGCGCCTGTTCCACCAGTGCCACCAGTAGCACCACAACCTGTTGCTGAACCTAAGATAGTTGCTAAGGAAGAAGTGGTAGCTACAGACCTTAGTCTTGAAGCTTTCGCAGAACTTCCAGAAGTTGAAGGCCTTCGTTCAAACCTTGTAGAAACTCTTTATAATGAAGGTTTGACTTCAGTAGAGGCTTTTGCTACTGTGACTGAAGAAGAAGTCCTTGCACTTAAGGGAGTAGGGCCTGCGACAGTTAAAAAATTGAAAGAAAATGGTGTTAGCTTCAAAGCTTAAGCCTAAAAAAGATCCGAGGTGTAGCCTTCGGATCTTTATTATTTGTCTTGGGTCTGTCAGTTGGTTAGCCGAACAAGAAAACCACTAGCTTGGCTAGTGGTCAATAGTCATTAATGATTTATTTCTTTGGATTTTGTTTCGTTAAATTAAGTCCAAAGGGTACCAAGTTTTCTTGATGATTACGGATACGAGCTATATTTTCAGTGTGACGGAAGATAATAATCAAAGCCATGATGGTAAGGACGCCAGTGAAAATAAGGTCATAGCCATCTAGCAAGAAGTGGATAGCTGGAAAAACAGCTATGGTAATAAGTCCAATAACTGCGGTAGTGACACTTGAAAATGAAATCATACTGGTCAGATAGAGAGTTAAAACAAAGACCATGAGCAGGAAGACGCAGTAGAGGGGGGCAAAACCAAGAAGCACCCCGGCACTTGTCGCAACGGCTTTTCCCCCCTTAAATCCCGCAAATATTGGGAAAACATGCCCGATAATGGCAAAGAAACCAATGACTAGGGGTGATACTTCCGTGACACCCAGCCAAATAGGTAAGAGAACTGCTAAGGTCCCCTTGAACATGTCTACCAAGAAAGTAATTGTTCCAGCAGTCTTACCAAGGACACGGAAGGTGTTGGTCGTTCCAGTATTTCCAGATCCGTGCTCCCGAAGATTAGTATGAAAGAAAACTTTTCCAATCCAGAGACCAGTCTGAATGGAACCCAATAAGTAGGCGATAAGGATTAACAATAAGATTTTCATGAGATAATTATAGCATACAGCCTAGTAATTGACAAAGCTCGTCAGCATAAAGATATCCTATGAGCTTTCTTGATTTCCTTTGCAAATTCTTCTGAAAACTTATAAAATAAAAAGGATGAAAATTTTGGAGGTCACTCTTGGCTAAAAAAGAAATAAATGTAAATAATTATAATGATGATGCCATTCAGGTACTAGAAGGGTTGGATGCGGTTCGCAAGCGCCCAGGAATGTACATTGGCTCAACGGATGGAACAGGCCTTCACCACCTAGTTTGGGAGATTGTCGACAATGCGGTCGATGAAGCTCTTTCTGGTTTTGGTGATGTCATCGCTGTCACTCTAAATAAGGATGGTTCCGTTTCTGTTTCTGACTCTGGACGTGGAATGCCGACAGGTATGCATGCCATGGGTAAACCAACAGTTGAAGTTATTTTCACTGTTCTCCACGCGGGTGGTAAATTTGGACAGGGTGGTTATAAGACTTCTGGTGGTCTTCACGGTGTGGGTTCTTCAGTTGTTAATGCGCTATCTAGCTGGCTTGAGGTAGAAATTACCCGTGACGGTAGTGTTTATCGTCAGCGTTTTGAAAATGGGGGTCACCCTGTAACAGGACTTGAAAAAATCGGCAAGGCACCTAAATCTAAGACAGGTACAAAAGTTACCTTTATGCCTGATGCTAGTATCTTTTCAACGACTGACTTCAAATTTAACACCATTTCAGAACGTCTCAAAGAATCAGCCTTCCTTCTTAAGAATGTCACTATGACATTGACAGACTTGCGTGGCGAAGAAGAAGTTTGGGAAGAATTCCACTATGAAAATGGGGTTCAAGACTTTGTATCATACTTGAATGAGGACAAGGAAACACTGACACCAGTCATCTATATTGATGGGGACCAGCAGGATTTCCACTTGGAATTAGCCCTTCAGTATAATGACGGTTACTCTGACAATATCCTTTCCTTTGTTAATAATGTCCGTACTAAGGACGGAGGTACCCACGAAACGGGCTTCAAATCTGCCATTACCAAGGCTCTTAACGACTATGCTCGTAAAACAGGTCTTCTCAAAGAGAAGGATAAGAACCTTGAGGGGTCAGATTATCGTGAAGGCTTATCAGCAGTTATCTCGCTCTTGGTTCCTGAGGAACACCTTCAGTTTGAGGGCCAAACCAAGGACAAACTTGGATCTCCTTTAGCTCGTCCCATTGTCGATAGTATTGTTTCAGAGCACTTGACTTATTTCCTTATGGAAAATGGAGATCTGGCTTCTAACTTGGTGCGTAAGGCTATCAAGGCCCGTGATGCCCGTGAAGCTGCTAGAAAAGCACGTGATGCCAGCCGAAATGGTAAGAAAAATAAAAAAGACAAGGGGCTCTTGTCAGGAAAATTGACGCCAGCCCAGTCTAAAAATGCAAAGAAAAATGAGCTTTATCTGGTCGAAGGGGATTCTGCCGGTGGATCAGCCAAACAAGGCCGTGATCGTAAATTCCAGGCTATCCTTCCTCTTCGAGGTAAGGTCCTCAACACTGAGAAATCCAAAATGGCAGACATTCTCAAAAACGAAGAAATCAATACCATGATTTATACTATCGGTGCAGGGGTTGGAGCTGATTTTAACCTTGACGATATTAACTACGACAAGATTATCATCATGACCGATGCCGATACCGATGGAGCTCACATCCAGACCTTGCTTCTTACTTTCTTCTATCGTTATATGCGTCCACTAGTGGAAGCAGGACACGTTTATATCGCTCTGCCTCCTCTTTACAAGATGTCCAAAGGGAAAGGTAAGAAGGAAGTTGTCGAATATGCTTGGACGGATGGGGAACTTGAAGAACTTCGTCAAAAATTTGGTCGTGGAGCTATTCTCCAACGTTACAAGGGGCTTGGTGAGATGAATGCTGACCAGCTTTGGGAAACAACTATGGATCCAGAGACCAGAACGCTTATCCGAGTGACTATTGACGACCTAGCGCGTGCCGAACGTCGTGTCTCAGTTCTTATGGGAGATAAGGCGGCACCACGCCGTCAATGGATTGAAGATAACGTTAAATTTACCTTGGAAGAAAATACGGTATTTTAATTACTTTCTACTATAAAATAAATAAGCCGTAATGTAGAAATGTTAAGGAATCGACATGAGAACTGATACAGAAATAATGACTCTGATCTTGCAGATAGCTGATACTCTGAAAGTAGAAGCAATTGCTTTATCCGGATCCCGAACGAATCCTCAGTCCGTAAAAGATGAGTTTCAAGATTACGATGTGGTCTATATAGTTGATGATCTGGAAGACCTGATTTCAGATTTATCTTGGCTAAACCAGTTTGGAAATCGCCTGATTTCACAATATAACGTAGTAGACCACCGTCATCTTTATCTCATGCTTTTTGAAGATGGGAATCGCATTGATTTGACCCTCTGTCCTAAGGAGTATATCCAAGAGTGGGTAGACAGCGAAGCAAATTTTGAAGTTATAAAAGATGACAAAGGTTTGTTTGAATCGTATTTGCCAAGCCCAAAACGTTACTGGACCTGTCTGCCTACTGAAGAGGAGTTTGCAGCTACTTGCAATGAATTTTGGTGGGTATCGGCTTATGTGGTAAAAGCTATTCGAAGAAATCAGCTTATTTATGCGACTGATCACCTCTATGGCATTTGTCAGCAAGAACTCCTCAAGGTCTTAGCTTGGCAGGTAGCAAGTGATAAGGGAATAGTTGACATCGGAAAGAACTACAAGCACCTCTTTCACTTTTTGCCTGCTGAGAAGGAAAAGTTGTTCTCCGCACTTCTTGATCTATCCAGTATAGAGAAAATCAGTCAGTCTTTGTTTGCTACCATGAATGTTTTTGATCGGGAAGCTCAAATCCTAGCCCAAAAGATGGGATTTGCCTACAATCACAAAGAGGCTAAGAAGATGATGGCTTATGCTGAGGCGAAACTGTTGAATCATTGATTCAATCATCTATTTTAACTTTGAACTACAGAAAGGATCGTTTAGTTACTTGTAGTAACTGAATTCTTTTTCCTAAAAAATTCTACTCTACATTTTTTGAAAGGAGTTGAACACGCCCTAAATACTGTGTGAAAAAGATAAATTCTCTTGTGAGCATCGCTCACTGCAAGAATTTCCTATTTTCACTTTGTATTTTACGGGCTTTGTATCCTATATGAGTAATATTCAAATCATGTCCCTGGAGGACATCATGGGAGAGCGCTTTGGTCGCTACTCCAAATACATTATTCAAGAACGGGCCCTTCCTGATATTCGGGATGGCTTGAAACCTGTTCAACGTCGTATTCTTTATTCCATGAATAAGGATGGCAATACCCATGATAAGGGCTATCGTAAATCGGCCAAGTCTGTTGGTAACATCATGGGTAATTTCCACCCACATGGTGATAGCTCTATTTATGATGCCATGGTGCGTATGTCCCAGGACTGGAAGAATCGTGAAATTCTAGTTGAGATGCACGGTAACAATGGTTCTATGGACGGTGATCCACCAGCGGCTATGCGTTATACCGAGGCACGCTTGTCAGAGATTGCTGGCTACCTTCTTCAAGATATTGATAAAAACACTGTTCCTTGGGCTTGGAACTTTGATGATACAGAGAAGGAACCAACCGTTTTACCTGCAGCCTTTCCAAACCTTTTGGTAAATGGTGCTACAGGGATTTCTGCTGGTTACGCTACAGACATTCCACCGCATAATCTGTCAGAAGTCATCGATGCCGTTGTCTATATGATTGACCACCCATCTGCTAAACTGGAAAAGTTGATGGAATTCTTGCCAGGACCTGATTTCCCAACAGGTGCTATTATTCAGGGTAAAGATGAGATTCGTAAAGCTTACGAAACTGGTAAGGGCCGAGTAGTTGTGCGCTCACGTACTGAAATTGAGCAACTCAAAGGTGGCAAGGAACAAATCATCGTTACTGAGATTCCTTACGATGTCAATAAGGCAGTTCTTGTTAAAAAAATCGATGATGTTCGAGTCAATAACAAGGTTCCAGGCATTGCAGAAGTTCGTGACGAGTCTGACCGTACAGGGTTGCGTATTGCTATCGAACTTAAGAAGGACGCTGACAGCCAAACCATTCTTAACTATCTTTTGAAATATACGGATCTTCAGGTCAACTATAATTTCAACATGGTAGCTATTGATAATTTCACCCCACGTCAGGTGGGCTTGCAAAAGATTTTGTCTAGCTACATTGCCCACCGTCGCGATATTATCGTTGCGCGTTCAAAATTTGACAAGGAAAAAGCTGAAAAACGTCTTCATATTGTTGAAGGGCTGATTCGTGTTATCTCTATTTTGGATGAGGTTATTGCCCTTATCCGAGCCTCTGAAAATAAGGCTGATGCCAAGGAAAATCTTAAAGTCAGCTATGATTTTTCAGAAGAACAAGCTGAAGCTATCGTGACTTTGCAACTTTATCGTTTAACAAATACGGATATCGTCACTCTCCAAAATGAGGAAGCCGATTTGCGTGAGCAAATTGCGACCTTGGCTGCCATCATTGGTGATGAGCGCACCATGTTTAATGTCATGAAGCGTGAACTCCGTGATATCAAGAAAAAGTTTGGTAATGATCGTCGTTCAGAGTTGCAAGCAGAAACCAAGACTATTGAAATTGATACTGCAAGTTTGATTGTTGAAGAAGAAACCTATGTCAGTATCACTCGCGGTGGTTATGTCAAACGTACTAGTCCACGTTCTTTCAATGCTTCAACGATTGAAGAAGTTGGAAAACGTGATGATGATGACTTGATTCTGGTTCAGCAGGCTAAGACAACACAACATCTCTTGATTTTTACCAATCAGGCCAATGTGATTTATCGCCCAATTCACGAATTACCAGACATTCGTTGGAAGGATCTGGGGGAGCATTTATCACAAACCATCACCAATTTATCGAAGGATGAAGAAGTGCTTTACGCTGAAATTCTGGATGATTTTGATGCTGGTACTTACCTAGTAGCTACTAAGCTTGGTCAAATTAAACGCTTCGAACGTAAGGAATTTACGCCATGGCGTACCTACAAGTCTAAGTCAGTTAAATATGGTAAACTCAAGGATGAAAGTGATTTAATTGTCACAGTTACTCCAATTCAATTGGATGATATCATGATTATCACTCAAAAAGGATATGCCCTTCGTTTCAATGCGGATGAAGTTCCAGTGGTTGGTGCTAAGGCAGCAGGTGTTAAGGCAATCAATCTTAAGGATGACGATAAGGTTCAGGCTGTTTTTGTGGCAAATACGCAAAGTTTCTACTTGCTTACACAACGAGCTAGTCTCAAACGTGTGGCGACATCTGACATTCCACAGGCTAAGCGAGCTGGTCGAGGTCTCCAGGTTCTTCGTGAGCTTAAGACTAAGCCTCACCGTGTCTTCACAGCTGGTCCAGTCTTTACAGAAAATGCTGGAGCTGAGATAGATCTTCTAGCGACACCTGTAGAAGAGACTCCTCAGACCCTGTATGTAACAGCTACAACAGGTGAAACTGCAGAGGTTGATTTATCACTTCTTAATCTTTCAGAGCGTACTAGCAACGGAAGTTTCATTGAAGGACTAGCAGACAAGGAAGTCTTCTCAGCTAAGATTCTTGAAAAATAGAGTTAAGAAAGCTTTGTTCTCTTACTAGAGGACAGAGTTTTTTCTTTGGCTGCCCAAATAACTCTTATAAAAGAATTGTCAGAATTTTGCAACACAACCTTGAAATTTTCAATGAAAAGGACTATACTAGAAAGCACATAGTAACAGAAAAGAGGACATACACATGACAGTTGATTTAGACTGGGAAAATCTAGGATTTAATTACCGTAAACTTCCATTCCGTTATATCTCATATTTCAAAGACGGCAAATGGGACGAGGGGCAATTGACTGAGGATGCAACTTTGCATATTTCAGAAGCATCTCCAGCCCTTCACTATGGTCAAGAAGCTTTTGAAGGACTCAAGGCTTACCGTACTAAAGATGGCTCTATTCAATTGTTCCGTCCAGATGAAAATGCCAAACGTTTGCAACGTACTGCTGATCGTCTTTTGATGCCACAAGTTTCTGTTGACAAATTTGTAGATGCATGTAAACAAGTTGTCCGTGCCAATGAAGAATACGTTCCACCATATGGTACAGGTGCTACACTTTATCTCCGTCCACTCTTGATTGGGGTTGGTGACATTATTGGTGTTCACCCGGCAGATGAGTATATCTTTACAATTTTTGCTATGCCAGTAGGGAACTACTTCAAAGGCGGATTGGCTCCAACAAACTTCCTTATCCAGGACGAATACGACCGTGCTGCACCACATGGTACAGGTGCTGCTAAGGTTGGTGGTAACTACGCGGCAAGTATGTTGCCAGGTAAAATTGCCCATGATCGTAATTTCTCTGATGTTATCTACCTTGACCCAGCAACCCACACTAAGATTGAAGAGGTCGGTTCAGCTAACTTCTTTGGTATCACAGCTGATAACGAATTTGTTACGCCACTCAGCCCATCTATCTTGCCATCTATCACCAAGTTTTCATTGCTTTACTTGGCTGAAAATCGTTTTGGTATGAAAGCTATTCAAGGCGATGTTAAGATTGCTGAGTTGGATAAATTTGTTGAAGCAGGTGCCTGTGGTACAGCTGCTGTTATCTCACCAATTGGTGGGGTACAACATGGAGACAACTTCCATGTCTTCTATTCAGAAACAGAAGTCGGACCTGTAACACGTAAACTATATGATGAGTTGACAGGTATCCAATTTGGTGACGTTGAAGCCCCTGAAGGATGGATTGTTAAAGTTGACTAATTCCAAGTAAATATATGATTATTTTAAAGCTTGCTCTTGCAAGCTTTTTTCTTTTTCGGTAAAATTAAGAACATACACTAAGAAAGGATGGCTCGATTTAGGTATCGGGTATAAATCTATGAGTAAAAAAGACAAAAAAATTGAAATCCAAATCAAAGATGCCAAAGTCATTGTAAACAAAGCAACCATTGAAGGTTTTGAGCTTCTTGTTGGTAAGAAAGTCATCGGACAAATTGTAGAAATCGATGGGAAGTTTGCCGTTGTTGATAAAGAAAACGTAGCAGGTTTCCACAAGAAAATGGATGATGCAATAGCTGCCATTATCGAAGCCTACAATCTTAATCATTAAAATCCAAAGTAAAGGCTTGCTTTGGTCAAGAAACTGTGTTATACTATTTCTTGTTCTTAAGGAGAGATAGCGAAGAGGCTAAACGCGGCGGACTGTAAATCCGCTCCTTCGGGTTCGGGGGTTCGAATCCCTCTCTCTCCATGTCTAAGAAACTGAATCGGGATAGTCGATATCAAGTGCTTAGATGTTTTTTTATAGCATTTTGCTATTGGGGTATAGCCAAGCGGTAAGGCAAGGGACTTTGACTCCCTCATGCGTTGGTTCGAATCCAGCTACCCCAGTCAAAGGTATCGGGTGCATTGGCACCGTCTATGTTAATAATTGTCTTTGCGGGTACCTTGAAAAATATATTGTTATCAAGGGTCAGAATTGGCTGGCTCTTGTTGGAGGATTTTTTTAGAATGAACGAATTTGAAGAATTGCTAAACAGTGTTAGCGAAGTTAACACAGGTGACGTTGTAACAGCTGAAGTTATCTCAGTAGATAATGATCAAGCAAATGTTGTTATCGAAGGAACTGGTATCGAAGGTGTTTTGACACGTCGTGAATTGACAAACGACCGTGACGCAAACGTTGCAGACCTTGTTAAAGTTGGTGAAACACTTGAAGTGCTTGTTCTTCGTCAAGTTGTTGGTAAAGATACTGATACTGTAACTTACCTTGTATCTAAAAAACGCTTGGAAGCTCGCAAAGCTTGGGATAAACTTGTTGGTCGTGAAGAAGAAGTTGTTACTGTTAAAGGAACACGCGCTGTTAAAGGCGGACTTTCAGTTGAATTTGAAGGTCTTCGTGGATTTATTCCAGCTTCAATGATCGATACTCGTTTTGTTCGTAACACTGAACAATTTGTAGGTCAAGAATTTGACGCTAAAATTAAAGAAGTTGATCCAGCTGAAAACCGTTTCATCCTTTCACGTCGTGAAGTTGTTGAAGCTGAAGCTGCAGAAGCTCGTAAAGAAGTCTTCTCTAAACTTGAAGTTGGTTCAATCGTAACTGGTAAAGTTGCTCGTTTGACAAGCTTCGGTGCTTTCATCGACCTTGGTGGTGTTGACGGACTTGTTCACGTGACTGAATTGTCTCACGAACGTAACGTTTCACCTAAATCAGTTGTATCTGTAGGTGATGAAGTTGAAGTTAAAGTTCTTGCTATCGACGAAGAAGCAGGACGTGTATCACTTTCACTTAAAGCAACAACACCTGGACCATGGGATGGCGTTGAACAAAAACTTGCTGCTGGTGATGTTATCGAAGGTAAAGTTAAACGCTTGACTGACTTCGGTGCTTTCGTTGAAGTATTGCCAGGTATCGATGGACTTGTTCACATCTCTCAAATTTCACACAAACGTGTTGAAAATCCAAAAGATGTTCTTTCAGTAGGTCAAGACGTTACTGTTAAAGTTCTTGAAGTAAACGCTGATGCAGAACGTGTATCACTTTCTATCAAAGCTCTTGAAGAACGTCCAGCTAACGCTGAAGGCGAAAACAACGAAAAACGACAATCACGTCCACGTCGTCCAAAACGTCAAGAAAAACGTGACTACGAACTTCCAGAAACTCAATCTGGATTCTCAATGGCGGATCTTTTCGGAGATATCGAATTGTAAGATAAAAAAGAGGCATGGAAACATGTCTTTTTTTCTATTTTAGAGTATGCTATAATAGTATACTGTTAGCACCCTTAGTGTAATGGATATCACGTAAGATTCCGGTTCTTGAGATAGGGGTTCGATTCCCTTAGGGTGCAAAAAGAAAAACGTTGAAAGATTTGTTCGCTCAACGTTTTTTTAGTTGCTAAGTTTTAGTGAAATTATTATGTAAAATCTTTTAGTGTTGAAAGGAAAAAGGCAAACATACAGATGAATGGCTACTAGCTTATCCTAAAATCAAAGTTGACTACTGTATTAGCGTCTCTATGGTGGATTTATTGGGGAGACAGCTTGGCTAATCTTTTGCAATTTATTAAAAAATTTGCTATAATACTCAGTATCTCATATTGGGGTCGTTACGGATTCGACAGGCATTATGAGGCATATTCTGCGACTCGTGTGGCGACGTAAACGCTCAGTTAAATATAACTGCAAAAAATACTAATTCTTACGCTGTAGCAGCCTAAACACCTGCTCGCGTGACTTCTAGCAGATTGCTTATGTTTGTTTAGAGGTTTTATTGATTTATAAGCTACGTTTGACCATTGCCTAGCTGGTTGAAAAGAGATTTATAGGCTCGCAGATAGAAGGCTTGAGTTATGTGTCGTCTATCTGTTAAATGAAAGACATAACCTATGGTTGTAGACGAATATGTTGGCAGGTGTTTGGACGTGGGTTCGACTCCCACCGGCTCCATAAATACTTGAGGCGTCAGCCTTTTATTTGTGTATATAGGAATTTATTATGAAAAAACTTTTGTCTTTGACCGTTTTAGGTCTCTCACTTTTTACTCTAGCTGCTTGTGGAAAATCTTCGTCTAAAACTGAGACGAAGGGATCTCTGGATAATGAGGCTTCAAAGATTTTAACTGTTAAGCATGGAAGTGTTCGTCAGAACTTCGATAAAATCACCATGGCAAATGCTTCTCAAGAATTCTCAGGAGGCTCAAATCTTGATAGCTTGAAGGGCTGGTTTGGTGAACCCTCATCAACTGGTCAAGAGCAAGCAGGAGATGCTAAGCTTGATGTTTATAATTGGCAGTATGACAATGTTGTGGTTACAGCGAAGCTCTTTAACAATAGTACTGTCGTTAAGTCAATTTCAAACTTTTCTTACGTCCGTGATCCCAAAATCACACTGAAGATGTATGAAAACCTCAAAAATGGAACTAGCTATGATGATGCTGTCAAAACGCTTGGCACACCGGATGTTTATTCAATCGCTGTCTCTTCAGATGCAACAATGACACAGGCTCTTTGGTCATCAAACCTTGTCGCTAAGAAGGGTGAAACAGGTAGCCTTACCCTTAACTTTAAAAATGGTGCCTTGGAAAACAAGTCACAAGCAAATTTGATTAACAAGTAATCACAGTAAAAAATGCCTTTCTAAATCAATGAAGGCATTTTTTTGTTATAATAAAAGGAGTAATTAAAATTGTGGAGATGTAATGACAAAAAAAGACTATTTTTTATAGGGATAGCAGGTTTAATACTGGTGTTCTTATGGCCTCTTTTAAATAACTTCATCCCCTTAATCAAGGAATGGATCAACGCTAAGCATGATCAAGCCTTTTTAAGAGAAGTTTTTAAGCAGGCTAATTTCCAAAATGCACTTATCCTTATTAGTCTTATGATTCTGTCATCAGCTATTCCTGGAGTTTCAAGTTCTATTTTTTGTATTTTTGTTGGGCTACTCTATGGCCCTATGCTTGCGATTCCGATGAATATTATTGGTAATACTTTTGGAAATTTGACTAGTTCTGAAATTCTGAGAAGACTTGAAAAGCCAGAGAAGTCCAAACGAATGGAGAAACTCCTAAACTATATTGAAAACTTTAAGCATCGTTTTATTGGGATTTCTTTAGCCTTCTCTATTCCTTTTATACCATCAGCACTGGTCAATTATGCTTGTGTTCAGATGAATTTACCCACAAGGACGAGGATTTTGGCAACCCTTATTGGAGTGACGCCAGTCTCGATTGTTTATGCAGTTAGTGGAGATTTGTTGCTTAATATCCGTCCGATTCGAATACCATTAGTGGCAGTACTTGCCATCTTGCTCTTTATCTCACTCGTCATTTACTTTATCCATTTTAGGAAGGAAAAAAATGAGCTTCATTCAAGTAACTAAAGAAGAATTTAACACACATGCTCAACAGGTTTCTGAGCGTTCTTTTATGCAAACGGAGGAAATGGCTAAGCTTCTTGAAAAACGTGGATTTAGCATTAGCTATGTCGCTTGGAAAGAAGGAAATAAACTAGAAGTCTCAGCAATTGTCTACAGCATGCCTATGACTGGTGGGCTTCGTATGGAGGTGAATTGTGGACCGATTCACTCAAATACAGCTCATCTGAGTGACTTTTATCAAGGTTTGAAGGACTATGCTAAGGCAAATGGTGCTCTTGAGCTGTTGATCAAACCTTATGATACTTATCAAATTTTTGATAGTAATGGTGAACCAACTGGTGAAGAGCAGAAGCAATTGATTAGTCAATTGACAGATTTAGGCTATAGCTTTGATGGTTTACAGACAGGTTATCCTGGTGGTGAGCCTGACTGGCACTATGTGAAGGATTTATCTGGGATTGAAGAAAAAGATCTTATCAAGTCTTTCAGTAAAAAAGGGAAACCTCTGGTTAAAAAAGCCAAAACCTTTGGGATTAAGCTGAAAAAACTGAAACGTGATGAGTTATCTATTTTTAAAGAAATTACTTCAGCGACCTCTGATCGTCGTGAGTATAGTGACAAGTCCCTAGATTATTACCAAGATTTTTATGATGCTTTTGGTGACAATGCTGATTTTATGGTGGCTACCTTGAATTTTCAGGATTACTATGACCATTTGGAAAGTGATCAAGCGAAGTTGGGAGCTAGAATTGTCAAATTACAGGCTGATTTAGAGGCTAACCCAAAATCTGAGAAAAAACAAAACCAATTAAGAGAGTTATCAAGTCAGTTTGAGACCTTTGATGTTCGAAAGGGCGAAGCGACTGCTTTTATTGATAAATATGGTCAGGAAGATATTGTTTTGGCTGGCAGTCTTTTTGTCTATACACCTCAAGAAGCTGTTTATCTTTTTAGTGGATCTTATCCGGAGTTTAATAAGTTTTATGCGCCAGCACTCTTACAAGAGTATGTGATGACCCAAGCCATTAAACGTGGGATTACTTTCTATAACTTCCTTGGTATTATGGGGATCTTTGATGGTTCAGATGGGGTTTTGCGATTTAAACAAAACTTTAATGGTTATATTGTACGCAAGATGGGAACCTTCCGTTATTATCCACAGCCACTTAAATATAAAGCGATTCAAGGAGTTAAGAAACTGCTTGGCCGTTCTTAAATTTTAGAGGGTTTCTGTTTGAGTCCTCTTTCATTATACTTCTGTTTATAGAATTACGCCGTATAGTAAAAGAGTTTAGAGGAAGAAGGAGGTAAGTTGATGAAACTTGCATTATTAGGGACAGGAATGATTGTGACAGAGGTTCTTCCTGTGTTAACAACTATTGAGGGCATCGAGCTTGAAGCTATCTTATCGACACCACGATCGCTCGATAAGGCAGAAGCCCTAGCTAAACAATATGGCTTATCTCAGGCGACTAGTGATTATGAGTTAATTTTGTCTAATCCAGAAGTTGATACGATTTATGTCGGAACGCCTAATCATACCCACTATGACTATGCTAAGAAAGCACTTTTGGCCGGAAAGCATGTTATCTGTGAGAAACCCTTCACCCTTCATTTAGAAGAGTTTGAAGAGCTAGCTAAGCTTGCTCAAGAAAAAAAGCTTCTCTTGATGGAGGCTATTACTAATCAATATCTGGCTAATTTTACAGCGATTAAGGAAGCCTTGTCTGATATTGGGGATATTAAAATTGTGAATATCAATTATTCCCAATATTCATCACGTTACGATGCCTTCAAACATGGGGAAATTGCTCCTGTCTTCAACCCTGAAATGGGTGGGGGAGCACTTAGAGATCTTAATATCTATAATATTCACCTTCTTGTTGGCCTTTTTGGTAAGCCTAATCGTGTGGAATATCTACCTAATGTGGAGCGAGGAGTGGATACGTCAGGAATTCTAGTTTTGGACTATGGTAACTTTAAGGCTGTTGCCATTGGAGCTAAAGACTGTAGTGCGGAGATTCGTTCAACTATTCAAGGGGATAAGGGAGCTATTACTATTTTTGGTGCAACCAACACTCTTACTGAAATTGGAGTCACTCTCAATGGTCAGAAAGTGAGAGTTGTCAATCTTAATAGTCCACAACATCGTATGTATGATGAATTTGTAGCTTTTGAAAAGATGGTGGCGACCAAGGATTTTGACAGTGTTGCCCAGCAGTTGGAACATAGTCGTCAGGTTATGGAAGTTCTGGATCAAGCTTCGATAGCTTTGTAACATACTAAAAAACAAGCAGTGGTGTTAGCCATTGCTTGTTCTGTTTTATACAGTTGTTGGGAATGAAATCTCAATCAATTTGTCAGTGTGTACTGTTTTAAGTTTGTCCATCAAAACGATATCTTTGTCGATTTTTCGTTTGAGGAAGAATTCACGGATAACTTCTAATTCGTTGTCTTTAACAGCACGATGTTTATTTGAAATCAAGAGTTCATAATGCTTAGGTGCTTGTGTGAAGACAACATCAGTATTCCCAGCAGAGTAGGTCTCTACGAGAAAGGCATCCGTGTTGTCTAGTTGGTTTTGAACGAGTTCTTGGTGTGTACGGGTCGTATTAATGAGTTTCATAGTTTCCTCCTAAGATTTGCCAGTTGATATGTTGTTTGCTTTCCATTGTTTGATTCCCCATTTATGGCTGCCACGTTTAAGTTTAGCAATGGCTTCATCAATTGGAAACCAGGCCAGGTTATTGAAATCTTCGAGAGGTTTGCCAATTTTTGAAAAATCTACAACTTCATAAATATAGGCTGGATTGTAATAGTAAGTGTCACGGTGGCTTGAATAGAAGTATTCATCAGCCTGGCCATAGTACTGGCCTAAAGTGGCTGTAAACCCAAGTTCTTCAATTAACTCGCGTTCTAGTGCGCTATAGTGATCCTCGCCTGCTTCAATTTCTCCACCTGGGAGAAACCAAGCTCCGTTAGGAGCCTGGACTAAAATAATCTTTGTCTTTTCTTGGTTAGGAATCACAGCATAAACACCGTAACGTGTTTGATAATGAGCTCCCTCAACCTTGTCACCAAATGTTGGATTCATGAGTTGCTCCTTACGTTTATTTGCCTATATTATACTAAAATTTTGCTCATTTTCCTATTGATTTAGGCAGAATTAGGGATAAATTTGAAAATTGGAAATGAAAAGATAAATAAACCAAGTCGTAATGACTTGGTTTATTTGTTTAATCAGATTCTTTTGCTGCCTCAGCTTTTTGAGTAGCTTTTTCGGCTTTTTTAGCAGACTTAATGGTAATGTGGCCTTTTGAAGTCATGACTGCCTTGAGATCTTTTTCGTTTGGATTTTCAAGGTAGAAGTCGGTAATAGCATCTTCAATGTGATCTTGGATGGTACGACGTAGTGGTCGAGCACCCATCTTAGGATCGTAACCAAGGTCAACCAATTTTTCCTTAACTTTCTCAGTTACACTGAGGTGGATACCGTTGTTAGCCAAGCGTTGGTTGACATTATCAAGCATGAGGTCCACGATAGTAAGGAGATTTTCTTTGCTGAGGGCAGAGAATTCGATAATACCGTCAAAGCGGTTCATGAATTCAGGACTGAAGAAATCTCCAAGTTGGTTAAGAACAGAATTGGTACGATTTTCACGAGTAGCTCCAAAGCCAACGCTAGCTTCAACTTTACCAGTACCAGCATTTGATGTCATGATGATGATGGTATCCTTGAAGCTTACAGTGCGTCCTTGACCATCAGTCAAACGACCGTCGTCAAGTACTTGGAGGAACATGTGAAGAACGTCTGGGTGAGCTTTTTCAACCTCATCTAAAAGAATAAGTGAATAAGGATTACGGCGGACTTTTTCAGTCAACTGACCAGCTTCGTCGTAACCAACATATCCTGGAGGGGCACCAACCAATTTAGCAACAGCGTGTTTTTCCATGTATTCTGACATGTCGAAACGAATCATACTGTCAGCTGAACCAAAGAGTTCAATGGCTAATTGTTTAGAGAGCTCAGTTTTACCGACTCCTGTAGGACCTACGAAGAGGAAGCTACCAATTGGGCGGTTTGGAGCACCCAATCCAACACGATTACGGCGGATAGCTTTAGCAATCTTATCAACTGCAGCATCTTGTCCGATAACATGTGATTTAAGATCATCGGCAAGACTAAGAAGTTGTGATTGTTCTTTTTCTTTCAAATCACCGACAGGAATATTGGTTTTTTGTTCCACAATGGCTTCGATATGTTTTTCGGTGATGACAGGCATATCCTGGTCTTTGATGGTTTGCTTTTGCATTTCCTTGTATTTGGCAATTTGGTCACGGAAATAGGCAGCCTTTTCAAAGTCCTCGTCACGAGTAGCTTGAGCCTTGAGGTTTTCAGCCTCAATCAAACGTTTGTCGATATCTTTAGGATCAACAAAGTTGAGGGTCAAGTTCATCTTCGAACCAGCTTCATCAAGAAGGTCGATGGCCTTGTCTGGTAAGAAACGGTCTTGAATGTAGCGGTTGGACAATTCTGCAGCTGCAGTAATCGCTTCGTCCGTATATTTGACGTGGTGGTAGTCTTGATATTTAGGCTGAATCCCACGCAAAATAGTGATGGTTTCCTCAACAGTTGGTTCGTCAACCTTAACTGGTTGCATACGACGCTCAAGGGCAGCATCTTTTTCGATGATGCGGTATTCGTTGAGTGTTGTTGCTCCGACCAGTTGAAGTTCCCCACGAGCAAGGGCAGGTTTTAGGATGTTTCCAGCATCCATATTGCCATCTCCAGCATTACCAGCTCCTACGATTTCATGGATTTCATCAATAAATAGGATAACATCCTGACGTTGACGAATTTCTTCCATGAGTTTTTGCATGCGTTCTTCAAATTGGCCTCGGATACCAGTCCCTTGAACCAAGCTGACCACATCAAGACGGATGACTTGTTTGCCTTGGAGTTTTTGAGGAACGCTACCATCTACAATTTTTTGAGCTAGTCCTTCAACGACAGCAGTCTTACCGACACCGGGTTCACCGATGAGGACGGGATTGTTCTTGGTACGGCGGTTAAGAATTTCGATGACACGAATGATTTCCTCGTCACGACCAATGACTGGATCGATGTCTCCACGACGAGCGATGTCAGTGATGTTAATGCCGAACTCTTCAAGAAGACCTTGTGGCTGTTGAGGAGCTTGTTGGCGTGGTCCTCCTGGACGGCCTGGCCCTTGTGTATTGCCACCGTTTCCTCGGTTACCACCTTCTTGTGTTGGAGGTGTATTGGGAAGATCACCGTTAGAAGAACGGAAGTTATTTAGGTCACTGAAGAAATCATCGAAGAAGCTGGAACCTCCAGTTTGATTGAATTGATTAAGGGGGTTCTCTGGGTCAGATTTCATGATTTTATAACAATTTTGACAGAGGTCAACTTGTTGCTGATTACCATTTACATTGGTATACAAATGAATACTAGCTTCATTAAGGTTACAGTTTTGACAGAGCATATCAGTACCTCTTTTCTATCTGAATTGGGAAAGACCTTTATTGAAAATATTCTTGGTCAAAAAAGGTCAAATCTATGACTCCATTATAGCATGCGGGAGGTAGATTGCAAGAAAAAAGTATCTAGGTTTGGCGCTCTCTTAGCAGGAGTGCTAATATTGAATTTTAATTCAAAATCACTTGCTTATAATGTATAAATATTATATAATATTTTTATATTATTCAGAATGAAAGAGAGATACCTATGACACAAGCTAAATCCTTTTTGAAAGAAATCGACTTTACCAAGCAAGAACTCGAGGAGTTAATTGATTTATCTATAAAATTTAAACAGTTAAAGAAGGAAAGAATTCCGCATAAATATTTAGATGGCTTAAATATTGCCTTGATTTTTGAAAAAACATCTACCAGAACTCGCTCAGCTTTTACAGTGGCCGGTCAGGACCTAGGTATGAATGTGACCTACCTTGGTGCTGGAGACATTCAGTTAGGTAAAAAGGAATCTGTAGTTGATACGGCCAAGGTTCTGGGATCTATGTTTGATGGAATCGAGTACCGTGGTTTTAAACAAGAAGATGTTGAAGATTTGGCTAAGTACTCAGGGGTTCCGGTCTGGAATGGTTTGACGGATACCTGGCATCCAACTCAAATGATTGCAGATTTCATGACTTTGAAGGAACACTTCGGTAGTTTGGAAGACTTGACCATCGCCTATATTGGAGATGGTAGAAATAATATGGCCAACTCACTTTTGGTCACTTCGGCTATTTTAGGCGTTAATGTCAAGATTATAGCCCCAGAGGTGCTGCAACCCGAAGATGAGATTGTAGCCTTAGCTCAGAAACATAATAATGGTGCAGACTTAACCCTTACAGATGATATTTCAGAGGTCAAGGGAGTGGATATGCTTTATACGGATGTCTGGGTATCTATGGGTGAAGAGGTAGATTTTAAATCTCGTATTGATTTACTCTTGCCTTATCAAATTAATGCAGACCTACTAGCCAAGACAGAAAATCCAGATGTTATCGTTATGCATTGTCTCCCAGCCTTTCATGATCTCAATACCCAAATTGGGAAAGAAATCTATGACAAATATGGTTTGGCAGAGTTAGAAATTACAGATCAAGTCTTCCAAAAATACAGTGACATCATCTTCCAAGAAGCTGAGAATCGTATGCATTCTATTAAGGCCATTATGTACAATTCCTTGAAAAATATTTAAAATTCCCCCATTTTTCCCATAAGTGTGATAAAATAAGTAGGAAATACACAATTAATAGGAGAAATAACATGGAATCACATTTGGTGAGAATCATTAACCGTCTTGAAATGATGGCGGCTGATGGTGGTAATTTGAAACGTAATTTTGAACGTGAAGGAGTGGTTGTTGCCGAAGTATCATTTAGCAACGATCCTGAAAATGGTCCAGTTTTCACATTGCGTGACGTTGAAGCACGTGAATCTTATTCATTTGATAGCATCGACTTGATTGCAATGGAAATCTACGATTTGCTTTACTAATAAATCATTTGGGGACTTTACAAGGTTCCAAAAACTCAAAATGCCTGAAACTCGATAGTTTCAGGCATTTTTATCAGGATGAAAGCATAGGCTAATGCTTGTATGGGTTACCAAAATAGGCAGTATTTCAAATCATTGACAAACCTTTTGGGAAGATGTCATCTTAGGAGGACTTGAGGTGTCTTGCTTGAGAGATTTGATAGCGATGTCTATAACTTAGTTTTTATACTGAAATATCGCATTTATAAGAAAATACTTTATTTTTATACAGTCTTCTGATATAATATTGAAGAATATTAGTAAGGAGTATCTAGATGAATTTTTCATTTCTACCGCAGTTTTGGTCTTACTTTAACTATGGTGTCTTAGTAACAATTATGATTTCGGTCTGCGTGGTCTTCTTCGGAACCATCCTCGGGGTTTTGGTATCCTTGGCCAAGCGTTCTGGAATCAAACCTTTGGAGTGGCTAGTAAGCCTTTATGTTTGGGTTTTCCGTGGGACTCCTATGGTTGTGCAGATTATGATTGCTTTTAACCTCATCCATATGAACCTTCCAACTGTGCAGTTTGGGATTTTAAACCTTGATTTGTCACGTATCGTTCCGGGTATTATCGTCCTTTCTTTGAACAGTGGTGCTTATATTTCTGAGAGCGTACGTGCAGGTATCGAGTCTATTCCTAAAGGCCAGATTGAAGCAGCCTACTCACTTGGTATCCGTCCATGGAATACCATGCGGTATGTGGTCTTGCCTCAAGCTATTAAAAATATCTTGCCTGCCTTAGGTAACGAGTTTGTCACTATTATTAAGGATAGTTCGCTCTTGCAAACCATCGGGGTTATGGAATTGTGGAATGGTGCACAAACTGTTGCAACAACGACCTACTTGACTTTGACGCCGCTCTTGTTCGCAGCCTTCTATTATTTGATTGTAACAACAGCTATGACGGCACTCTTGAAACAAATGGAACAACGACTTGGGGAGGGACGTAAATAATGGCAGAAACAATTATTGAGATTAAAAATCTTCACAAGTATTTTGGTAAGAATGAAGTTCTCAAAGGGATTGATCTAGATATTAAAAAGGGTGAAGTAGTGGTTATCATTGGTCCTTCAGGATCAGGAAAATCAACCTTCCTACGCTCAATGAACTTGCTTGAGAAACCTACAAAAGGCGTTATTTCTTTTGAAGGTGTGGATATTACAGATAAGAATAACGACATTTTCAAAATGCGTGAAAAAATGGGAATGGTTTTCCAACAGTTTAACCTCTTCCCGAACATGACAGTTAAGGAAAATATCACCTTGTCACCGATTAAAACCAAGGGTGTTTCAAAAGCTGATGCAGACGCGAAAGCTATGGAACTTTTAGAAAAGGTTGGCTTGAAAGATAAGGCAGATGCCTACCCAACAAGTCTATCAGGTGGTCAGCAACAACGTATTGCTATCGCACGTGGTTTGGCTATGGATCCAGACGTTCTCTTGTTTGACGAACCAACATCAGCCCTTGATCCAGAAATGGTTGGTGAAGTTCTTGCCGTCATGCAAGACCTTGCTAAATCAGGGATGACAATGGCAATCGTTACCCACGAAATGGGCTTTGCCTATGAGGTGGCTGATCGTGTTATCTTTATGGATGGCGGTGTTATTGTAGAAGAAGGCACACCACAAGAGATTTTCGACGATACTAAGGAAGGTCGTACTAAGGATTTCTTGAGTAAGGTTTTGTAAGATATTCATTAAGTATGTATACATTGTTTGTGAAGGCTGGAACTTTTCCGGCCTTTTCTTTTTGTGTTCTGCTTTTCTAGAATCATTCTTGTTTAGGATAATTTTTCGGAAAAGATGGATAAATATGCTATAATGATGCCATATCAAAAATAATTAAGTAGGTCAAGAAAAATGCTCATATATGATGCGGCCTTAAAAACACCTTACCGAATTCTTGGCATTAACCTCCCTAAGGATAGTCTTTTGCACTTATCTAACCTAGGATTGGCTGCCGGTGAAACTATTGAGGTGGTAACTAAGACCAAGAACAGCGCTATTATTGTTGTTAAAGGGAGTCGATTAGCTTTTGACGCTTCGATTCTGGATAAAATTGATTTGGCACCTGCAGAGGAAAACCAGAAAAAAATCCCTCTTTCTGAACTACCAGTTGGACGTTCTGCCATAGTTACGGATATTTTCTCAGCAAATGAAACCAAACGTCGTCTTATGGATATGGGAATTACAAAGCGTACTCGGGTCTTATTGCGTAAGGTAGCCCCTTTGGGAGATCCTCTAGAAATTAGTTTGAGAGGGTATGAATTAACCCTACGCAAGTCGGAAGCGCAAATGATTAGTGTGGTCATGTTGGACGAGGGAGAGGAAAAATGACAGAAATTGCATTAATAGGTAATCCTAATAGTGGTAAAACTAGTTTATTCAACCTGATAACAGGGAATAATCAGCGTGTTGGTAACTGGCCGGGTGTTACTGTAGAACGAAAAAGTGGTCTGGTAAAAAAGAATAAGGATTTAGAAATCCAGGATTTACCAGGGATTTACTCAATGTCACCCTATAGCCCTGAAGAAAAGGTGGCGCGTGACTATCTGTTGAGCCAAAGGGCCGACAGCATTTTAAATGTAGTCGATGCGACAAATTTGGAGCGTAATCTTTATCTGACAACGCAGTTGATTGAGACAGGTATTCCAGTCACATTAGCACTTAACATGAGTGATGTTTTGGAGGCTCAGGGAAAACAGATTAATGTTGATAAATTATCTTATCATCTAGGCGTCCCAGTAGTGGCCACCAGTGCCCTCAAACAAACTGGTGTCGATCAGGTAGTGAAAAAGGCAGCTCATACGACAACTTCTACAGTTGGTGACCTTGCCTTTCCAATATACGATGATAAGTTGGAAGCTGCCATTTCGCAAATTTTAGAAGTCTTGGGAAATTCGGTGTCACAAAGGTCTGCGCGTTTTTATGCCATTAAACTCTTTGAACACGATGCTTTAGTTGAGGCTGAGCTAGACTTGTCCCCATTCCAACGAAAAGAAATCAAAGATATCATTCGTATCACTGAAGAAATTTTCACAGAAGATGCGGAGTCAATTGTCATTAATGAGCGTTATGCTTTTATCGAACGTGTTTGTCAGATGGCTCAGAGTCATACAGAAGATTTCGCTTTAACCTTGTCGGATAAAATTGATAGGATTGTTACCAATCGTATTTTGGCTTTGCCAATTTTTGCAGTAGTCATGTATTTGGTTTACTTCTTATCTATCCAGACCGTTGGAACCATGTGGACAGACTGGGCTAACGATGTACTCTTTGGTAAGTATGTTCCTGATTTGGTAACTTCTGGTCTTGATTATCTCCAAGTTCAGGATTGGCTAAAGTCTCTGATTGTTGATGGCATTGTAGCTGGGATTGGGACGGTGCTAGGATTCCTTCCTCAAATCTTTGTACTCTTTATCTGTTTGGGCATTCTTGAAGACATTGGTTATATGAGCCGTATTGCCTTTGTTATGGACCGTATTTTCCGTCGTTTTGGACTTTCTGGGAAATCCTTTATTCCCATGTTGATTTCGACGGGTTGTGGGGTTCCAGCGGTTATGTCTAGTCGAACGATTGAAAATGAAAGGGATCGTCGTATTACCATTATGACGGCAACCTTCATGCCTTGTTCGGCCAAGTTGGAGATTATTGCCTTGATTGCAGGGGCCTTCTTCCCTAGTAATTCTTTTGTGGCACCAAGTACCTATTTTATTGGGATGGCTACCATCATCTTATCAGGTATTGCTCTCAAAAAGACGAGTTTTTTGGGTGGCCTAACCAGTCCGTTTATAATGGAATTGCCTGCTTACCATTGGCCTAAAGCCATGTCAGTTTTGCGCTATGCCTTTGGTAAGGCTATGAGTTTTGTCAAACGTGCGGGAACCATCATTTTCAGTTTGACAGTTCTTATCTGGTTTATGTCTAACTACAACTTTACGCTACATACGGTAGATACGGAAGCCAGCATTTTGGCGACTCTCGGTAGGAGTTTGTCTTGGATTTTTGATCCGCTTGGATTTGGAAATTGGAAGGCAACAGTTGCGGCTCTTACAGGATTAGCTGCCAAGGAGACTGTTGTTGCCACCTTTGGTATTCTCTATCATAATAGCAGTGAAGCTGGTTTAGCTGAGGCTTTACGAGGAGATTATTCTTCCCTAGCAGCTTATTCCTTCTTAGTCTTTAATTTACTTTGTGCCCCATGTTTTGCGGCTATTGGAGCTATTAAGCGTGAAATGGCCAATCTTAAATGGACGGTTGGTGCTATCGGTTTTCAAACAGGCCTAGCTTATTGTGTGAGTTTAATTCTTTATCAGTTTGGCCAAGTTATCCTATACGGCAAGTCAACGACAATTTGGACTTTTGTTGCTTTCTTGCTGTTAGTGACCATGATTTATTTTGTGGTTCGTAAACCACGTCAGATTAAGGATCAAATCATTAGCTTGGATAATCTTCAAGAAGCCCATATTTAGGTTTAGGAGGAATTGTTATGTCAACGTTTATCATTGCCTTCATTATTTTTGCTTTGGCTGGTCTTGGCATCCGTCACTATATCAAAGGAAAAGGTTCTTGTGGCGATTGTGAGTGTTCTTGTCCGGTTAAGGAAGAAATGCATAAGGCTAATCGCTAATAATATATAGAAAAATGGTCTCTTAAATGAATAAGAGACCATTTTCTTACGATTGTAAGAAATGTATAAAGGTATGTAGGTTGGAAGTATGATACTATAAGATAGATAAATAATCTAATTTTTTAACGAAAAAGGGAGATGTATAAGGAATGGTTTTGAACAGAGAGATTGTCCTAATTCATGGGACCTGGTGTGATGGCAATGTTTGGGGAGAATTTGCGACAGGTCTACGTCAAATGGGATACAAGGTGCATACACCTAGCTTTCGTTACCATGACCTACCTTATCAAGAGTGCCTAGCTAAAGTTGGGACTGTTACCTTGCAGGACTATCGAGATGATCTAGTGGCTTTGATTGAAAGTCTAGACCAACCACCACTCATTTTGGGGCACTCTTTAGGCTGTCTAGTGGCTCAAATGGTTGCTGAAAAGACAGAAGTTGCTGGTATGATTCTCATGGGACCTGCTCCGACAGCAGATATTTATGCCTTTTATCCAACCATGTTAGCTTGTTTTGGCAAACACTTTTTACGCTGGGGTTTTTGGAAAAAAGCCATGCCCCCTTATAAAAAGGAGTTTTTCAAGTATTGCATGAATGAACAAGAGGAAGCTTTGAAAGAGGAAGTTTTTGCTGGTCTGGTTCCTGAATCAGGAAAAGTTTATACTCAGATGGCTCTTCATTGGTTTGATAAGACAAAGGCAGCTTATGTGGACTTTAGTAACATTTTATGCCCTGTTCTCGTCATTTCAGGAACCAAGGATAAGATGACTCATCCTAATATTGCTAGAAGAACAGCTAAGAACTACCGTGATTCTGTTCTCGTTTCCTTAACAGGTGCAGATCACATGTATGAAAGTGGCAAATACCAGCAGAAGACCTTGAAGGTTATTAAGGGGTGGAGTCAGCAAAATGGTTTTGTGGACTAGTCACGAAACATAATCAGAAGAAGTTGGAAGGCAATTCCAGCTTTTTTAGTTTTCATTTGAAACGTCTTTTGAAAATTTAGAAAATTTAGTCACAAAGAGTCCTCACTATGGTATAATTGAAAAAAAAGTATGTATTGGAGAACACCCATGGCGATAATAATGGATGGTAAGGCCCTAGCTGCTAAAATGCAGGATCAATTGCATGAAAAGGTAGCACGTCTAAAAGAAAAGGAATGGATTGTGCCAGGACTTGTGGTAATCATGGTCGGTGACAACCCTGCCAGTCAGGTTTATGTGCGTAATAAGGAACGTGCTGCTAAAAAGGCTGGCTTCCATAGTCAGACGATCAATCTTTCTGAGAGTATTAGTGAGGAAGAGTTGATTGAAGTTATTGAGCGCTATAATCAGGATCCACTTTTCCATGGTATCTTGGTTCAGTTGCCACTGCCGAATCATATTAATGAAATGCGTATTCTTTTGGCTATTGATCCTAAAAAAGATGTCGATGGTTTCCATCCTATGAATACTGGTAATCTCTGGAATGGTCGCCGTCAAATGGTGCCTTGTACACCGGCTGGGATTATGGAAATCCTTCGTGAGTACAATGTTGAATTGGAAGGTAAGACAGCAGTTATTATCGGACGTAGTAATATTGTTGGTAAACCTATGGCTCAGCTTCTTCTAGAAAAGAATGCTACAGTTACCTTGACCCACTCACGAACACCGCATTTGGCTAAGGTTTGTAGCAAGGCAGATGTCTTGATTGTAGCTATTGGACGTGCAAAATTTGTAACAGAAGAATATGTCAAAGAGGGTGCTGTTGTCATTGATGTGGGAATCAACCGTGATGAAGAAGGCAAACTTTGTGGTGACGTTGATTTTGATCAAGTGAAAGATAAGGTTGGCATGATCACGCCTGTTCCAGGTGGTGTAGGCCCTATGACTATTACAATGCTGATGGAACAGACCTATCAAGCTGCTCTTCGTAGTGCGAAAGGATAGTTTATGAAAGTTGATGACGATTTAGCTAGGCAAGTGATAACACCTCGCTTGAGAGAGTCTCACAAGGGTTCTTACGGTCGAGTGCTTTTAGTTGGTGGGCTTTATCCTTATGGTGGTGCCATCATTATGGCTGCCATAGCTTGTGTCAATAGTGGGGCAGGCTTGGTCACAGTGGCTACGGATCGTGAAAATATCACAGCCCTTCATGCTCATCTCCCTGAAGCCATGGCTTTTGACCTTAGAGAGACTGAAAGATTTCTTGAGAATCTTAGGGCAGCTGATGTGGTATTAATCGGTTCTGGCCTAGGTGAAGATGGTGCAGCTAGTCAGGCTATGGACTTGGTGCTGGCAAATATTAGGGCAGATCAAAATTTGGTTGTTGATGGTTCAGCTCTCAATCTTTTGGCTAAGAAAAATATGAAGGACTTAACAGATTGTCACCTTACTCTCACCCCACATCAAAAAGAATGGGAACGCTTGTCTGGTTTTAGGATTCCAGAGCAGACAGTTTCCAACACTCAAAAAACCTTAGGTGAGTTCCAAGCTGGGACAATCCTGGTTGCCAAGAGTCACAAGACGGCTGTCTATCAGGGTGAAAAAGTAGCTCATTTAGAAGTTGGTGGGCCTTATCAAGCCACAGGAGGAATGGGAGATACCTTAGCTGGTATGATTACTGGTTTTTTGGCCCAGTTCCCTTCAATTGATCGCTATAAGGCTGTCACAGTAGCTACCTGGCTTCACTCAGCTATCGCTGATGATCTGGCTAAAAATGCCTATGTGGTTTTGCCGACACATATCAGTAAAGCCATTCCTAGCTGGATGAAAAAGTTGTCAATATAATCTAAAAAACGTGTCTTATATTGAGGCAAGTTTTTTTAGATTTCGACATTTTTTTAAGTTTGCTAAAGCTTATTTGTGATAAAATAAAAGAGAATTTTTATGAGAACATAGAGGAAAAAAAGTGACATCATTTTCGAAAAAACTCAGTCAAAAATGGGAAAAACGGCGCCAAAAACAAAAAGAAAAACGAGCGAATAAACCTAGAAAGCCAGTAAACATTTCACGTCGTGTTTACTTGCTTTTTGGTGTAGTCTTTGTCCTTTTTTTGTTACTTTTTGCACGTTTGACCTATATGAAGGTTTATAACAAATCGTTTTATACTAAGAAATTAGAGGATAACTCCAAGTATACGGTTAGAATTGCAAGCGAACGTGGGCAAATCTTTGATGCTAAGGGGGTCGCTCTTACGACCAACCAGAGTAAGGACGTTATCACCTTTACACGTAGCAATTTGGTGTCATCAGATACTATGAAGAAGGTCGCTGAAAAGTTAGCGACCATGGTAACACTAACGGAGACGAAGGTAACAGCACGCCAGAAACGCGATTTCTATCTAGCGGATTCTGCCACCTACAAACGTGTGGTTAATGATCTTCCAAACGACAAGAAAACAGATAAGTTTGGTAATAAATTAGCTGAAGCTACTATTTACAATAATGCTGTTGATGCGGTTCCTGATGAAGCAGTGGATTACTCTGAGGATGAGCTTAAGATTGTCTACATTTACTCACAGATGAATGCTGTTTCTAATTTCTCAACAGTCACATTGAAAACAGGAGACTTGACGCCTGAACAAATTGCGATTGTAGCAGCTAAACAGAAGGAACTTAATGGTATTACGGTTGCTAAGGATTGGGAGCGTCATACGGTTGATTCAGCCTTGTCTCCTCTCATCGGGAAAGTCTCAAGTTCAGAAGCAGGTTTGCCACAAGAAGATGCCAAGGAATACCTCAAAAAAGGTTATGCCCTTAATGACCGTGTAGGAACTTCTTATCTAGAAAAAGAATATGAGGAGAAGCTACAAGGGAAACATACTGTTCGTGAGATTACAGTAGACAAGGAAGGCGAAGTTGCTAGTGATAAAATCACTCAAAAGGGAAGTAAGGGTAACAATCTGCAGTTGACCATCGACCTTGATTTCCAAAAGGGAGTTGAAGATATCCTAGGTCAACAGCTTTCTTCAGAGATTTCAGAGAACAAAGCTACCTATTCTGAAGGAATGTATGCCGTTGTTATGAATGCTGACACTGGTGCTGTACTTGCCATGGCGGGGCAAAAACATGAACAAGGAGCACAAGATTTTAAAGCAAATGCCTTAGGAACAATTACTGATGTCTTTATTCCAGGATCTGTTGTTAAGGGAGCAACCCTAACTGCTGGTTGGCGTTCAGGTGCCATCTATGGAAATCAGGTCTTGACTGACCAACCAATCAACATTGCTGGTTCAGCCTCGATTACGTCTTGGTTTACAGATCAAGGTAGCCGCCCTATTACCGCGACACAGGCTCTAGAATATTCATCAAATACCTATATGGTGCAGATTGCAATCAAACTACTTGGCCAACAATATGTTCCAGGCATGGCCTTGTCGACTGACAATATGGATAAGGCCATGACGACACTTCGTGATACCTATGCTGATTTTGGTATGGGGGTATCTACAGGACTTGATTTGCCTGGAGAATCAGAAGGGTATATTTCTAAGAATTACAATGTAGCCAACGTCTTGACAGAAGCTTTTGGTCAGTACGACTCTTATACAACTATTCAATTGGCTCAATATGTTGCTTCAATTGCCAATGGTGGTAAACGTGTAGCACCTCATATTGTGGGAGGTATCTATGATGCTGGTACTAATGGTAGCTTAGGAACTCTAGCTTCAACGGTAGATACACGTGTATTAAATACCTTACCTCTTGATTCTGAGCAGATGGGGATTATCCAACAAGGCTTTAATGATGTCGTTAATTCCGGTTCTAGCCTTGCGACTGGTAAAGCTATGGCAAGTTCTATCATTCCAATTAGTGGTAAAACAGGGACAGCTGAAACTTATGCAACGGATGCTTCCGGTAACTCTGTAACAACGGTTAACCTTAATGCCGTGGCCTATGCGACTGCCAAAGATGGTACTAAGTTGGCAGTTGGGATTATGTATCCACATGCTCTAGACTGGAAGAGTAAGGCTCATCAAAATGCGGTCAAATCTATCATGGAACTTTATCAAAATACTCACTAAAAATGCAAATCTCTTGTGCCTTGCACGAGGGATTTTTCTGTGATATAGTGTTTGAGTATTTGTTCTTGGGTAAAGACATATCCATGACAGTGACAAAAGATAAGAGATGAATAAAATCATATAAAGAACAGGAGACCTTCATGCTTTATCCTACTCCAATTGCGAAGCTGATTGATAGTTTTTCAAAACTCCCTGGAATTGGGGCTAAAACAGCGACACGCCTAGCTTTTTATACCATTAGTATGTCTGATGAAGATGTCAATGATTTCGCAAAAAACCTCTTGGCAGCCAAACGTGAATTAACTTATTGTTCGGTCTGTGGTCGTTTGACAGATGATGATCCCTGTAACATTTGTACAGATGAAACGAGAGACCGTACTAAGATTTTGGTTGTTGAAGACTCCAAAGATGTTTCAGCTATGGAAAAGATTCAGGAATACCGTGGTCTCTACCATGTGCTTCAAGGGCTTATTTCCCCTATGAATGGTGTTGGACCAGATGATATTAACTTGAAAAGTTTGATTACTCGTCTTATGGATAGCGAGGTTGACGAAGTTATCATTGCTACTAATGCAACAGCAGATGGTGAGGCAACATCTATGTATATTTCACGTGTCCTCAAACCTGCGGGAATCAAGGTGACTCGTTTAGCGCGTGGTTTGGCTGTTGGTTCTGACATCGAGTATGCTGATGAAGTGACCTTGCTAAGAGCTATCGAAAATCGAACAGAACTTTAGGAAAAGTGTTGGTAAGTCCAGCGCTTTTTGTTTGCAGTAAGTAGGTTTCTCATTAAAAATTTGGTAAAATAAAGTAAACGCTTTAATGACGAGGGATCATGATGCAGATTGAAAAGATTTTAAACAACAATGTTGTTCAGGCTTTGGATAATAATGTGGAATACATTGTCATGGGTAAGGGACTGGGCTTTCAAAAGAAGGTCGGAGACTTTGTTGATAAGGAAAAGATTGAAAAGACTTTTGTTTTGGAAAATACAGAGGCAGTAGATGAATGGTCTCGTGTTTATGTCAATTTGCCTGAAGGTGAAATGCAGGTCTTTTTGAATATCCTTACTTTTGCTGAAGCTGTCTTACAAACCAAGTTTGACCCCTCTTTTTTCATCGCCCTAGCTGACCACCTACATTACGCCATTGAAAGAAGTGGAGAAGGTATTCCTCTGCAGAATCCCTTGGCTTGGGAGGTTCGAAAATTTTACCCTCGGGAGTATGAGATTGGAAAACAAGCTCTTCGTTTGATTGCCAAGGATTTAGAAGTTAAATTGGCAGATGATGAGGCTGCCTCTGTCGCTTTACATTTTGTCAATGCACAAAAGGATGCGAGTCTCCATGAAAAAGACCTACAGATGACTCAAATTGTGGTTGGAATTAGTGACATTGTCCGTCTTCATTTTGGTTGTGATTTAGAGGAGGATAGTTTCTCTTATAACCGATTTATTACACATCTTCGCTATCTAGCGCAACGGATTGTGAGTGGGGTTAGTGGTGGTAAAAATGATGCTTTTCTTTACGAGCAGGTTAGGGTAAATTATCCAGAATCCTTTATCTGTACCCAAAAGATTGCTAACTATATTAAGACAGGTTATACTTTTGAATTAAGTTTGGACGAACAGGTCTATTTAACCATTCATATTCAACGTCTTAAGGATAGTTTGGATAAGTAAGCGATTCACGGAGAGGCCATACAAAAAGCAGACAATTAGCCTTAAGTCTGCTTTTTCTGTGTCCTTATGGTATAATGAGGTGATTAATATTAAACTAAAAATACTCAAAGTTAGGATTCTATGTATTTGAGTATTTCTATAAAAAGCTAATGAGTTAGTGAAAGGAAGCGAGCGGTTCTGTGCTTGAAGTGAGCATAGCCGTTCCTAAAGAATCTTATGTATATTGAAATGATTGACGAGACTGGACAAGTCTCTGAGAAATTAAAAGAACAAACCTTGGAGTTGCTAGATTTTGCAGCACAAAAACTTGGCAAGGAAGACAAGGAAATGGCTGTTACATTTGTAACCAACGAACGCAGCCACGAACTAAACTTGGAATATCGTGATACAGACCGTCCAACGGATGTCATTAGTTTGGAGTATAAGCCTGAGTTAGATATTAGCTTTGATGAGGAAGAATTGGCTGAAAATCCTGAATTAGCTGAAATGATGGGAGAGTTTGATAGTTATATCGGTGAACTCTTTATTTCCGTTGATAAGGCTCATGAACAAGCTGAGGATTATGGACATAGTTTTGAACGTGAGATGGGTTTCTTGGCTGTTCACGGTTTTCTCCATATCAATGGCTATGACCATTACACCCCAGAAGAAGAAGCGGAAATGTTTGGATTACAGGAAGAAATTTTGACTGCTTATGGACTTACGCGACAATAATCCACAAAAAAAGTGGAAAAATAGAGAATTTACAGCTAGTTTTGAGTTTGCTCTGACAGGAATAATAACGGCTTTTAAAGAAGAACGCAATATGCGCAAGCACTTGGTTTCAGCTATCTTGGTGGTATTGGCTGGCTTGATTTTCCGTGTGTCTGCGACAGAATGGCTCTTTCTTTTGATGGCAGTTTTTCTCGTAATTGCCCTAGAGATTGTTAATTCTGCCATTGAAAATGTTGTCGATTTAGCTAGTAATTATCACTTTTCGATGCTAGCCAAAAATGCCAAGGATATGGCAGCTGGAGCTGTTTTAGTGGTTTCTTGTTATGCAGTCATTACGGGGATGATTGTTTTCATACCTAAAATTTGGCACTTAATTTTCAATTAAAACGAAATAGGAAAGAAGTTATATGACATTTAAATCAGGATTTGTGGCTATTCTCGGCCGTCCTAATGTAGGAAAATCAACGTTTTTGAACCATGTTATGGGGCAAAAGATTGCTATCATGAGTGATAAGGCTCAAACAACCCGCAATAAAATTATGGGAATTTACACAACCGATAAGGAACAGATTGTCTTTATCGATACCCCAGGGATTCACAAGCCTAAGACGGCTCTTGGGGATTTTATGGTGGAATCTGCTTATTCAACCCTTCGTGAGGTTGATACAGTCCTCTTTATGGTACCAGCGGATGAGCCTCGTGGTAAGGGTGATAATATGATTATCGAACGCCTCAAACAAGCTAAAGTTCCAGTTATCTTGGTAATCAATAAGATTGACAAGGTCCATCCAGATCAGCTCCTAGAGCAGATTGACGATTTCCGTACACAAATGGAGTTCAAGGAGATTATTCCGATATCTGCCCTCCAAGGGAACAATGTTTCCCACCTTGTGGATGTCTTGAGTGATAACCTTGAGGAAGGGTTCCAATATTTCCCAGCGGACCAAATCACCGATCACCCTGAGCGTTTCTTGGTATCAGAGATGATTCGTGAAAAAGTCCTTCAGTTGACACGTGAAGAAATTCCACACTCCGTTGCGGTTGTCATTGATGAGATGAAGCGTGATGAAGACACGGATAAGATTCATATTCGTGCGACAATCATGGTTGAGCGTGACAGCCAAAAAGGTATTGTTATTGGTAAACAAGGTTCCATGCTCAAGAAAATTGGTACCCTTGCTCGTAAAGATATTGAAGTCATGCTTGGGGACAAGGTCTTCCTTGAAACCTGGGTTAAGGTTAAGAAAAATTGGCGTGATAAAAAACTTGATTTGGCCGATTTTGGTTACAATGAAAAAGAATATTAAAAAGCTGGGCACTTGCTCGGCTTTCTTGCTAAAAGGAGGAGCAGATGCCTGAGTTACCTGAGGTAGAGACTGTTAGACGAGGTTTAGAAAGGTTAGTAGTAGGTCGGACTATTTTGTCGCTTGAGGTCAAGGTTCCCAAAATGCTTAAGACCTCCTACGATAGTTTTTTGACTGATTTACCTGGTCAAACCATTCAAGCCCTGCGACGAAGAGGCAAGTACTTGATTTTTGACTTTGGACAGTTGATTATGATTTCCCACTTGCGTATGGAGGGAAAATACCTGCTGTTTACAGATCGAGTTCCTAGCAACAAGCATTTTCACTTATTTTTTAAGTTAGATGATGGCTCCACCCTCGTCTATCAAGATGTCCGCAAGTTTGGAACCTTTGATTTATTGGCTAAAAGTCAAGAGGAGGCTTATTTTACAAGGAAAAAGCTTGGTCCTGAGCCTACTAAGAAGGCCTTCAAATATGCCTCGTTTGAGAGAGCCTTGATGAGTTCTGCAAAGCCCATTAAAAGTCTCCTCTTGGAGCAAAAATTGGTGGCTGGTCTAGGAAATATCTATGTTGATGAGGTGCTTTGGGCGGCCAAGGTTCATCCTGAAACGCCAGCAAAGGAACTCAGCAAGGCAGCCATGAAGCGGGTCCATGATCAAACGATTGCCATTTTACAGCTTGGCATTGAAAAAGGCGGCTCAACCATAAGGACCTATCGTAATGCCCTTGGTGAGGACGGAACCATGCAGAACTATTTGCAGGTTTACGGAAAAACGGGACAGCCTTGTCCACGCTGCGCAAGCACAATTGAGAAAATCAAGTTAGGAGGGAGAGGGACACATTTGTGTCCTCATTGTCAGAAACGATGATTATTGGGTTAACAGGTGGTATTGCTTCAGGAAAATCAACGGTTGTTGAAATGATTAAAGAGGCAGGTTACAAGGTCATTGATGCTGATCAGCTTGTCCACGATATGCAGGCCAAAGGAGGCCGTTTGTATAGTGCCTTACTTGATTGGTTGGGAGAGGGGATTCTCCTTCCTAATGGAGAATTGAATCGTCCGAAACTAGGGCAACTGATTTTTTCGAATGAGGAGATGAGACATCGGTCTGCTGAGATTCAAGGGACAATTATTCGAGAGGAACTAGCAACTCAAAGGGATTGTTTGGCCAAGAAAGAAGATGTTTTTTTCATGGATATTCCCTTACTTATTGAGAATGGGTATCAGGACTGGTTTGACCAGATTTGGTTGGTGGCAGTGTTACCTGATGTCCAGCGCCAACGCTTGATGAAACGTAATCACTTAAGTTCAAAGGAAGCTAGTATGCGTATCGCTAGCCAGATGTCTTTAGAAGAGAAAAAGCCTTATGCCAGCTTGGTTCTTGATAATAACGGCAGTCTCGATGATTTGAAGGAGAAAGTGAAGAGCGCAATAAATGATTTACCTAGCTCCTCATAGCTAGCCATTGTGATATAATGGATAGTGAATTTTAGAAAGAAGATGATTATTTGCGCCAAAAAGAGCTTAAAAGTACTGATTGGCAACGTAACCTTAAAATTGCATGGATAGGAACCTTTTTTACTGGTGCTAGTTTCTCCATTGTTATGCCTTTCATGGCCCTCTACATTGAGGAACTAGGTGTTAAAGGAGACATGGTTGAATGGTATACTGGTTTGTCTGTTGCCATCTCTGCTTTAGCCTCGGCCCTGGTTTCTCCTATTTGGGGACGCTTGGCTGACCGTTATGGCCGAAAGCCCATGATGATTAGAGCCAGTATGGTGATGACTTTTACAATGGGAGGTCTTGCCTTAGTCCCAAATGTTTTCTGGCTGCTTTTCTTAAGAACGCTGACTGGTTTGTTTGCGGGGTATGTTCCAAATGCCACAGCTTTAATTGCGAGTCAGGTTCCTCAGAGCCGTTCTGGCTATGCCCTGGGGACCTTATCTACGGGTCTAACGGCAGGTGTTCTGATTGGCCCTTTGTTAGGTGGTACCCTGTCTGAGGCGTTTGGTATGAGAGGGACCTTTTTATTGGTGGGCCTCATTTTATTTATCTGCTGCCTCTTAACTGTCTTTGGTTTGCGAGAGAATTTTCAACCTATCGAAAAGGGAGAGATGATGACTCTTTCTCAGGTTTTTGCGAAAATTCCCAGCAAATCTATGTTGATTGGCCTTTTTGTGACCAGTATGATTATCCAGATTTCTGCCCAATCGATTGCGCCTATGTTGGCCCTTTATATTCGTTATTTAGGTCAGAGGGACAATATCCTGTTTTACTCAGGTTTAATTGTTTTGCTATGGGCTTCTCTAGTCTCTTGAGTACCCCTTTTCTGGGAAAATTGGGAGACCGTATTGGGAATCATCGCTTGCTTTTAATGGGGCTATTTTATAGCTTCCTCTTGTATTTCCTTTGTGGTTTTACCGGTTCAGCCTTGCAATTGGGTATCTTACGTTTTGCCTATGGCTTCGGTGTGGGTGCCCTTATGCCTAGTGTCAATTCTTTATTGACCAAGATGACACCCAAGGAAGGAATCTCAAGAATATTTAGCTTTAATCAAAGCTTTTCATACATTGGACAAGTTTTAGGTCCTTTTGTTGGTTCAGCAGTTGCGACTGGACTAGGTTATCGCTGGGTCTTCTTTGTGACCGCAATGATTGTCTTTGGAAATTTTGTCTGGTCCTTAATCATCTTTAGAAAATCGCTAGGAGTCAAGAATATAGGTGAGAGTTAAAATCAATTTAAAGTGTAGTGAATGTGGGAGCATCAACTATCTCACAAGTAAAAATAAACAAAATCATCCTGAGAAAATTCAGGTACCCAAATTCTGCCCCAAGGATAGAAAAGTAACCTTACATGTTGAATCTTAAAGGGTTCTATGGTAGAATAAAAAGGACTTTTTCGGAGGAATAACTATGTACGACTTATTATTAACGCTGCTCTTGGTGATGTCAGCTATTATTGTGATTGCGGTATTCATGCAGCCACAAAAGAATCCAAGTAGCAATGTCTTTGATGGTGGTGGGTCAGAAGCACTATTTGAACGTAGTAAACCACGTGGTTTTGAAGCCTTTATGCAACGCTTTACAGGAATCATGGTTTTTCTATGGATTGTAGATGCAATCGTCCTTTCCATTCTCTCAAGTAAGTAATGAGCTGACTGAGGTTGGCTCATTTTTTGCGTTATAGTCAATAAATAAAAGAAAAGGAAATCATGAAAGAATCTATTATAAATTATTTGAAGGAGCATGGGAAATCCAGTGTAAACGACATAGCCCAGGCTCTTAATCATGCTGGGGGAGAAAAGTTTCCTCAGCTCATCAAGGCCATATCAGCCATGGAAAGTAAGGGACAGTTGCGTTTTAATCGAGATGGCTCTGTTTCCTTGCGTCCTAAGAAAGAAAATCCAAATCAGGTGACTGTTGAAGGTGTTTTCCGTGCCAATAAGAACGGTTTTGGTTTCTTGCATGTCGATGACAGTGAAGATGATATGTTCATTGGTCGTAATGATGTTGGCCATGCCATTGACGGTGATACTGTTGCTGTTGTTATCAAGAAGCCAGCGGATCGTTTGCGTGGGACAGCAGCGGAAGCACGAGTTGTTGAAATTGTAGAACGTTCGCTTAAGACTGTTGTAGGGAAATTTATCCTTAGCGACGAGAAAGAACCTTATGCTGGTTACATTAAGTCTAAAAATCAAAAAATTCAGCAGCCAATTTATATTAAGAAAGAACCAGTTGCCCTAGACGGTACTGAAATTATCAAGGTTGATATTGAAAAATATCCTAACCGTCACTATGATTATTTCGTAGGAAGTGTTCGTGACATTATTGGTCATCAAGGGGATGCTGGTATTGATGTCTTGGAAGTCTTAGAATCAATGGATATTGTTTCAGAGTTCCCAGAGGATGTCATGGCGGAAGCAGAAGCTGTACCAGATGCACCGAGTCAGGAAGACCTCCTTGGTCGTGTTGACCTTCGTCAAGAGGTAACCTTTACCATTGATGGAGCTGATGCTAAGGACTTGGACGATGCGGTTCATATCAAACGTTTGCCAAATGGTAACTTTGAACTTGGTGTTCATATTGCCGATGTGTCCTACTATGTCACTGAAGGTTCAGCTCTTAACCGTGAGGCCATAGCACGTGGGACTTCGGTTTATGTGACAGACCGTGTGGTGCCAATGTTGCCTGAGCGTCTTTCAAATGGTATTTGTTCACTAAATCCCAATGTTGATCGCTTGACTCAGTCAGCCATTATGGAGATTACTCCAAAAGGTAAGGTGGTTAATCATAAGATTTGCCAATCTGTGATTAATACAACTTTCCGTATGACCTACAGTGATGTCAATGAGATGTTGGCTGGAAATCCAGAAAAGATTGAGCAGTTTAAACCAATCATGGACTCTGTATCAGCTATGGCAGAACTGCATAAGATTTTAGAAGACATGCGTGAGCGTCGTGGTGCCCTTAACTTTGATACATCTGAAGCTCGTATCTTGGTTAATGAGAAGGGAATGCCAGTGGATATTGTGGTACGTGAACGTGGAACAGCCGAGCGAATGATTGAATCCTTCATGTTGGCTGCCAATGAATGTGTGGCGGAGCACTTCGCTAAGGCTAAGTTGCCATTTATCTACCGTATCCACGAAGAGCCAAAAGCTGAGAAATTGCAACGCTTCATGGATTATGCCTCTATCTTTGGTGTTCAAATCAAAGGAACTGCCAATAAGATGGATCAACTAGACTTGCAAGAGTTCATGGCGCGAGTTCAAGGCAAACCTGGAGCAGAAGTTATGAATATGATGTTGCTTCGTTCAATGCAACAAGCCCGCTATTCAGAACACAATCATGGACACTATGGACTTGCGGCTCAGTATTATACCCACTTTACTAGTCCAATCCGTCGTTACCCAGACCTCTTGGTTCACCGAATGATTCGTGAGTACACTAACAATATGTCTCAAGAAACACGTGAACATTTTGAAGAGGTTATTCCTGAGTTAGCGACATCATCTTCAACCCTTGAACGCCGTGCCATTGATGCCGAACGTGTCGTTGAAGCGATGAAAAAAGCGGAATACATGGAAGAGTTTGTTGGTCAAGAATTCGACGGTATTGTCGGAAGTGTGGTTAAATTCGGTATGTTTGTGGAATTGTCAAACACCATCGAAGGTTTGGTTCACATCACCACCCTTCCAGAATTTTACAATTACAATGAACGCACCATGACACTTCAGGGTGAGAAAACTGGTAAGACTTTCCGAGTTGGTCAGCCTATCCGTGTCAAATTAACACGTGCGGATAAGGAAACCGGAGATATTGACTTCCAATACCTTCCAAGTGAGTATGACATCACTGAAAAAGTAGACCACAAGGCACGTCAGGAACGTGAAGAGAAGGCGAAAGCCTTCCGCAATAGAGGTCCACGCCGTGACCGTCAAAATGGAGACTTCGAACGTCGTGGTAAACGTGGGGATAACCGTAACCGTCAAGATGGTAATGGTCGTAAAGGCTCTTATGACGAAAAACGTAAGTCATCTAAGAAACCAGACAAACGTAAAAATCAAAACCGTCCTCATAATGATAACAAGGGACGTGAGAGTGGTCGTCGTAAGAAAAAAGGGAACAAACCTTTTTACAAGGACGTTGCTAAAAAACGAAAATAGGATGAGAATGGAGGGACTGCTATGCCAAAGGGTGAAGGCAATGTTGTTGCTCAGAATAAAAAGGCTAGACATGACTATAGTATCGTTGATACTATTGAAGCGGGTATCGTACTGACAGGGACAGAGATTAAGTCTGTTCGTGCGGCCCGCATCCAACTTAAAGATGGCTATGCCCAAATCAAAAATGGTGAGGCCTGGTTAATCAATGTCCATATTGCTCCTTTTGAGCAAGGAAATATTTGGAATCAAGATCCAGACCGTACGAGAAAGTTGTTGCTCAAGAAGAAACAGATCACCAAACTTCAAAATGATCTTAAGGGTACAGGAATGACTCTAGTTCCTCTTAAGGTCTACCTAAAAAACGGTTTTGCCAAGGTATTGCTCGGTATTGCCAAAGGGAAACACGATTACGATAAACGTGAGTCTATCAAGCGTCGTGAACAAGAGCGTGATATTAAACGTATTATCAAGAGTGTTAACCGTTAAACCGCCTATCATCTAAGACTACTATAGTCCTAGATGATTTTTTGTTTTTGGCTTTAAGACATGATATAATGAGAGTACCATGCGGTCTTTAGTTAGGATACTAGCTATACCTGACTCTAGCTGTGATACTGTAAAGGAGATTAGCGATGCCAGTAGATGCTAAAACAAAATACAAGGCCAAGAAGACTAAGATTGTTTTCTTTGACATTGACGACACCCTTCGTGTTAAAAAGACAGGCTACATTCCTGAATCTATTAAGGCTGTTTTCAAAGGGCTTAAAGAAAAAGGAATTTTGACGGGGATTGCTACAGGACGTGGCTACTATGGTGTCGTTGAGGACATTCGAGACCTAGAGCCCGATTATTTTGTAACCATCAATGGAACTTATGTGATTAATCGAAAAGGGGAAGAAATTTATAACCAACCCCTCGCTCGTGAGGTTACAGAAGCTTTTGTTGCTTGGTGCAAAGAGATTGGAATTGCTTGGGGCTTTGCTGGTAAGGATAAGCCAGTTGTCTCAGAGCGTTCAGATTTGATTGATAATGCTATGAAACCAGTCTATGGTCTTTGTGATGTGGAGCCAGACTTTCACTTGTCGAATGATGTTTACCATATGTGGACTTTTGCGGAAAATGATGGTGACCTTGAATTACCAGAAGAACTCGCATCCCATGTCCGTATGGTACCCTGGCACAAACACTCCTCTGACGTCGTAGCAAATGGTATCTCAAAGGCCTCTGGTGTCGAGCATGTCTTGGAGCATGAAAATCTTAAACCAGTCAATGCCATGATGTTTGGTGATGGTCCAAACGATATGGAAATCTTTGACTATGTTGGACTTAAGATTGCTATGGGTAATGCCACACCAGAATTGAAAGAAAAAGCAGATTACGTTACAGGAACAATAGAAGAAGATGGCATTTTTAATGCCTTGGAGGAACTCGGATTGGTAGAAAAAGAACTTCATTTCCCACAACTTGACTTGGATACAGTAGAAGGTCCAGTCGCAACAATTAAAACAAATCATGGTAATTTGGTCATCAAACTCTTCCCTGATCATGCACCATTAACAGTTACTAACTTTGTCAATTTGGCCAAGAGTGGTTACTATGATGGTGTGATTTTCCACAGAATTATCAAGGACTTTATGATTCAAGGTGGTGACCCAACTGGTACAGGTATGGGTGGTGAGTCAAGCTTTGGTGGTAGCTTCCAGGACGAATTTTCTGAAGAGCTTTATAACCTCCGTGGTGCGCTTTCTATGGCTAATGCTGGACCAGATACAAATGGTAGCCAATTCTTCATCGTTCAAACGTCTGAAATTCCTTATGCTAAAAAGGAACTTGAACGTGGTGGATGGCCAGCACCAATCGCAGAAGCTTATGCTGAAAATGGGGGAACACCTCACCTAGACCGTCGTCACACAGTCTTTGGTCAATTGGTGGATGAAGATTCTTACAAGGTGCTTGATGAAATTGCCAATGTTGAGGTTGGAGCTCAAGATAAGCCACTTGAGGATGTTGTAATTGAAACAGTTGAGGTAGCAGACTAAGATGAAAATTGGAGACAAGCTTAGGGGTGTTATCACAGGCATCAAGCCTTACGGTGCCTTTGTTTCATTGGAAAATGGTACCACTGGCTTGATTCACATCTCAGAGATTAAGACAGGTTATATTGACAATATCTACAATACCTTAAAGGTAGAGCAGGAGGTCTTAGTTCAAGTTGTTGATTTTGATGAATTTACACAAAAGGCCAGTCTTTCTTTGAGAACCCTTGAGGAAGAAAAAAATAAAATCCCTCATCGTCATCGTTTTTCTGATAGTCGTTTGAACTATGGTTTTAAACCTTTGGCAGAAGCAATGCCAGAATGGATTGAAGAAGGCCTTGACTATCTTAGACAAGAGCATGAGGAGAAATAGCAAAAGCTGACTCACGATGAGTCAGCTTTTTATATGGCTTTTGAATTTGAGTGCAAACGAAAAGGTCCTCAACTTAATTGAAGACCCTTCTGGATTAATTAAACATCAAAATAGAGCAATTCTTTTGGTGTGTGTGTGAAGACTTCAAAGCCGTCTTTTGTAACATAACCACAGTCCTCGATACGAACACCAACTTTTTCAGGAATGTAGATACCTGGTTCAACAGAGAAGCACATACCTTCTTCGATAACCAAGTCATTTCCTTCCATGATTGAAGGAAACTCATGGACATCCATACCAAGACCATGTCCTAGACGGTGGTTGAAGTATTCGCCGTAACCAGCCTTTTCAATAACATTACGAGCCGCAGCATCGACTTCGCTGGCAGTTACACCTGGTTTGATAAAATCAAGAGCAGTGAGTTGAGCTTCCAAACAGATATTGTAAATATCTTTCTTGAATTGGTCAGGTTGACCGACAGCCACAGTACGTGTCATATCTGAAACATAGCCTTGACTGACAACGCCTAAGTCAAAGAGGAGCAAGCTATCATTTTCAATGCGGTTAGTTCCTGGAATACCGTGTGGGTTTGCGGCATTATTCCCTGTAAGAACCATCGTTTCAAAGGACATTTGATTGATACCGATTTTCTTCATGCCAAATTCGATTTGAGCAATGATATCTGTTTCAGTAACGTCAAGAGAGATATTGTCGAAACCGATATTAACAGCTTTATCAGCATAATCACCGGCCACAATCATTTTTTGAATTTCATCAGCTGACTTGATAACGCGCATTTTTTGAATGAATGGTGTCAGGTTTTCAAAGCGACCTTCAAAGACCGATTGCAATCCTTGGAACTTCGTCACATTGAGATTGTCAAACTCTGCATAAATAATAGGGCTGTCTGTGCTTGCTAGGCCAGCTTTGATTTTTTGCCATGGATTTTCAGAGTCTACATAACCAAAGACTGGGAAGTCGAGTACAGCAGAGGCACGTGCAACCTCAAGGGCAGGTACAAAGAGGGCAGGCTCACGATTTTCGTAGACGAAGAGGAACATTTGGCGTTCATGTGGGTCACAATCAAAACCAGTAAGATAATTGACAGTTACAGGATCTGAAACAATAGCTAGCCCTGCTTTATTTTCATTCAAAAAATGACGAATGCGATCAAGTTTAGACATAGAAAAAAACTCCTTTGTATTTCTTACACTCATTCTGTCACTTTTATAAGGAAAATGCAAGCTGTTTTTTTGGCTTTTCATTAAATCATTTACTTTCATTGAGACTTTTTTAGGCTAGTTTTGTAAGCGATGTATAGTCTTGGAAACACGAAATGAGAGGACTTTTTCTGAAACGGCTTTCTTCCTCATAACCATGAAGAAGGAATCCCTTTCATTTTTTTGTAAAAATCAGTCAAAATAATTGAAAGTGTTTTCAGAATCTGATACAATTAGCGTGAAAGAGTAAGCGTAAAATGAGAAAGGAAGTGTTTTTATGAATACTGATGAAACAATCACTATTTATGACGTTGCGCGTGAGGCAGGCGTTTCGATGGCGACTGTGTCTCGTGTGGTAAATGGAAATAAAAATGTAAAAGAAAACACCCGAAAAAAAGTGCTTGAGGTCATTGATCGTTTGGATTATCGTCCAAATGCGGTTGCGCGTGGCTTGGCAAGTAAGAAAACCACTACTGTAGGAGTTGTTATTCCAAATATTGCTAATAGTTATTTTGCTACTTTGGCTAAAGGTATTGATGATATTGCAACTATGTACAAGTACAATATTGTTCTTGCATCTAGTGATGAAAATGACGATCACGAAGTTACCGTGATTAACTCTCTATTTGCCAAACAAGTAGATGGTATCATCTTCATGGGTTACCACTTGACGGAAAAAATTCGTGCAGAATTTTCTCGTACCCGTACTCCGATTGTCCTAGCAGGAACAGTGGACCTCGAGCACCAATTACCGAGCGTTAACATCGACTATAAAGCTGCCGTTGAGGATTCTGTAACGCAACTTGCCAAGAATAATGAAAAGGTTGCCTTTGTATCAGGACCACTAATTGATGATATTAATGGCAAGCTCCGTCTAGCTGGTTATAAGGCTGGACTTGAAAAGAATAATTTGCGTTACAATGAAGGTCTTGTCTTTGAAGCCAAATATAGCTATAAAGATGGCTTTGATTTAGCACAACGTGTTTTGAACTCTGGTGCCACTGCTGCCTATGTTGGAGAAGATGAATTGGCTGCAGGTCTCTTGAATGGCCTCTTTGCTGCAGGTAAATCAGTTCCAGAAGACTTCGAAATCATCACAAGCAATGACTCACCGATTACAAGCTATACACGTCCAAACCTTTCTAGTATTAATCATCCTCTCTATGATTTAGGGGCAGTTAGCATGCGTATGTTGACTAAAATTATGAATAAGGAAGAACTTGAAGATAAAGATGTTATTCTTAATCACGGTCTTACCTTACGTCAGTCAACAAAATAAAAAAGGAGTTGGGACATAAGTTTGTCTCAACTTCTCTTTTTTAGAAAAAGGGAGAACTAATGACTTTTGAGGATGCTTATTTTAAACAGAAGATCCTAAAACAGGATAGCCTAGAGCCTTTTGGTTTTACAACTACTGAGCAAGGTTACGAGTTCAGAAAAACACTGATAGCTGATGAACTTGAAGCTCGACTGCTTATTGATTTAGAAGGCAAGTTGACGGGACAGGTTGTTGATATCGATCTTGATGAGCCTTATGATATCTTCAGGAGTCCTCAGACCACTGGAACTTACGTTGGTCAAGTCAGAGAAGCTTATGGAGAACTTCTCTCACAGCTAGCTGATTCTTGTTATGAAAATCAATTTTTCTCATCTCCACAAGCTAATCGCCTAGCTCAGTTTTTAGTTCAAGAATTTTCAGACCAAGCAGACCATCCTTTCGAAAAGGAACCAAGCTATTTGTCCTTTAGGGTTGATGGTAAATGGTATGCCTTGTTTTTTCCTCTTAAGGGAGAAAAACTAGGGCTTGATGGAGAAAAGGCGGATTTAATTTATGATGTGGTTAACCTGAAGGTTAATCCAAAGCAAATGGATAAGCTCTTGAAAATGGATGGGGTTTTCCCTAGCTACCATATGTCCAAGAAGACCTGGGTTAGTCTTGTTTTAGATGGGACATTGCCGGACCAGACCATTTTTGAGCTTCTTAGTGAAAGTCGCTCCCTAGTGGCCCCAAAACATCTTAGAAAGGCTTTTGAGCCTCATTATTGGATTATCCCGGTAAATTTGAAATACTACGATATTGGAGAGGAGTTCTCCGCAAATGAGGAGATTCTTTGGACACAGAAAGCTAATATGCAAAAGGGAGATTTGGTGGCTATCTATATTACGGCACCTACCAAGGCCATCCGTTACCTCTGTCAGGTTTTAGAAGCGAATATCCCTAATCAAGGTTATCGTGAAGAGGCGAGTATTAAGGAGTTGATGCGGATTAAACCCTTATACACCTTTAATGATACTGACTTTGACAGTGATATACTAAAGAGTTTAGGTATCAAAACTGTTCGAGGTCCTCGACATATGACAGATGAGTTAGTTCAGGCTTTATCCCCTTACCTAAAAGGAAAATAGAAGGAGGAGATTATGCGAATTTTGATTGCACCTGATTCGTTTAAGGAAAGTTTGTCTGCAAAAGAGGTCGCCTTAGCTCTTAAATTGGGCTTTGAAAAGGCCTTACCCGACACTGAGTTTGACCTCATGCCAATAGGTGATGGTGGCGAGGGCACCTTAGATGCTCTTGCTGAAAATCTAAATCTTGAGAAGAAAAGTATCGAGATTCCTCATGCCTATACAAGTGATGGAAGTGTTTCTTTTGCCAGCAATGGCCAGACTGCCGTTTTTGAAATGGCTGCGATTTGTGGCTTGGAACAGATTCCCAAGGATAAACGAAATCCTCTAGCTCTAACGACACAAGGCGTGGGTGAAGTAATTGTTCATTTGGTTCAATCTGGCATCCGAGATTTTATCATAGGCGTAGGTGGGTCTGCTACTAATGATGGTGGTATTGGTATGGCATATGGATTGGGTTATCGTTTTTATGACTCTCAGGGACAGGAGCTTGAGCCAATAGGTGCTAATCTTGGTCTTATTAAAAAGGTATCCTCTAAAAATAAGATTGATTTGTCTGGTGTTACTATTCATCTGATTACTGACGTAGATAATCCCTTGTGTGGTCAAGATGGAGCGACCTATATTTTTGGTGGACAAAAAGGCCTAGCTCCTTCACAATTTAAAAAAGTTGACCAAGATATGTCACAATTCTACACTGACTTTGCTCCTGAAGTTTTAAAACTGGCTGGTTCAGGAGCAGGGGGAGGCATGGCTGCAGGCCTAGTGACCTTTGCGGGTGCAGAAATTAAATCAGGGATTGACTTTGTACTTGATTGTGTTGATTTTGACCAACGTGTGAAGTCTGCTGATTTGGTCATAGTAGGAGAAGGACGTATGGATAGCCAGTCCTTGTCTGGTAAGGCACCGGTCGGAGTGGCTAGGCGGACATCATCAGCTATTCCCGTCATTGCTATCTGCGGTAGTCTGAAGGATGACTTGCCTGATTTTCCGGTAGCAGGCATTTCAGCTGCCTTTCCCATTATTGGTCAAGTAGCAGACTTAGACCAAGTTTTAGCTACCGCTAAGGAGAATCTCTATCGCACAGGACTCAATATTGGGAATGTCATCAAGCTCAGTAAAATATTGTGATATAAAAAAAGCTGACTTTGCATCAGCTTTTATTTTCCAAATAGTTTAGCAAAAAATCCCTTTTTTTCAAGGATAGGTTCAGTTTCACTAGGAGCAAGGATATCAGGATAGAGTTCTGAAAATAACACTTTATCAAGATTCTCTGCTTGATTACTATGTAGGATAAGACCGTATGGTGAATGGGCCTTGGCCTCGTCAACGATAGTTGCAGAAATATTTAGTGCTTGAGCGGTCTTGATATAGGTAAATTGTGTCTGATCAGCTAATTTTGGCGAAAGTTTGAGACTAAGATTAGGGTAAACGGCTAATAAGTCTTTTAATATTTGCGGAAAATTGTCAATTACAGTTTTCTTTTCGGTATTCTCCAATAGAACAGCTAGGACTACACGTTCCGCATAGGTTCCAAAATACTGACGAAGTTCATCGGGATTTAGGCGTTTTTCGCCACTAGCGCATTGGAGCACTTTGTTTTCAAGTGAAGTCATAGGAATCTCCTCTTAGTTTTCTACTTGTATTATACAATATTTTGAATTCCTTTTCATTTGAGTTACTTTCTGAGATTTTCAAAAACAATTGAAAATATTAAAAAATAGAAAATCGCTAGAAAATTCTGGTTTTAATTTGCTTAAGCCTTGATATTATGGTAATATATAGGTGTAAAAAAATTTAACTCATAAGGAGAGTATTGTAATGTCAATTATTACTGATGTTTACGCACGCGAAGTCCTTGACTCACGCGGTAACCCAACACTTGAAGTAGAAGTTTACACTGAATCTGGTGCATTCGGTCGCGGTATGGTTCCTTCAGGAGCTTCAACTGGTGAACACGAAGCAGTAGAACTTCGTGATGGTGACAAAGCTCGTTACGGTGGTCTTGGTACTCAAAAAGCAGTTGATAACGTAAACAACGTTATTGCTGAACACATCATCGGATTCGACGTACGTGATCAACAAGGTATTGACCGCGCAATGATCGCTCTTGACGGTACTCCAAACAAAGGTAAACTTGGTGCCAACGCTATTCTTGGTGTGTCTATTGCTGTAGCACGCGCAGCTGCTGACTACCTTGAAGTTCCACTTTACAGCTACCTTGGCGGATTCAACACTAAAGTTCTTCCAACTCCAATGATGAACATCATCAACGGTGGTTCTCACTCAGACGCTCCAATCGCTTTCCAAGAATTCATGATTGTACCTGCTGGTGCACCAACATTCAAAGAAGCTCTTCGTTGGGGTGCTGAAATCTTCCACGCACTTAAGAAAATCCTTAAAGAACGTGGACTTGAAACAGCCGTAGGTGACGAAGGTGGTTTTGCACCTCGTTTCGACGGAACTGAAGATGGTGTTGAAACTATCATCAAAGCTATCGAAGCTGCTGGATATGTACCAGGTAAAGATGTATTTATCGGATTTGACTGTGCATCATCTGAATTCTACGATGCAGAACGTAAAGTTTACGACTACACTAAATTTGAAGGTGAAGGCGCTGCTGTTCGTACTGCTGCAGAACAAATCGACTACCTTGAAGAATTGGTTAACAAATACCCAATCATCACTATCGAAGATGGTATGGACGAAAACGACTGGGACGGTTGGAAAGCTCTTACTGAACGTCTTGGTGGTAAAGTTCAATTGGTTGGTGACGATTTCTTCGTAACTAACACAGCTTACCTTGAAAAAGGTATTGCAGAACACGCTGCTAACTCAATCCTTATCAAAGTTAACCAAATCGGTACTTTGACTGAAACTTTCGACGCTATCGAAATGGCGAAAGAAGCTGGATACACAGCAGTAGTATCACACCGTTCAGGTGAAACTGAAGATTCAACAATCGCTGATATCGCAGTTGCAACTAACGCTGGTCAAATCAAGACAGGTTCATTGTCACGTACTGACCGTATCGCTAAATACAACCAATTGCTTCGTATCGAAGACCAACTTGGTGAAGTTGCAGAATACCGTGGTTTGAAATCATTCTACAACTTGAAAAAATAATTCTATAGTTATATAGAATAAAAAGAGGTTCCTTAGGAATCTCTTTTTTGTGTTTCTAAAGAATCTTAGATTGTGTTATGCATTGTCTCTAAATAGAAACTCTAAACATAAAAAATCCCCTCAATCAATAGGATTGAGGGGATCGCATCTTAGAATAGACCTTTAATCTTGTCTAAAGCTCCACTAACCATTTCGTTACCTGAAACAAGTGACTTAGCTTGGTCAAAGTATTCGCCTAAATCATCTTTATTGTCATCGACAAACTTTTTAGCAGCTTCGAAATCTTTCTTTTCGATCATTTCTTTTACTTGGTTAAATAGGTCCATTGGATTCATATCTGTTCTCCTTTATAAGTTTTCTTACAAACTCTATTTAATCACGCTTATAGTAAACTAGCAAGAGATATGTTTGAGGCGAGTGCTATGAGGATTATGATTTTCCAGTTAAGTAGGATTGATAATTGTTTAATCTAAAAAGGCAGTCCAAACAGGACTGCTTTTAAGGCTTATTGTTGTTCCGTTGAGGAGCTACTTGGCTCTGATTCACTTGAACTCGATTCAGATTCTGCAGGATGTAGTTCCTTGTAAGATGGGGTCTTGAATAGATCAGCTGTTGATTTATTGCCTTTTTGTTTGTAGAGGCTGGTTGATTTATCTTTCAGCTTTTTATTGATTTCTTTTAGTTGCTCCATCTGTTTAGTGTAGGAAATCTTGCTAGAATCAACATGCTTCAAACCGTTTGGCGTATAGAAACGAAGAAGGTCACCTGTTTGAACAGCGTCACTCATCGAAAGTTGAGTTGCTACTGCCTTACGAATGGCTTCGTTATCTTTTTTAGTTGTCTCATCAGGGTTGGTAATTTCTTCCCCAGTTTGAGTGTTATAAAGTCGACCAGAGTAGCTGGTGTATTGAGGAGTAACATATTGACCTGAGGTTCTAAATGCGACGGTTTGCTTATTATCAGGAGATAGGAGGTCTTGTCCCATCTGGATATAAGAGCTAGTGTCAACGCCAAGAACGTGAAGGAGAGTTGGAAGGGCATCAACCTCACCACCAAAGGTGTTAGAGATACCACCACCAGTATAGCCTGGAATATGAATCATGTAAGGAACACGTTGAAGCATGGCTTTATCATAGTTTGACCAAGTTTCAGGGTTCTTACCGAGAAGTTCAGCAAGATTGCTGCTTCGTGTATCAGAGATACCATAGTGGTCACCGTACATGACAATAATCGAGTTATCGTAAAGACCGGTTTCCTTGAGGTAATCAAAGAAGTCTTTGATTGCTGAGTCAAGATAGTTAGCTGTTGCAAAATATCCGTTGACTGTTTCGTCTTTTGTTTCGGCAAGTGGGAAACCTTGTTCCTTTTCATCACCTGAGAGAGAAGTATATGGGTAGTGGTTAGATACTGTAAGGTATTTAACGTAGAAAGGTTGTTGCATTTGTTCCAGATACTTGATGGAATCTGGGAACATGTACTTGTCATTTAGACCATACTGGAAGGAGTTTTCATCAGTTTTTTCAGTGAAGGCTGATGAGTCAAAGAAGTAGTTATACCCCCATTGTTTATAGGTATTATTACGATTCCAGAAGGATCCAGTGTTTCCGTGGAAAACAGCTGATGTATAGTCACCTGTTTGAGCTAGGATAGATGGTGCCGCATAGGCGGTATTGGTACCGCCATAGTTTACCATGTATGAGCCTGTGCTTAGTCCAAAGAGAGACGTTTCCATCAAGGTTTCAGCATCAGAAGTTTTCCCTGATTTTACTTGGTGGAAGAAGTTTGAAAAGGCTAGCGTTTCGTTTGAGTGGTAGATGGAATTGATGAATGGTGTAACTTCATAGGATTGACCGTCTACTTGGAGCTTGTAGTCAATGAGGAACTGTTGGAAGCTTTCCAGATGAATAACGATGACGTTTCTTCCTTTAGCAATTCCGTAATACTTAGGGTCAGGTGCCGCATAGTGCTCTTTAACGTAAGCCTCAACCTTTTTCATATCCTCAGCTGTTGCAGATGATCGAGCCTGTGAAGCTTGATAAGTTAAGTTACCAGAATAGGCTGTGAAGAAGGGAAGCCCCATAGCACGAACAATATAGTTATTTGAGAAACCACGTGTCAACAACTCGCCACGGTTAACTTCCGCTAAGAAGAGGTTAACTGAGAGTAGGAGTGTTGATAGTGCAGTAACTGCGAAACTAGCTCGTTTATTAAATGGCTTGCTGTCCATTTTAAGCTTTTTCCTGAAACCAGCATAGATGAAGAAAGGAACATCAATCAGGTAGAAAATATAGCTTGGCTCAAGAAGGTTCTTGGCTGAGTCTCCTAGTCCTGCTGCCGAACTAGAACTTGCTAGGATGGTATTTACAGTGATGAAGTCTGTAAACTCTCCAAAGTAAATCACATTAGCAATAAGTAAGAGGTTAAGGATGACATAGATAGCAATGGTAATGCTATAAAAGAAACGTCGTTTCTTGAAGTATAGTCCTAAACCTAGAAGCATTAATCCTAGTGGAATAGGGTTAATCAGCGAAAGCATAACCTGATATCTGCTTTCCAACTCAAGATTAATGTTGACGTAATAAGCGAATATGGTTTTTAGCCAGTAAAAGAAGAGTAACAAGAGGATAAATCCAAGTCTTGATGAAACTCCTTTCCAAAAGGCTTCAGTAATTTTTTTCAAAGTAATACTTCCTTTGATTCTATATTATCTTAACCATTATACCAAATAAGATAATGACTCTCAAAAATTTACTGCCATTGAGTGTGATATTCCTTGACATATAATTGATAAAATCTAGTTACGAAACAGAAATAATAGCATTTTTTTGGTATAATAGTAACATGAGTATATTGACGGTAAGTCCCTTTGCGGAGAAAAAAATCAAACAAGGAAAACAGCTTCTTTTAGCCGAAGATTTTCCAAAAATAACTGAAAATAATCAGTTGGTTTATCTGTATAGCCAATCCAAAGACTTTTTAGGAACGGGCTATTTGTCAAGTCAAAATAAGGGGATAGGATGGTTTCTGTCCCCTAAAAAACAACAATTGACAGTGACTTATTTTCAAGAACTTTTTGAAAGGGCTAAGGCCAAACGTCAATCCTATTATGATAATGAGTTGACGACAGCTTTTCGTCTTTTCAACCAAGATGGTGACGATTTTGGTGGTCTCACAATTGATTTATATGGGGATTATGCCCTCTTTTCATGGTACAATGCCTTTGTTTATTCCTTGAAAAATGATATTGTAGAGGCTTTCCAAATGGTCTTTCCTGAGGTCTTGGGAGGCTATGAGAAAATCCGCTTCAAGGGTCTTGATTTCGAATCAGACCATCTTTTTGGGCAAGAGGCGGCTGATACCTTCACCATTTTAGAAAATGGGGTAACTTATGAAGTTTTCCTCAATGATGGGCTAATGACGGGGATTTTCCTTGATCAGCATGAAGTGCGTGATGGTTTAGTTAATGGCTTAGCTTTGGGAAAATCAGTTTTGAATATGTTCTCCTATACGGCAGCTTTTTCAGTGGCTGCAGCCATGGGGGGAGCGGTTGAAACGACATCGGTTGATTTGGCTAAGCGTTCACGTGAATTATCGACGGCTCATTTTGAAGCTAATGGCTTCAGTATGGAAAATCATCGCTTGGTCGTGATGGATGTCTTCGATTATTTCAAATATGCAAAGAAAAAAGGCTTATCTTATGACCTTATCGTCATCGATCCGCCAAGCTTTGCTCGAAATAAGAAACGCACTTTCTCAGCAAATAAGGATTACCACAAGTTAATTGCACAAAGTCTTGATATTTTATCAGAGCATGGGACAATCATCGCAAGTACCAATGCTGCTAATATGACAGTGCAACAGTTTAAGAAACAACTACGTAAGGGCTTGGGAGATGTTTCAGCGGACTTCGTTAACCTGCAACAATTACCAGCGGATTTTACCGTCAATCCTAATGATCCAACATCAAATTATTTGAAAGTATACACAATAAAGGTAAATAAATGAAAATTGTAGTTCCGATTATGCCAACTAGTTTAGAGGAGGCACAAGCGCTTGAACTGTCTCGTTTTGAGGGGGCAGACATTATTGAATGGCGTGCAGATTTTTTAGATAAGGATAGTATCTTAACGGTTGCTCCGGCTATTTTCGAGAAATTCGCAGGCTTTGAGATTGTCTTTACCATCCGTACAACGCGTGAGGGTGGTAGGCTTGAGTTAACGGATGCGGAATATGTCGCACTGATTAAGGATGTAGCTGCGATTTATTCGCCAGATTATATTGATTTTGAGTATTTCACACGTAAGGCTGTCTTTGATCAAATGCTCGAATTTTCAAACTTGGTTTTGTCTTATCATAACTTTGAGGAGACACCTGAAAACCTCATGGAACTTTTCTCTGAGATGGCAAACTTGACACCACGAGTGGTTAAGGTCGCAGTTATACCTAAGCATGAGCAGGATGTTCTCGACCTTATGAACTTCACACGTGGCTTTAAGGCCTTTAATCCTGAGCAGGAGTTTGTGACCATGTCAATGGGTAAACTAGGTCGTTTGTCACGTTTTGCGGGCGACTTGATAGGGTCATCATGGACCTTTGCCAGTCTTGATAATGCCAGTGCTCCAGGACAAATTAGTTTAGCAGACATGCGCAGAATCAGGGAGGTTTTGGATGCAGATTGATGGACACACACGCCTAGCAGCTGTTGTCGCCAATCCAATCAAGCATTCGATTTCGCCATTCATTCATAATTCGGCCTTTGAGAAGACACAAGTTAATGGTGTTTATGTGGCCTGGGAGATTCCGGAATCAGACCTAGCCGAGACAGTTAAAAATATTAGACGTTACGACATGTTCGGTATCAATTTGTCCATGCCATATAAGGAAGCAGTTATTCCTTTTTTGGATGAGATTAGTCCTGCAGCTCAACTGATTGGTGCTGTCAATACAGTTGTTAATCGTGATGGGCGTTTGATTGGTCATAATACGGACGGTTTTGGCTTTTTTGCTAGTCTAAAGAACTTTAGCCCTAAAGATGCCCATCTGATGATTTTGGGTGCTGGTGGTGCGGCTAAAGCTATTGTGACGCAGGCAGTTCTTGATGGTGCCAAAAAAGTAAGTGTCTATGTTCGCCCTCAGTCATTGGATAAGGCAAAAGAGAGCTTTAAGTCCTTACTTGAACAGACAACTTGTCACTTGGAGTTTCATGCTTTAAATGATCTTAAGTATTTTAAAGAGGAACTAGGCCAGGCTGATTTATTGGTGAATGCGACGAGTGTAGGTATGGATGGCGCATCCTTACCTATTCCTACAGATACAAAATTTCCTAAGGGACTCTTGGTTGCTGATATCATTTATCAGCCTTTTGAAACACCTTTCTTGGCCTTAGCTAGGAAACAGGGAATAGAGGCTGTGAACGGACTTGGCATGTTGCTTCATCAAGCAGCAGGTGCCTTTAAATTGTGGACAGGCAAGGACATGCCAACAGACGCCATTTGGCAGGAATTAGAAAATATTTACAATAGCTAGGAGGGGACGACGATGAAACTAGAGGTAAATTTAACACATAACCCTTATGACATTATTATTGAAAAAGGAGCCCTTAAGACTGTCGGTCAATGGGTGAAGTCACTTTGGGAACCACAAAAGATTGCCCTTATTACGGACAATCATGTGGGAGCTCTATATGCAGAGAAAGTTAAGCTTAGCTTGGAGCACGAAGGTTTTGAGGTTGTCGTTTTTGATTTTCTAGAAGGTGAAGCGAGTAAGAATCTTAAAACTGTTAATAAGGCTTATGAGTTTTTGATTAAGAATGGCATGACTCGTAGTGATGGTATTGTTGCTCTTGGTGGTGGCGTTGTTGGAGACTTAGCAGGCTTTGTCGCTTCAACTTATATGCGTGGGATTCATTTCGTCCAAGTTCCAACCAGTCTAACTGCCCAAGTAGATTCATCTATTGGCGGAAAGACGGGTGTGAACACACCATTTGCTAAAAATATCGTGGGAACTTTTGCTCAGCCTGATGGGGTTTTGATTGACCCTAATGTCCTTGAGACACTTGGTAAACGTGAATTGATCGAAGGTATGGGTGAGGTTGTCAAATACGGTTTGATTGACGATCCTGAACTTTGGCAGCTCCTTGAAAGCATTGATGGTTCGGTTCACAGTATCCTAGAAAACTCAGAAACCATTATTTACCGTTCATGTAACGTTAAGCGTAAAATTGTGGTTGAAGATGAGTTTGAAGGTGGTGTTCGTATGTACCTCAACTTTGGTCATACGATTGGGCATGCCGTTGAACAAACAGCTGGTTACGGTAAAGTCATGCACGGTGAAGCGGTAGCTATTGGAATGGTTCAGATTTCTCGTGTTGCTGAGGAAAAAGGTATAATGCCTCAAGGAATCACACGTCAAATTGCTGAGATGTGTGTTAAATTTGGTTTGCCAGTGGACTATGAGCCATGGCGTGTTGAAGAGCTCTATACAGCCCTCACACATGACAAGAAAGCCCGTGGCAATAGCATTAAGACAGTTATCGTTCCAGAGATTGGTAAGGCAGCTATCAATCAGATTCCTTTAGTTGAAATGAAAGAGTACTTGGAGAAATAAATGAGATATTTAACAGCAGGTGAGTCTCATGGCCCACGTTTAACAGCAATTATCGAAGGTGTTCCAGCTGGTCTTCCCTTGACGGCTGAAGATATCAATGCTGATTTGAAACGCCGCCAAGGTGGTTATGGTCGTGGTGGCCGTATGAAAATCGAGTCGGATAAGGTTGAAATCACTTCTGGTGTTCGTCATGGGAAAACAACAGGGGCTCCAATCACCCTTCATGTTATCAATAAAGACCATCAAAAATGGTTGGACATCATGGCTGTGGAAGACATTGAAGACCGTTTGAAAACCAAACGTAAAATCACTCACCCACGTCCAGGACATGCTGACTTGGTTGGTGGAATGAAATACCGTTTCGATGATTTGCGTAATTCCTTGGAGCGTTCTAGTGCGCGTGAAACAACTATGCGTGTGGCAGTAGGTGCTGTCGCTAAACGTATCTTGGCTGAGCTCGATATTGAAATTGCTAACCATGTTGTTGTCTTTGGTGGTAAGGAAATTGATGTGCCTGAGAATTTGACGGTAGCCCAAATCAAGGAATTGGCTCAACAATCTGAGATTTCAGTCGTTAACCAAGAACGTGAACAAGAGATTAAAGACTACATTGATCAGATCAAAAAAGAGGGAGACACAATCGGTGGTGTCGTTGAAACTGTCGTTGGTGGTGTTCCTGTTGGTCTTGGTTCTTATGTGCAATGGGATACAAAACTTGATGCTAAGATTGCTCAAGCAGTTGTATCCATCAATGCCTTCAAGGGTGTGGAATTTGGTCTTGGTTTCAAAGATGGCTACCTCAAGGGCTCTCAAGTGATGGACGAGATTCTCTGGAATGAAGAGGACGGATATACACGTCGCACTAACAATCTTGGTGGTTTCGAAGGTGGTATGACCAATGGTCAACCGATTGTGGTGCGTGGGGTTATGAAACCCATTCCAACCCTTTACAAGCCTTTGATGTCAGTAGATATCGAAACACACGAACCTTACAAGGCCACAGTTGAGCGTTCAGATCCAACGGCCTTGCCGGCAGCGGGTGTTGTTATGGAATCCGTAGTTGCTACAGTCGTAGCTAATGAAATCTTGGACAGATTCTCTTCCGATAACATGGAAGAATTGAAAGAAGCGGTAGCACGTCACCGTGACTATGTGAAAAACTTTTAAGCAGCATCAGACAATAGATGGGAGTAGTAATGAGTAAGAAAACAATTTATATCGCAGGATTGGGCTTAATTGGTGGTTCCTTGGCTTTAGGGATTAAAAGAGACCACCCTGATTATGAGATTCTTGGATATAATCGCTCTGACTATTCTCGAAATATTGCGCTTGAGCGTGGTATCGTTGACCGTGCAACCAGTGATTTCAAAGAGTTTGTCCCACTTGCTGATGTGATTATCCTTGCAGTGCCAATTAAGCAAACTGTGGCCTACTTGCAGGAATTGGCTGACTTGGATCTCAAAGATAATGTCATCATCACAGACGCAGGGTCTACTAAGTTGGATATCGTTGAGGCAGCTGAACGTTACCTAACAGGTAAAAATGTTCAGTTTGTAGGTTCCCACCCTATGGCTGGTTCCCATAAATCAGGGGCTATTGCAGCCGACGTGACGCTTTTTGAAAATGCCTATTATATTTTCACACCGACAAGTCTGACAAGAGAGACAACTATCCCAGAGCTTAAGGACATCTTGTCTGGGCTTAAGTCACGTTTTGTGGAGATTGGTGCGGCTGAACACGACCGTGTAACCAGTCAAATCAGTCATTTTCCCCACCTTTTAGCTTCTGGTCTTATGGAACAGGCGGCTGATTATGCTCAGGCTCACGAGATGACTAATCACTTTGCGGCTGGGGGATTCCGAGATATGACCCGTATTGCAGAAAGTGAACCCGGTATGTGGGCTTCCATTCTCATGACTAATGGGCCTGCTGTTTTGGATCGTATTGAAGATTTCAAAAAACGTTTGGACCATGTGGCTGACTTGATTAAGGCTGAGGATGAGAATGCCATTTGGGAGTTCTTTGACAATGGTCGTAAGAAGCGTAAAGAGATGGAAATTCACAAAAAGGGTGGCGTGGAAAGTGCCTTCGATATTTTCGTGGATGTGCCTGACCGTGAGGACGTTATCCTTAGCATTATGGAATTGTTGCGAGGAACGTCTTTGGTTAATCTTCGTATCAATGAAGAAAATCGTGAGGATATCCATGGTATCCTTCAAATTACTTTTAAAAATGAAAAAGATCGTACACATGCTAAGACTGTTATTGAAGCCAATACAGACTATCATGTGGTGATCGCCTAGGAGAATAAAATGACAAATATTTATGATTTAGCAAATGAGTTGGAACGTGGCATTCGTGCCCTTCCTGAGTACAAAACTTTGGTAGAGAAAAAAGAAGCTATCGCAGCTGATGCTGAGGCTAGTGCTCTTTTCAAAGAGTTCACTGATTTCCAAGAGGATTTCTATGCTAAAATGCAAGCTGGTACAATGCCAACAGCAGAAGAACAAGCAGCTGTTCAAGAATTGGGGCAGAAAGTGGAAGCTAATGCCCTTTTGAAAGAATACTTGGCTGCACAACAAGGCTTGTCTGTTTATTTGAATGATATTGAACGTATCATCTTCAAACCTTTGCAAGAATTGAATAGCTAATCAGAGAGGGTGTGTCAGTTGACAGGCCCTTTTCTGCATTCAAAAGAGATTGTCTAAGAATGAAGATCAAATATTAAGGAGGAAAATGATGGCTCGTAAAATTGGAATTATTGGTATGGGAAATGTTGGAGCTGCGGTAGCTCATGGAGCTATTGCTCAAGGTTTGGCTGATAGTTATGTCTTTATAGATATCAATGAGAAAAAGGCTGAGGCGGATGCCCAGGATTTTAAAGATGCTATGGCCAATCTGCCTAGCTATGCCAACATCGTGGTTAATGATTATGCAGCACTCGAAGATGCTGATGTTATTATTTCATCCCTTGGAAATATTCAGTTACAGCATAATGCCGGTGAGGACCGTTTTGCTGAATTTCCATTTACCCGAGAAGCTGTTTATCAGGTTTCTCAGGAACTCAAAAAATTGGATTTTAAAGGCATACTCTTGGTTATCTCAAACCCTGTAGATGCCGTATCAGCCCTCTATCAAGAGTTCACAGGTTGGCCAAGAGAACGTGTGATTGGGACAGGGACTCTACTCGATACAGCTAGAATGAAGGCAGCGGTAGGAGATGATTTATCAGTCAATCCAAAATCAGTATCCGGCTACAATCTTGGCGAACATGGGAATTCCCAATTTACAGCCTGGAGTCAAGTCAAGGTCAAAGGTCAAGATATTACAAAATTGACAAGTGAAAAGGAACGTCAAGCACTCTTTATGGCCTCAATGAAAGGTGGTCACAAGGTCTTTTATGGTAAGGGATATACCTCTTACGGGATTGCCAGTGCAGCTCTTCGTTTGGTGGCAATTATCCTTTCTGACGCTCAAGAAGAGGTGGCAGTATCTAGCTATCAAGAAATCTATCAGACTTATCTTGGCTATCCAGTTATTTTAGGACGCCAAGGGGTGGAAGCTCCTGTTCACTTGTCTTTGTCGGCTGAGGAAAAACATCTTTTGCAGGAGTCTGCTGACTTGATTCGGAACCGTGTTCAAGAGGCAGTTGCCTTCTTGAAAGAAAAGTATGGCAATACAAGCGAGTGAATATTTTGACAATTCAGTCTATGGTTGGACTTTCAAATATGGTATAATGGGAATAACTATAAAATTTTTAGGAGTAACCTATGAAACTAGAAACCAAGGCCCAAGGTCTTCATGGCAGCCTGCGCATCCCTGGTGACAAGTCAATTAGTCACCGTTCTATCATGTTCGGAAGTCTTGCCAAAGGTGTGACAACTGTTCGTGATATTTTACGAGGTGAGGATGTCCTCTCAACTATGCAGGTCTTCCGTGATTTGGGTGTGACTATCGAGGATGATGGCGATGTGGTACGCATTCACGGTGTTGGTTTTGATGGTCTCAAGGCTCCTCAAAACAAGTTGGACATGGGGAACTCTGGAACATCCATTCGTTTGATTTCAGGTGTGCTTGCTGGTCAAGATTTTGATGTAGAGATGTTTGGAGATGACTCCCTTTCAAAACGCCCGATGGACCGTGTCACTATTCCTTTACGTCAGATGGGAGTAGAGGTATCAGGACAAACTGACCGTGATTTGCCACCATTGAAAATGCACGGCAGCAAGTCCCTTAAACCTATACATTACCAATTGCCAGTGGCCTCTGCTCAGGTTAAGTCTGCCCTTATTTTTGCAGCCCTTCAAGCTAATGGCGAGTCTGTCATCATTGAGAAGGAAAAAACACGTAATCATACGGAAGATATGATTCAGCAGTTTGGTGGTCAGCTTCAAGTTGATGGCAAGGAAATTCGTATTTCTGGTGGGCAAACCTTCACTGCCCAAGAAGTTGTGGTTCCAGGAGATATTTCTTCAGCTGCTTTTTGGTTGGTAGCAGGACTCGTGGTGCCTAACTCTAAGATTGTCTTGGAAAATGTCGGTGTTAACGAGACACGTACCGGAATCATTGATGTTATCAAGGATATGGGTGGTAATATAACCCTTTCAGATATTGACCAAGTTGCTAAATCTGCAACCATTACGGTTGAAACTTCAGAACTTAAAGGTACCGAAATTGGCGGTGACATCATTCCACGTTTGATTGATGAACTTCCGATTATCACACTCTTGGCGACACAAGCTCAAGGCAAGACAGTGATTCGTGATGCTGAAGAGCTCAAGGTCAAAGAGACCGATCGTATTCAGGTGGTAGCAGATGCCTTGAATGCTATGGGTGCTGATATTGTTCCAACTGAGGATGGTATGATTATCACTGGTAAGACGGCTCTTCACGGGGCAGAGATCAATACCTTTGGTGACCACAGGATTGGTATGATGACAGCCATTGCTGCCCTCTTGGTTCAAGATGGCGAAGTTGACTTGCAACGTGCGGAAGCTATTAATACAAGTTATCCAAGCTTCTTTAGTGATTTGGAAGGATTACTGCATGGCTAAGGTTTTATTGGGCTTTATGGGAGTTGGTAAGAGTTCCGTCGCCCCATACCTGGATGGTCGTTTCGTGGATATGGATCAGGTCATCGAAGAGAAAATCGGGATGTCCATTGCTGATTTTTTTGCCAAAGAATGCGAAGCAAGCTTTCGTCAGATTGAGTCTGAGACTCTGGAAGAACTCCTTCAAGAGGGAGATGATATTATCATCTCTACTGGAGGTGGTGTCGTTGTGACGGAGCGTAATCGTCAGCTCTTAGCCAAGAATCGTAAGCATAACGTTTGGCTCCATGCTTCTTTCGATGTGGTCTATGATCGCATTGAAAAGGATACCCAGAATCAGCGCCCACTCTTTCTCAATCATTCCAAAGAGGATTTTAAGGCTATTTATGACGGTCGAATGGCACTTTATCAAGATTTAGCAGATTTGGTTGTCACAGTTGATAACCGAACGCCAGAAGAAGTAGCAAGGTTTATCAAATGTATGTAGGTTATTTGGGCCCTAGTGGGTCGTTTACGCATAATGCAGCCTTAAAGGCTTTTCCTGAGGCAGAATTGGTTTCTCTAGGTACCATTACTGAAGTCATCAAGTCTTATGAAGAGGGACGTGTGGATTATGCGGTCATTCCGGTGGAAAATTCCATCGAGGGCTCTGTTCATGAGAGTTTAGACTATCTCTTCCATCAGGCCGATATTCGTGCTGTGGCAGAGATTGTTCAGCCCATCAAGCAGCAGTTGATGGCGACGAAACATCATGAGAAAATTGAGAAAATCTTCTCACACCCACAAGCGATTGCCCAAGGGAAAAAGTACATTAAAGATCATTTTCCACATGCTAAAATTGAGACAACAGCCAGTACAGCCTTTGCGGCGCGTTTTGTCGCTGATAATCCAGATCAGCCATATGCGGCCATCGCTCCGCATGCAGCTGCTAAGGAATACGGTCTTCAAATCTTGGCTAAGGATATTCAGGAGATTGAAAAGAATTATACCCGCTTTTGGGTGTTGGGGAACACCGTTCCTGAGATTCCGCTCAATCAGATTGATTGCAAATTAACGCTGGCCTTGACCCTGCCTGACAATATGCCAGGGGCACTTTACAAGGCCTTATCAACCTTTGCCTGGCGAGGCATTGACTTGACCAAGATAGAAAGTCGTCCTTTGAAGACGGTACTTGGCGAGTATTTCTTTATTATTGATTGTGATTATACAAAGGAAAAGTTGGCTCAGTTCGCTCTTGAAGAGCTGACTGCAGTTGGAATTGGATATAAAATCTTGGGTGCTTACCAAGTCTATGAAATTTAAAGGGAAATCTTATGACCAAATCTAACAATGGGCCGTTTACGCATCATGAACGGTTACGTTACAGCTATCTTTTAAAAAATCTTGCTCACCTAAATGGACAGCAGGCCTCAGAATTCAATTTTCTTCAAGGAAAGTTGGATGCCTATGAAGCTGAGCGGCGGTATCAAGCGCAAAGAGTGGATTATCAAACAGCATGGCATCAGCCTTATGACAATCGTTCTGACTACTATCAAGAGCGTGATTATGAGTCTGCCGATCAGCTAACTGAGGAAGGTTTGCCCGTCTATCGGGAGGAAGTCGCTCAAAGTAAACCTAAACCTAAACGTAAAAAGGTTCAAAGACAAGCAACCTCTTCAGCAACGTCGGCTCCAAGGTCCAAGTCGCAAGTAGCCAAGAAGAAGCGACCAAAGAAAAAGAGAAGGCTCAAGAAAGTTGTTAAGCTGGTGCTTAGTTGCTTGAGTCTTGGAGTTGTGTTCTTAGTGATAGCCATGGCCTATCAATTTTACAAGGGAACAGACCTTTCTGCTGCAGGTAATAATGGTAAATCCTATCAGCCTGCCGTAGTTGAGACCTTTAATGGTAAGGATACCAAGGATGGGGTTAATATCCTTATTCTAGGTTCTGACCAGCGAGTTAGCCAAGACTCTACCGATGCCAGAACGGACTCCATCATGGTTGTCAATGTGGGCAATAAAGAAGGTAAGATTAAGATGGTTAGCTTTATGCGAGATACCTTGGTCAATATCAAGGGGGCTTCAGAAACCGACTATTCTCAGGACTTGAAACTTAATACGGCTTTCAATATTGGTGAGCAAAATAATCATCAAGGGGCAGAACTCATGCGTGAGACCCTCAAACGAAACTTTGACATTGATATTAAGTACTATGCCATGGTTGATTTTGAAACCTTTGCGACAGGGGTCGATACCCTCTTCCCGAATGGTGTGGAAATCAATGCGAAGTTTGCGACCATTGATGGTAAAAAAGTGTCATCAGTACAAGTCCCAGATGATTTGAAGATGGACAAGAATGGTCATGTGCCAAATCAAACCATTAAAGTCGGTAAGCAACAGATGGATGGGCGAACTCTTCTTAATTACGCTCGTTTCCGTAAGGATGATGAAGGGGATTATGGCCGTACCAAGCGCCAACAACAAGTGATGCAGGCTGTTATGAAGCAGCTTAAGAATCCACTTAATCTCTTCAATGGACCTGAGGCTTTGGGGAAGGTTTACTCACTAACCTCAACCAATATGAGTATGACGGATATGTTGGATTTGGGACTTTCAAATGCTGGTAGTTTCAAAAAAGGGATCAATTCGCAAACCATTCCTTCGGATGGTGATTGGATTGACAGTTATGATTTGTATGGCGGTCAAGGGATTGAAATTGATTTTGATAACTATCAGTCAAAATTAAAAGAACTAGGATTTAGATAAGAAAACAAAGCAGGTTCACACTGAACCTGCTTGTTTTTTAGCATTTAGCTTGTATAAGAGCATAGTATATTAGCTTAAGAAAATGATAGAGTAGATAAACCATGATAGCAAGCACTAGCAAGAGCTCGATGGTATAAATCAGTTGGCTAGCTAGATTTACGAGTTTAAGACTTGTAGTCGCTGCCTTGAAAGCATTGGCACTATTAACCAAGGGGAAGCTAAAGGCAGCAAAAAGTGGAACAAAACCCTTGTTAACGAGTCTGGTAAAGAGTCCCAAACCATAAAAATAAAATACTTGTGAAGATAGTAAGAGTCCAACTAGCAGTAAAGAATTAATTTCTTGCCCACTCTTAAGGTAAGCTGTAATGAGGAGAGCAAGAGGAGCTGCAAGGACTGCTAGACTTGCTTGAAGACCTGAACTTACTTTGATACGGAATAATCTGTAAAAAATAAGAATGAAGAGTAGGCAAGCAGCAAGTCCCGTAAGTCCTAGAATAGTAGCCTTGAAAGTGATTGCTATTGTACTTGGAGCAGTTACCAAGCTAATAGCAGGACCTACGTAAACCACAAACCAGCTTGGATAGACATCTTCTAGCTTAAAAGATTTAAGAAAACGGTAGCTAAAGAAGAGGATATAGGCCAAGTAGATAAGTAGAAGACTAAGCCAAAGAGCAGTTTGTCCAGTTAAGGAGATGGGTAGACGAGCGAAAAAGAGAAAGAGTGCCATGAAAAAGCTTGGGAAGGATGAAGCAATGACTGTGTTTTTCAAATCTTCCTTGGTCTGGTCTTTCCCTAGCCATAACCGTCCTAAGATAAGGACTAATCCGATACTTGCTAAGCACCAAATGCCCTGTGAAAACAGGGCATATTGACTTATTTGATTGGATAAACTAAAGAGGGCTAAAAGTAAACTCGATAGAGCCAAGGGAATCTTGCTGAAAAACGCCTTCATGTAAAACCTTTCTGATTAATTACTGATTTGCGAGGATATGACGGAGTTGCACAGCACTTGGAGATACAATTGGAAGAAAAACACCTTCGTTCCAACGTCGAATAAAACTAGAATCAGATTCTTTAAGATAACCTCGACCACCACTAGCTTGAAGCTCTAATAAGAGGCTATTAGCCACTACATCTACAATGTCGATGCGAAGCTGGAAGAGTTCACGTGGGTTATCGATGAAGTAGCTTGGATCATTAAGACCTGCATAGAGTTGGTCTTGAATGTTTAGTAGGGCTTCACGTGTTGTTTCAAACTCATTTCGAAGAACGCTTCGATTGCTTGCTAGACTGCTTTCTACCTCATTAAGGGAGCGTTGAGCCAAACCAAAGGCTAAGCCAAACTGGAAGCCAAGGAAGTTAGGTCGTGTTTGGGCGATAAAGTCCACAGCGTCTTTGGAAAGAATCCAATTAGGGTCTAGTTTGACATGATTGAAGGTCAAACTAGCAGTGTTGGAGCCCTGCAAGGAAACAAATTCTAGATCAGCTGAACGGCTCAATCCCTCAGCTTCTGATGGAATGGTAATAATCCAAGGTTGGCGGTCATCATTAAATCCAGCAGCAAAGAGAGCAGCGAATTTATCAGAACGAAGGTTAGTTACCCAAGGAAGACGACCATCGAGATAGTAGTCATCACCTTCTTGAGAAATAGTGACATTGAGTTCCTCGATATCTGATAGAAATTTAACGGCATTAGACAAACCGGTACCACCAGCTCGTTCACCATTAAACAGTTCAGCTAACCATGCTTGTCTAGGGTAGGGATTGTCACTGCTTAAAATATATTCGATAAAAGTACGATGTCCCCAAGAAATAAAGGAAGCCGTTAAGGAATGCTGTGCGAGTTCCCCAAGAAAATCAACAACTTGAGTAGGTTCACCACCTAAGCCATCATACTCTTTGGGAACGCTTACTTTAAAAATATCATGTCCAGCAATTTTTTTCAAGAGTTGATTGGCAATTGGTCCAGATTCTTGGTCGATGAGATCAGCATTGGTGTCTAACCAAGTAAGGAATTCTTTTGAAAAATATGACATAGGCTTAGGTCCTCCTCTGTTTATCGCTTCGTTTTGAATTAAGCGTATTCTTGAAGTTCAGGGTTAATCGGTGTTTGTGCGAGATTGTTAGCGTAGTTACACAAGCTTGCAAGGCTGACACCCAAGATAACGTCAAGGGCATTTTGTGCAGTGTAGCCAGCTTCCAAGAAGTCATTGTAGGCTTCGTCACCAACAGCACCTTTGGTATTGATCACGGCAATAGTGAATTTAGCAAGGGTATCAAGTTTTGGATCATCTTCGATTGGTGTACGGTTACGAAGGGCTTCCAAAAGTTGAGGTGTCATTTGGATTTGCTTGATTGAAAAGGCTGTATGACCTGCCACACAGAAGGCACAGCCATTAGTAACAGCAGCTGTAATTTGAACAACCTCACGTTCAGTTGGTGTCAATGAATTGCGACGGTTGATTTCACCGACAGTACGGTAAGTTTCAAGCGCAGTTGGCGCATTAGCAAGGAGACCAATCAAGTTTGGAATGTATCCCCCATTGGCATCTTTGACTGTTTGAAGGACGTCTTTGACTTCTTCCGGTGCAGTTTCGATTGTATGAATGGTAATATCTGGCATGATTATTCTCCTTTAGATAGAAACGACATCTAGCCTAGTTGCTGAGTCGTTTATTTTTTTGTCATGGACCTATGATAGCACCGTTTGACTTTTCTGAAAAATCTATAATATTTATGGCCAGCCATAAATTTAATTTATATGTGCTATAATGGAGAGTAGCAAGTGGCTTTTTAGGAAAACCTAGAGGCCTATCAGAGTAAAGAAAGTTGAATTATGTTAAATAAAAACGCTATTGTAGAAGTTGAAATTGTCGATTTGACACATGAAGGAGCGGGTGTCGCTAAGGTAGATGGCTTTGTCTTTTTTGTGGATAACGCCCTACCAGGTGAAGTCATCAAGATGCGCGTGCTTAAGCTCAAGAAAAATATCGGCTTTGGTAAGGTTGAGGAGTATGTGACCCTTTCACCAAACCGCAATCAGGACATTGATGCAACCTATCTCCGTTCAGGAATTGCTGATTTTGGCCATATGACCTACGAGGAGCAGCTCAAGTTCAAGCGTAAACAAGTTGTGGACAACCTCTATAAGACAGCAGGTATCTCAGACGTAGAAGTCGCTGAAACATTGGGGATGGATACACCGTACGCTTACCGTAATAAGGCACAGGTGCCCGTTCGCCGTGTTAAAGGTCAGCTTGAAACAGGTTTCTACCGCAAGAATTCGCACGACTTGATTCCAATTGAAGATTTCCTTATCCAAGACAAGGAAATTGATAAACTCATTGTCTTTGTTCGTGACCTTCTCCGTCGCTATGACCTTAAACCTTATGATGAGAAGGAGCAGACAGGTTTGATTCGTCATTTGGTAGTTCGTCGTGGTCATTATTCAGGTCAGATGATGTTGGTCTTTGTAACGACCAGACCAAAAGTTTTCCGCATTGACCAAGTCATTGCTAAGATTACAGAAGCCTTCCCAAGTGTCGTTTCCATCATCCAAAACATCAACGATAAGAACACTAACGCCATCTTTGGTAAGGAGTTCCGCACCCTTTATGGCCAAGACACCATCACAGACAGTATGTTGGGCAATGACTATGAGATCTCTGCCCAATCTTTCTATCAGGTTAACACCGAGATGGCTGAAAAACTCTATCAAACAGCTATTGACTTCTCAGATTTAAACAGCAACAGCATTGTTATTGATGCCTATTCAGGAATCGGGACAATCGGTTTGTCATTTGCAAAACAGGTCAAGGAAGTCTACGGCGTTGAAGTCATCGAAACAGCCGTCGAAGATGCCAAGAAAAATGCAGAACGCAACGGCATTACAAATGCCCACTATGTGGCTGACTCAGCTGAAAATGCCATGGCCAAGTGGAGCAAGGATGGCATCAAACCAGATGTTATCATTGTGGACCCACCACGTAAGGGCTTGACTGAAAGCTTCATCAAAGCTAGCGCCGCCATGCAACCTGAGAAGATTACCTACGTCTCATGTAACCCAGCAACCATGGCGCGTGATATCAAACGCTATCAAGAATTAGGCTATGAATTGAAGAAAGTTCAGCCAGTGGATCTTTTTCCTCAGACGCATCATGTTGAGGCGGTATCACTGCTTGTACGAGCTGCGGTATCAGCGAAGTAGAAGCAGATGTTCGGCCCATGCGATAGGACTCGTAGAATGAGGAGGGAGACCGACGAAATGATACGGTAAGTCCGAACCGCCGAGTGTGTGAGTTTATTGGTAAAACGCAGTTAAGCATCTCGCTTTTATATTTCAAGGCGAGATGCTTCAAAGCTCCACTGGAGCTTTGAACTCCCACAAACGCATCATGTTGAGGCGGTATCACTGCTTGTAAAAGCGTAGAAAAAAATGTTGACGAAAAAGCCTTGGTGACAGGGCTTTTTCTTCTGGTTTCAAAAATATAATTTTTAATTGACACTTTGTCAGTAAAGTAGTATGATCTATAATCAGGAGGAATAAAATGCGAGATGTAAAAGATCCAGAAATTCGACGGGCTGAGATTATGGATGCTGCTATGCTCCTCTTTATGGAGAAAGGATATGCGAACACAACAACTCAGGATATAGTCGATAAGGTAAATATATCACGAGGTTTGTTATACTATCACTTTAAGAACAAAGAAGATATTCTGTATTGTCTTGTGGAACGTTATTCAGAGAAATTATTGAGAGATATTCATGTGATTGTCAATGATGACGACAAAACTGCTATTGAAAAAATAAGAGCCTTTATAGATGCCACAATAATCTCTACAGATAACGTTTCAGCGGAGGGAACTGAGTTACAAAAGACGGTTGATCTTGAAGAAAATCGTTATATGTTAGATAAGTTATCCCATAAGCTCATTGAAAAACTGACTATATATTTTGAGAGGATAATAAATCAAGGCATCTCAGAAAAAGTATTTTCTGTAAAATATCCATCAGAAACAGCAGAATTTCTGATGACAGCCTATGTTTTTGTTTCAAATAACATAGGTATAAAAACTTCAAAGAAAGAACCAGTCAAAGATTACTTGAATGCATTTAAGATAATGCTGGAACAAAATCTAAATACAAAAGGACTCTTTAGCAATTAAAAAAAAATAGAATGTTTGTAAAGAGAACTATGTACCGATAGCTAAATCAAAACAAGCTATCGGTATTATTTCAAAATATAACTGACAAATTGTCAATGGAGGCAAAAATATGTTAGAGATAAAGAATTTTAGTAAAAGTTATGGGGATAAGACGGTTGTGGATAACCTATCTATTTCAGTACAGCCTGGAGATATTTATGGTTTTATTGGAGCAAATGGTGCGGGAAAAACGACAACGATAAAGGCAGTTGTCGGTATCCATGATTTTGAAGACGGAAGTATAATTATCAACGGTCATTCTATTAAAGAAGAACCTGTTATTTGTAAGAAAATGATGGCGTATATCCCAGATAATCCAGATTTGTATGAACATATGACAGGACTTCAATATATTAATTTTATTGCTGACCTGTTTGAAATTCCTACAAAAATACGCAGGGAGAGAATCCAAAAATACGGTGATTTATTTGATATGACTGAGCATCTTTCGGGGATTATTTCTTCATATTCACATGGTATGAAGCAACGAACAGCCATTATTTCAGCACTTGTACATTCTCCCAAACTGTTGATTTTAGATGAACCTTTTGTTGGGCTAGATCCCAAAGCAACTTTCTTACTAAAGAAAATTATGCATGAGTGTGTTTCAGATGGAGGTGCTATTTTCTTTTCAACCCATGTATTGGATGTTGCGGAAAAATTATGTAATAAGATTGCCATTATCAAAAATGGAAAGTTAATCGCAAGTGGCAATACAGGAGACGTCAAAGGTAATGAATCATTGGAGGCATTTTTCATGGAGGTGCAGGGCAATGAGTAACATTTGGATACTAATTAGAGCACAATTGATAAATTTTTTTCCCATTAACCAGATTAGAGAGACGGGAAATAAAAAACAAAGTTCAATGGCTATTGCGAGTTTTGGCATAGTAACTCTTGCCTTATTTTGCTTTTTTTATAATATGCTAACAGCTAAAACATTGGTACAAGTTGGACAGCAGAACTTGATACCAGCATATATGGTCTCTGTCTCAAGTTTTTCAATATTATTTTTGACAGTATTTTATTCGAATGGCATTTTATTTGGCAGTCGAGATATGGAAATTCTCCTATCCTTACCCGTTAAAAGTTCGTATATTATCATCAGCAAGTTCATGTTTATGTACTTATTGAATTTTTTAATAGGCTTGATGTTTATGCTTCCGGGCGGAATTGTATGGGGCTTGAACGGAAGTTTAAACCTCCTACAGATTATATTGTATTTTACTTCTATAATTTTTGCCCCTTTGATCCCCATGTGTATAGCGGCATGCATGGGAATCGTTATTGTTGTCGCTTCATCTTTTTTTAAAAGGAAAAATGTTATCTCTCTTATTTTTTCATTTGCGATGCTAGGTATAATTGGATATTTTGCATTATCAGCTATGCAATCAGGTGATGAAAGTAGTATTGGGGTTACTCTAGCTAAGCAAATTACTGGACTGTATCCAATTTCTAGACTATTTATGTCATACTACGATTTTCCAATGTACTGTGGAATGGGATTTTATTTAGTTCTTTCAATAGTCGTTTTTTATCTATTTGTCAAAATTGCTTCGTTGAAGTATGGACTACTTAATACACTTGCTAATACAAAATCAAGATATGCTAATGACAAAGTATCTTATGAAAGAAAATCGGTATTTTTTGCCTTATATCAAAAAGAGCTTGGACGATTTTTAAGTTCTTATATGGCAGTCTTGAATGCTGGGCTTGGAGTGATTATCTTATGTGTCTTTAGTATATGTTTCCTGTTTAATTCTGTAGATCAAATAGGAAATTCTGCAGGAATTGAAAATATAAATGAGTATCTTTCAAACTTATCTCCCGTCTTTATTGCATCTATGCTTTCACTCAGTTGTCCAGCAGCTTCATCTATATCTTTAGAAGGTAAAAATATTTGGATTTTGAAAAGTTCTCCGGTTGAGGTGAAAATGATTTTAAATGCTAAGATAGCTGTCACTCTCACACTTCATTTGATTGGCTATATGATTTCTGTATGTGTATTTATGCTGAAACTTGATATGAATCCTATTCAAGTTATGAATCTAGTTATTGTTCCTATATGTTACTCCCTTTTTATAACGGTAATCGGAATTTCATTAAATAAAAAATATCCTAACTATGATTGGGACAGTGAGATGATAGTTGTCAAACAAAGTCTTCCTGTTATTGTAACTGGAATTATTGGTATGATTACGCTTATTACACCTATTTTGCTTAATTGGCTGTTTAATCTTCCGATTATATTTATTTTGCAGGCAGTATCAGTAATTTTACTGGCTATTTCGTTTAGAGTTTATATAAAAATGACCAAGTTAAATTTTATCTAGTTAAAGGAGGAAAATAAGATGAAAAACAGACTGATAAAAGATATTTTGGTGTTATTAGTAATGCTAGCTATAATAGTTGTTACTTGTAGATTTCTTCCAGAAAAAGTTCCGATTCATTTCAATGCAAAAGGAGAAGCAGATATGTTTGCAAATAAATACTATCTTCTACTAGCTACAGTCATTCCCTATTCTGCATATTGGAAGTTTGTTAGGGAAAAGGCAAATAAAAAGATTAAATGAAACCCCATCTATATTTACAAATTGCATCAAAATTAAGAACGACTATTTTAAGAGGTGATTATGCACCTGAACAACAAATTCCTTCAATAAGGAGATTAGCAGAAAATGAGAAGTGTAATCCGGCAACCGTCCAAAAAGCAATGAAAGTTCTCGAAGAACAGAATTTGGTTATTAGCTGTGGAACATTAGGATATTTTGTCATAGAAAGCGAGCAAGAAATAAAGGAGTTAAGATATCAAGAATCTAACAAGCTAGTGAAAATTTTGTTTGAAAAACTAGGTGAGCTAGGCTTTTCAGAAGATGAGATTGTCAATTTATTTTTTAGAAAAGATGCTTAGAAGAAGTTGAATGGAAATTTATTAGGATTATTTGTGAAAGTATAGAAAAGCCTTGATTTCAAGGCTTTTTCTTGCGTTTTTGTGATAGAATATGGTTAGTTATAAATTGAGAGCAACTTAGAAGCAGTAAAAAAATTTATTCATAAAGTAATCAAGATAAGGAAGATAAATGACAGAAATTGATAAAAAGAATTTAAAAAATTATCTTTATTTTACATTTGGAATTACTTATATAGCTTGGGGGCTTCTTGCCATATTTACACAATCTCATATTTTGGGATTAGAAACCTTTATAGGGAGAATATTACATATAGTTGGTGCACTTGGACCAGCTATTGCAAGTGGGTTTTATTTGAAAAGTAACAATATAAAATTTAAACATTTTGTATTTAATAAAAGAAAAAATAGTAGTATTTATTTCATTATTCATATGTTAGCAATATTGATACTATTCTCTGTATCTTCCTTAGAATTAAACGGAGTATCACTTTATCTGATGCCACTATTCTTTATTCAATTAATTTTTTTTGGTGGTGGACATGAAGAATTAGGATGGAGAGGTATATTACAACCGTTACTTGATAAAAAATATACGTATTGGCAATCTAATTTGATTGTAGGATCAATTTGGGGGATTTGGCATCTGCCTTTATGGTTTATAGTTGGGGAAAGTCATCAAGGATTTCCTTTTATTTTATTTTTCACATATACATTATTTTTAAGTTTTGTTTTAGGGCTTCTTTACCGTCAAACGAGATCTGTGGGGTACTGTATATTATTTCATGCGTTCGCAAATTTGTTAAATCTCTATTTTGTGTTAAAAATTAACGTTATTTTTATTATCATTTTTATTGCTTATTTAATTTATACGATATTGGCGAGTAATAGAATTAGTAAGGAAAAGCAGGTGGAAAAATTGTGAAAGACCCACAGGAAGTTTTTTGGAGTGGATATCATGCATATTTTTCGGATTTAGATGGATACTGTTGGGAAGTTGCATGGGGTCCAAATTTTAAGTTTGACGAAAATGGACTATTGAAATTTTAGTAATTAAGGGAGATAGAAAAAATGGCTTCAAGTAAAGAATATTTAAACTTCATTTTAGAACAACTATCTGAGTTGGAAGAAATAACATATAAATCAATGATGGGTGAATATATTATTTATTATCGTGGAAAAATTGTGGGTGGAATTTATGATGATAGATTTTTAGTGAAGCCTGTTAAATCTGCAACAGCATCTATGCCAAATGCAAAGTACGAGTTACCATATGATGGAGCAAAGGAAATGTTATTGGTAGATGATGTTGACAACAAAGAATTTTTAACCGGCTTATTCAATTCAATGTATGATGAGTTACCTGCACCAAAACCGAAGAAAAAGAAATAATCAAATTAGAATTTGTGGAGAGAATTTGAATGAAAAATGCCGTTATATATGTTCATGGTAAGGGTGGTAATGCAGAAGAAGCTAATCGCTATAAACAATTTTTTGATGACAGCTTTGAAATCATTGGATTTGATTACAAATCATTGAACCCGCGGGATGCTAAAATCGAGGTTATAAATTATTTGCGAAACAATAATAACAATAAATATTTTAAGAAGTGGGTGTGTTGATGGAAATAATAGAGGTTATGAAAAACAAAAAAAATTATATTGAGTTGCTATTATTGGCAGATGAGCAGGAGGATATGATAGACCGTTATATTGATAAGGGTAAAATGTATGTACTTGATGATAATGGTATAAAATGTGAGTGTGTTGTAATCGATGTGGGAAATGGCGTACTTGAAATTAAGAATATTGCGACAGTTCCGGAATATCAAGGCAAAGGTTACGCGAAAGCCATGATTGATTTTATTATCACGAAATACAGAGAAGAGTATTCTACCCTGCAGGTAGGAACGGGCGATAGTCCAATGACGATTCCGTTTTATGAAAAGTGTGGGTTTGTGCGATCACATATCGCCCCGAACTTCTTTACAGACAATTATGACCATCCAATATATGAATGTGGCATTCAGTTGGTAGACATGGTTTATTTGCGGAGATCTTTCTAAATCCCGGTTTGTCTAACTGAATATTAAACTGTTTTAAGACACTTACTTATTTCGAAGACGGGAAATACTGCGGAGAATCGTTCTATGAAATCGACGCAGAGCATCGAAGCGCCGCTCTGGACATAAAATTGTTTGGATTTGCACGGGGATGTGGAATTGCAACGGCCGGGCTCTCCCATGCAATCAAAGAAGCGTTCCTAAACGGTGCAGAGATTGTATGGGTCAATCCGAATCCGGAAAATATGAAAGCAATCGCGTTGTATGAGAGGCTTGGCTTTCAGCAGAAAGACTTTCCGGAGTACCTGATTTCCGAGGATGAGGAGAAAACCTCAATCTATATGGAACTTCGCAAAAACTGATTCCATACGCAAATTCCAGTTTGTCGAGGTAATACCCTTTAACGATAACCTTATGCTATTGTGAAAAAGAGTCAAATCATGAAAAATCCTTCATTTGAAGTGATTTTATAAACAGTTGGAATTTAAGGAGAACAAAATGATTTTAGAAACGGAAAGATTGATTCTTCGCCCATGGGAAGAAAGAGATGCCAATGATTTATTTCAATATGCCAGTCATCCAGAGGTTGGTCCGATTGCTGGTTGGCCTGTACATACCAGTGTTGAAAACAGTAGGGAGATTATAAAAAATTATTTTTCAGCACCTGAAATATATGCCATCGTTTTAAAAGAAACAATGCAGCCAGTGGGTAGCATAGGATTGATGATTGGCTCTGCAAGTGATAAAGGGATTCCGGATACTGAGGCGGAGATTGGCTACTGGATTGGAGTTCCCTATTGGGGTCAGGGGCTTATACCAGAAGCAGTTCGTGAGATGATGAGACATGGATTTGATGACTTGAATCTGGAGAAAATGTGGTGTGGTTATTTTGACGGCAATACAAAGTCGAAGAGAGTTCAGGAAAAATGTGGGTTCCGTTATCATCATACAAAAGAGAAGGTTCCGTGTGCATTGGAAGGTGTTCTTCGTACAGAACATATAACCTGTCTCTCAAAGGAAGAGTGGATTTCAATTAAGTAAATCCCAGTTTGTTGAGGTAATACCTTTAAATGATAACCTTATGAGATCGTTAAAAGGTTTATAGACATGTTTCCACATACAGGCAGCTTCACTTGATATACTCAGTGATCACTCGTTTCATGTCGAAGCAGTATCACTGCTTGTAAGATCTGAAAAATAAATTTGTGTAGCGCTCGCTGTAAAGTTTAAATGGAAGGTTATCGATGCTTATATTGGAATTTTATCAAGGTGATTATCAAAAGGATTTAGTCACGTTTGACTCTTTAGAAGAGGGGAGAGCCTTTGTAGCTCAAATCCCTGGGTATACTTTAGAAACTAAAGATGGGTTTGAAGTGGAGTATGTGAACCCGAAATACTTGCCGGATTATATGGAAATTGTCTTTAACGGAAATATTGTCCCTTTATCTAGATTTTCGTTTAATTCTGAAGAAAATATGGACATTATTTGGAAAGAAATTTCGAATCTATCCGTTAAAAACGATAAAGTGATCGAAGGGTATTCAAAAATCGATGCGTATGTCGTTAACAACGATGAAGTGAAAGCCTATGTCGAAGCAAGAGAAGCGAACTATCGCAAGGCAAAAGACTTCTTAGAACGCTGTGGATATGAAGCCGACAGAAGCTTTTTCGGAAGTGAAGACGGTGAAGCGATTCTCTACAGAAAACGTGGCGCTGAAGATTGGCACTTCTTGTGTCACTTAGACCCGCTGTTTGTAGAGATTGAAGATGTAGAAGGATATGTCAAAGAAGAGATTCAATCGTTAAACTAAAGAACGTTGCGAAGGCGTGGCGTGAGTTATATTTAAAAAGACTTCTATTTTGCTAGATGGTGGAATTAAGGAGAAATTTATGACCTTAAAACAAATTAAATTCAATCCTTTTAAACACTGGGAAATCATCAGCAACTTGTATAAACAGTCCTTCACAAAGGAGGAGCGAATTCCCTTCTTTGGACTTTGCTCTTATGAGCCAGACAGGGCAACTAATTCCATTCGACTATCAGGATATCTTTGACAATTTCTCTTTTGGACTTGGAGATGTATCGATTCGTCCGATAAATTAATAAAACGTACCTTACCAAAATTGTACTGAACTAAAAATATTATCTAATTGAGAAAAGAACAAAAGTTTTGGTCTATAATATAGATATTTTCTAGCATCACATGTGGAGGCAGTCTCACTGCTTGTACGAGCCTAGAAAATATGTAGAAGGAAAAGCCTTGGTTTCAAGGCTTTTTGTCGTTAATCATTTCTCTTTTTAGTTGAATACTTTTTCTTTTATATGTTAGAATGTATATACAAAATGTATTTACAAAAGGAGTTGTTAATATGGCAAAGACACAAGCGGTAAATTTTCGAGCAGATTCGGTATTTTACCAAAAAACGAAAGACATCTTAGCAGACGAAAAAATTACGGTATCAGATGTTCTCAATGCAGCACTTAGAAAAATTGCCAATAGGACAGTTGATGTAAGAGAATTTGTTTCTAGTGATTTGCAAGATACACAGTATCAAGTGGCTTTTGAGGATTTAAAGAAGGAAATTTTAATCGGGCATCAGGAAATTGCGCAAGGTAAAGTTACTTCTGTAGCAGATGTGAGAAAGGAATTTGGCCTTGACTAAGTTGAAACGCTATCAGGTTTTTCTTACGGATCGAGCTAAGCAGGACTTACGAGAAATTCATGACTATATCGTTATGAATTTTTATAGCCAACAATCTGCGGATGGGAAAGTTGATTTGATATTGACTGCTCTTGAAACCTTAGAAATATTTCCAGAAGCATGTCCACTTGTGTCTAGTAGAGGTTACGGTGAAATGACTGACGATGGGAAACCCTATCGTTATATGCCAATAGAGAACTATCTCGCATTTTATTATATTGAGAATCATACAGTATTTGTTGCTCGTATTCTAAGTGCAAAACAAGATTGGGTGAAGATTTTCTATAAGTAGAATGAAAAAGGCGAACATAGGCGTTTCAAAAAAAGAATAGTAGTGGCTATATGAAACATTTTGGAGGGTATCAAATATGAAATTTCATGAATTTGGTGATAAGAATTTGCCTCCCATTTTATTGATACATGGTGGGGGTAGCTCTTGGTGGAATTATCTTCGTCAAGCACGGATTTTGTCAGAAGACTACCGTGTTATTTTACCCACTTTGAATGGCCACGGTGAAGAATTTCAAAGGGACTATATCTCAACGGAAGACTCGGCACAGGAAATTTTGAACTATGTTAGACAGAATTATGATGGAAAGTTGTTTGCGATTGGTGGTGTTTCACTCGGTGGTCAAATTGCTATGGAACTTTTGTCCTTAGACAGCGATATAGCTGAGAAAGTCATCATAGATGGAAGTCTCTGTATTCCTCAGCCAAGGTTGGCGAGATTTAGCATCCTACTGGTATCTTTATTTGGTAAACTGATGTTTAGTAAATCCTCTTGTAAATTTCAGTTAAGCTTAATGAATAAATCCTATCCCCAATTAGCTTACCCAGACGAGATAAAAAATTATTATATGGAGGATATGCCAAGGACACCTATCAAAACATTAGTGACCATTTACAAAACCTATATGGGCGACTACAAGTTGAAGGACAAGATTTCTGCTAGTAAAGCACAGGTTCTCTATATTTATGGCGAAAAAGAATTGAACGGTGTGAAAGCATCGGCGAAATTATTTGAGCAGCTACATCCCAACACTATCCTGTATGAAGCAAAAGGCTATAATCATGGCTATTTATCAGCCTACCTACCTAAAGAGTGGATTAAGTTGGTTGTTCCATTTTTGGAGAATAACGATTGATTATACTTTATTAATTTAGAAAGTTGAGTTTCATGGAAGTCAAAAAATATAGTCCTCTCAATTCCTTAAAAAAGATAGCAGATAACCTATGGATTGTGGATGGGGAAGAAGTACTGATGGATTTCAAATTCTTCAAAGTGCCTTTTTCAACTAGAATGACAGTTATCCGTCTACAGAATGGTGGTCTTTGGGTGCATTCACCGACTAAGCCTAATGACAATTTACTTTTTGAAATCAAGAAATTGGGTGAGGTAAAACACCTTATTGCTCCAAATGTCTTACATTATAGTTATATAAATGAGTGGCATCAACTATTTCCTGAAGCAAAAGTTTGGCTAGCTAGTGGTGTTCAAAAGCGTGCCAGAAAATCGGGAATGAGTTTGGATTATGGTCAGGAATTAAGCAAGGCCAATTGGAACGAAGAAATTCTTTTTACAACATTTGAGGGAAGTTTTTATGTAAAAGAGGTTGTTTTTTTCCATAATGAAAGTTCAACTCTGATTTTAACGGATCTTATTGAAAACATTGAAACTGAGAAATTATCGCTTTTTGAAAAGCTACTGTTTAAAATAGGCGATAATCACTATCCAAATGGTAAAACACCAAGAGATTTAAGAATAAGTTTCTTATTTGGCAAAAAACAAGCTTTGAGGAGTTATCACAAAATAAAGAAATGGGAACCTAAGAATATTATTATTTCTCATGGACCGTGTATGATTGGACAAGCAAAAGAAATGTTAAAGCAATCGTTCTTTTGGCTAGAAAAATAGGGTTATGTGGTTAAGGGAACTTGTCGAAAGACAAATACGAATACTTCGACCTTTGTATTTAAAAGTTGCATTCATTCGCCGCACGCAAAATAACACCCCACAAGTCACAACCTGTGGGGCATTTTCTTTTATTAGTTTTTCTCTTACAAAATAAGGTCTGTTTTTTCAACTTTGTAAAGGGCAATTCCCATGATTATGGTCAAGACAAGAAGAATTAAAACAGCAGGGGTCCAAGAGTTAAAGAGTTGTTTGCTTGAACCAAACAAGACTGGACCAAGGGCCGCAAAGATATAGCCTCCGGTTTGGGATAAACCTGATAGTTGGTCTGTTTTTTCAGGCGTGCTAGCCTTCATTGAAAAGGAAACCATCATGTAAGGGAATAGGACACTAGCAGAACTTCCGGTTAAGAGGTTAAGGACTAACCAATACACAAAGCTGTCTGTATTGACTAGAAGCATGGCAACTCCGATGAGTCCTGCTAGGACGGTAGCCACTAGCATCAAATGGCGGTTACGATCAGAAAGTTTAGTGATTAGGCTAGGAACGATCATAGAGAATGGAATACTCGTCAGTGTGAAAACGGAAGCTAGAATTCCGGCATTGGCCTCGCCGACACCGGCTTGAGTGGCCATGGTTGGAAGCCAAGTGATAGTGGTATAGAAGAAGAGTGACTGTAATCCACCGAAAATCATGATGGCCCAGACTTTGCCACTCTTATACCAACTGCCTGAATTTTCGCTGGTAGAAGTTTCTTGTTCTAAGTAATGATTGTGACGGACATTAGGAAGCCAAACTACAAGAGCCAGGGCACAGACTGCTGTCAATACCCAGACCAAACCTTGCCATGAGGTTGCCTTAGTGATTGGAACGGCAACTGATGAAGCCACAGCTGTGGACAAGCCCATGGCTGTAATGTAGAGTGTGGTTAAGAATCCTAACTGATTTGGCTCATTAGCCTGAATTAGGCTTGGGAGAAGGACGTTGATAAAGGCAATCCCAGCTCCGACTAACAGTGTTCCCACATAAAGAAGAGGGAGATTAAGGGTACGCAGAGCAGAACCAAGTGTCATCACAATTAAAACACCGAGGAAGAGTCTTTCAATACCAAAGCGTTTGGCCCAGCTAGCCGCAAAAGGTGAGAATATCGCAAAGGTCAAGAGAGGCAGACTCGTCAAGAGACCGAGAGAACTGACCTCAATACCTAGACCAGAAGCAATGTCTGATAAGACCGTAGACAAGGTTGTGAACGGGGCCCGCAAAACGATCCCTAGAAGAAGTATTCCAGGGATTAGAAAATGTGAATGTTTCTGCTTCATAAACTATCTCCATGTTTAATAAGGGTATTTAAATTGATAAGCATATGACACTAATGCGTCACTTCCATCTTACCATAAATGAAGGAGGCGATGAAAGCGGTTACGTTGGATTGTCAAGAAAGAATTTTTAGTTTTAAAATCCTATTCTGCTGATTATCAAATAGCATAATCTGATTTTTAAAAGACCGAACATGTAGTCCAGCCTCTTTTCAATGTTTTCTTAAATTTCATACCCCATAAGGAGTCCGCCTTCTTCAGCATAAAAACTACAGAGTCCAGAAGTGGGAAGGACTTCGATGCTTGCTTGGGCAAATTTTTCACGAACCAATTCAGAGAATTGCTCGATAAATTTTTCATTGTTGCGGTGGGCAATGGTAATATGCCCGCCAGCATAACCAGCCTTGAGGAGTTCATCAAAAGCAGCCTTGATGGCTTTCTTTTGACCACGTGCCTTTTGTAGTAGCTCGAGCGTTCCTGTCTTACTAGCTTCCCCAACCATACGGATATTGAGGAGTCCGACAACAGTCCCGATAAGTTTACTTAGACGACCATTCTTCACCAAATTATCGACCTTGGCCAAAACAAAGAGCAACTTGGTTTTAGACTTGTAGCTTGTGATAGCATCAACGACTTGGTCAAAATCAAGGCCTTCAGCGACTAAGTGATTGAGTTTACGAACGATAAGGTCGACCTCGCCACCAGCTGACAGGCTATCAATCACGTGAATATTAGTATTCGGATGCTCTTCCAGATAAATTTTCTTGGCTACCTCAGCACTATTGTAGCTACCAGAAAGGGTTCCAGTGATCGTCACGACGACGATATTTTCCGCTCCTTCAAAGGATTTCATATAATCATCAGGACTCGGACAGGCAGACTTAGAAGCAGTCGTAGTCGCATACATCTCCTCCATCATTTGATCAATATTGAGTTGGGCATCATCCCTGTAAATGGTCTCACCCACTTGGATAGTCAAAGGAACACTGACAAACTCCGTATCTGGTGCCAGATTGTCCAAAGAACGGTAGTCACAGCCTGAATCCGCAATAATTTTCCATTTCATAGGTTACACCTCATATCTGCATAATGTACATTGACAAGTGTTTTGTCTTCTTTTACAATTTTATCATGAAGTGCATTGCTATGAAAGCGTATATCATCAGGCGTGACAGATAGAAAGTGAATGTTATGGCAGAAAGAAAAATCTCAGAGAAATCCTTGGAAAATCTCAAACGATTTAACCAAGAAAACAAAGCAATTACACGAGAATCCATCGAAATTTCTCTCCTGCAATTGTTGGAGAAAAAAGACTTTAAAAAGATTACCATATCGGAACTGGTTGAGCGTGCGGGTGTATCTCGTGCTGCCTTTTATCGCAATTATGGTTCTAAGGAAGAGATTTTGAAATCTATTTTTGAGTCTAGCATTGCAAAGATTACTAAGTCCTTGGACGGCTATAATCTCAAGACGGATCTTTACCAAGTCTGGGTTTATCTCCTTAAGGAAGTCAAAAAAGAAGCCAAAATCATCAGTCTTGCCATTGATTATAATTTTGAGCAGGTATTGACCAAGGCAGTTTATGATTTTTTGGAAAAACGAAATGGTAGCTCATCAAATGGTGCCGGTAGTTACCTCAATTCCTTTTGGAGCTCAGCTATTGTCTCAGTGATTTCCAAATGGGTCAAGGATGGCATGAGGACCCCAGCTGAAAAGATTGCCAAACTTGGTCTCCCGCTTTTTCCACAAAAGAAGAAGTAGTAATCGCTGAGAGGCGGTTTTAAGTAAACTGCACCTCTCCATTACTAGTTCAAATGAATAGATAGAACTGTCCACAGATTATACAAAGGACAAGAACGATGATCGAAGAACGAATTCTTGCTGCTAAGCAGTATGTGAAAACCTTATTTGCTGATCGAGCGGATGGTCATGATGTAGAACATACCCTTCGCGTCTATAGCAATGCTATGAGAATCGCACAAGCAGAAGGGCCATGTGATCTGGAGATAGTGGGCTTGTCAGCTCTTCTTCACGATGCTGATGATGATAAATTGTTTCAAACAGAGAATAATGCGAATGCTCGAATGTTTCTAGAAGAGATTGGTACTCCTAAAAACCAAATCGACCAGATTTGTCGGGTTATCAATGCTGTTTCTTTCAGCAAAAATCGTGGTAAACATCCAGAAACCTTAGAAGGCAAGATTGTCCAGGATGCAGACCGCCTGGATGCGATAGGAGCTGTAGGAATTGCGCGAACTTTTTCCTATGGTGGCCACAAAGGGAGACCCCTTACTGATACCGTCCAACATTTCCACGACAAGTTGCTCCTCTTAAAAGATGAAATGAACACGGAGACTGCCAAACAAATGGCAGAAAGTCGCCATCAATTTTTAATCACCTTTCTAAAAGAACTAGAGAAGGAATTGGACTGAGTGAAATATTGAAATTAACTTTTATAAAAGACTTATTTGAAAGGAAGATATGCTAAATCAACTAATAAAGAAACCTATTTTAAGTTGTTCAATTATATTTGTTATCTGCTCAGTAGCAAGGTTAATTGAATACTTCTATATGAGGACGGATGAAACCTTCTTATCTGAGAATTTTCTACATAAGCTTTTTGGAATTCTTCTACTGTGGGGAGTACTTTCAATTTGTAAATTAAGATGGAAAGATATTGGTTTCAGTTCTGATGGAATAGTGAGTGGTATAGGGAAGGGGCTACTCTTTGGCTTAGTGTGTTCCGTTTTTGCATATGCCATTGAAAGTCTTACTCTCGTTTTTCTTCATGGCAATGTTCACTTATCGTTTTACGCCAGTGGTTTTTCCTTAACAAGCGAAAAAGTATCTCAAGTAGGAATCTTACTTATTCTCTCAAGTGTGTTGTTTAACCTGATAAATGTCTGGATGGAAGAAGGAATATTTCGTGGCCTTTTCACAAAAATTCTTGAAGGGCTTTCTTACCGCAAGAGTCTATTCTTTATAGCCTTCCTATTTGGAATATGGCACTTGGTAATGCCCTTAAGAGATTATCTTCAAGGAGAGTCGTCACTCGTAAACCTCATCGCCATGGGCATTGGCTATGTTATCTTAGCGGGAATGATGAGTATCAAATGGTCCTTACTCTACAAAATGACAGGTTCCTTATGGTTTGGGTTAGGAGATCATTTTTTCAACAATCTTGCTTCGAATCTAGTTCATGTGGTTTCAAATTCTGAAGCAGATAGTTTGCAGATTGTGAGAATCCTTCTATGGCAATTGCTATCATTTGCTATAGTGTTATGGGGTTATCAAAAGAGAAACTGAAAGTCAATCCCCTTGCTACTACAACTAATTGGAGGTTCAGTATGCCAATATATGAATTTTGTGCAGAGAATGTGACTTACTTAGAAAAAGCTTTTCAAGCCGGTGCTCAACGCGTGGAGTTGTGTGATAATCTGGCTGTTGGAGGCACGACACCTTCTTATGGTGTCATAAAGGCGGCTGTTGGGTTGGCCAAGGATTATCAGGCTAAGGTGATTGTGATGATTCGTCCACGAGGGGGCGACTTTGTCTATAGCCAGCAGGAATTAGCTATCATGCTAGAAGATATCAAGTGTGCGCGTGAATTGGGTGTTGACGGATTTGCACTAGGTGCTTTGACTTCAGAAAACCAACTCGATACAGAAGCTCTAAAGACCTTGTTAGATGCTAGTCGAGACCTAGAGGTCACCATGCATATGGCCTTTGACCAAATCCCTAAAGCAGACCAGCCTAGTGCTATCCAGTGGCTCAAGGAAAATGGTGTGACGCGTCTGCTCACCCGTGCTGGAACTCCTGAGACTGCTCTAGACTCACGCTTGAAACGTTATGCAGAATTGGTTCAGCTAGCAGACGGTCAGTTGGATATTTTAGCAGGAGGTGGTATCTCCGTGGCTAATCGTGACCAATTTCTTGCCATACCTGGTCTTGAGCAAGTTCATGGAACACGTGTCGTCTTTTAGATTTTAAAGGGATTAGCTTATCGGCTCGGTTCCTTTTAGTTTTCTTGTGGACTGAAAAAGGCACTTTGCTTTTCTAGTCATTCTTTGGTAAGCTATTACTATAGCATTAAAAAAATTGGGGGATGTATGTTAGATAATTTGTTAAAAAAGAACCCTGTCTTGGGTGTCATTATTTATCCGTTATTAGGGCTAGGAGCTATTTGGCTTGGTCACTATTACTCACAGAGCCTTTCGCTATTGGAAAAAACGGGTGGTCAGATCAAGGTTAATACTTTTGTTTACATTGCCTATCAATTAGGTGGGACCAAACTCGTCATGGGGTTCTTTATTCTTTTAGCGCTTTTCTTTTTCTATCTGGGCTATACTTATCTTAAAAAACTTGGAAATAGTCAGAAATAATGATCAAGTTTATACACTAACTGCGGCTACTTGCTTGCAGTTTTTTCTTTTCTACAAGTCAACTAGAATCCCTAATTTATGCTAAAATGAAATTATTACGCTTCAAAAAGGAGATGAGATGAAAGCAGAAGAATGGTTAACCTATTTTATAAAGATTTATGGACGTCGCCCAAAGATGACAGAGGTCGACGAGGCGATACAAAATGGTAGTCTCTTGGCCAATCGAGTAGAAGTAGAGAGCTTATTGTTAGCATCTAAGAAGAGCTTTTGTCAAACCTTAAGTCAGTATGTTGTGACTCATAAGGTCGCAGCGTCAGTTCTTGCAGTTTCTTGTATGACGCTTCTTGGTGGTGGTGCCATTTTTGCTTGGCATTCTCATCATTCACAAGCGCAACAGACGTCATCCCTTGCGGTAGCTTCGTCAAGCAGTCAGAGTGGTCAAACGTCTTCCTCAAACAAGTCTAAACAATCGAGTTCCAAAGCGTATGACTCGTCTTCAAGTTCTAGTTCTCAAAGTCAGAATGCTTCATCAGAAGCCAAAACGCCTGCCATGGATGTGGATGCTATTCGAAATGGTGATTTTTCAAGCATCGAAGGTGACTGGGTTTCTGACGGTGGTCATGTTGTGACCATTACCAAGTCAGGGCTCACAAAGTCTGAAGAGACAGGAAGTACTGATGGCAAGACTGTCGTTAAAGATTTCAACGGTCAGCCTATGTTTTATTTTGCGGACAATGGTCCAGGGCATGGGTCAATCCTTTTGTGCCTGTGCCAGCCAATCAAGCAGCACCGTCTCCGGACAATTCTGTCAAAGACACAGATCGTTTGGTTCAAATTCCAGAGTCTGCTGGGCCAGGGGTGGTTTACACGTCTTATTACAGAGTGAAAAGCAAGAGCCAGTCCAGCCAGACTAGCCCAACCAATACGACAGCCCTTTGGGATAGTGACAAGGCTGCCAAGCTCGCAAGTTACATGGTGGAGTTTGGGCACAAGATGAATCAAGAAAGTTATAGAAGGCTAACACCTAACGGAAGTGACGATTTCTTTGGTGCCATGTCTTTTGCTAAAAATAACCGCATTATTGTAGGTGAAAAGACAGAACAAAATGCCCCAATGACCGACCAACAAAAGGTAGACGTTGCCTTTTCTGACGATGGTACAGGAACAGCGGACTATATCATCGTGGATAGCTACGGTTATTCAGGTTCTGCCATGATTCTCTACCATTTCACCATCCATAAAGGTCAACCAGTGGTCCTAGTTTCCATGCAAAATCAGGGAAATCCTGAAAACATGTTTTACATGTACCCTACCAATAATAAGGACATCCAAGAAGCTTTCGCCAATATTGTGAATGACAAGTAAAGGTTTTGGAGACTAGTAAAAGCCTTTATATTGTGGAAAAGTATCCTGAGAATAAGTAGCTGTCAAAATCTGGTATAATGAAGCCAAGGAGGCGCCTATGAAAACTTTGAAAAAACAGACGCTAATTCTTTTATCTATCTCTAGCCTGCTACTTGTCGGTTTAGCAGTTTTTGCACATCTCCACAAAAAAGAGGAGCAAGCAAATTACTCCAACCTTAATAGTAAGGCTAGTATTAGTGAGGTGCGAGCCATACTCTCGAAACATTTGAACGAGGAGAGTGTGGATAACTTTATCAATCTCGTCACTGATTACAATGACACCGTGGGTTCTGTAGGTCTTTCTGGGAGTTTTGCGCCATTTACCAAAACGGACTATGATGTGGAAAAAATCAGTAGCCTGTGGACAGCCAAGCATGGTGACTTTATCGGTACCAACTGCCGTATCAACACCTACACGCTACTGAAAGGCAAAATCAAGATTCCTCAAGTCAAAAGTGATACTGAGCTCCTTTTCCAAGACAAGGACGCCATTGACAAGGGCAAGCTCTTTAATGCCAAGGACCAGGAAAACTTTGACATTCTTTTTTCAAGGGTCAAGACTGAAGCTACCCAAGATGTCAAGGTTCACGCTAAGCATATGGAGGATTACTACAAACAGTTCACCTTTGATGACAAGGCACGCATGCTGTCGGTTGTTGTCCACGATAATTTGGATGGTGATTCCCTTTTTGTCGGTCACGTCGGAGTCTTGGTGCCTATGACGGATGGCTACTTATTTGTTGAAAAGTTGACCTTTGAAGAGCCCTACCAAGCCATTAAATTTGCCAGCAAAAAAGATTGCTACAAGTATCTCACAACCAAGTACAAGGACTATACTGGACCAGGTCTAGCCAAACCCTTTATCATGGACAATGGCAAATGGGTGGATATGGACTAGGTTATCGTGAGACGAAAGTTTGAATAGGGGAGAAAGAGGAATCAAGATATGAATAGAAAACAAGCCTTGTTGCTTTATCTGTCAGGGACCTTTGGACAGATTTTACTGGTCAGTCTCCTTGTTTGGCTGCTAAGAGCAGGAGAAGTTAGGGTTGATTATGGGACTCCAATTGGCCTCTTTACCCTTATGTTAGGTGGCTTGTCCTCAGCCATTTGGGGAGCAATTATTAGCATCCGCTATCATCACTCCAGTTTTAAACAGCTTGTCAGAGATTTTTTCCAAGTCAAACAAGCTCCTCTTAACTATCTCTTAGTCCTCATTTTTATAGTTTTGGATTTTTTACCACAGGTCTTTAGTGGGGAAATGATTATTCCAACTTGGTATCTCCCCATAATTTTATTTGTAAAAGCCCTCGTCTTTGGTGGTATCGAAGAAATCGGTTGGCGTTATTTTTTCCAGCCTACTTTGCAAGAAAAGTTGACCTATCTAGTGTCTACGCTGTGTACATTTGTAGCTTGGTCACTATGGCATTTGCTCTATTTTTATATTGATGGCTCTTTGGCAAGGATTCATTTGCTACCATTTTTGCTAGGCTTATTAAGCAATTGTTTCATCTTATCCGCTATTTATACAAAGACCAGAAGCCTTTGGCTTTGTGTGATGACACATGCGTTGATCAATACTTTATCGCAACTGTCATCAACTGAGAGCGTATGGCTATCACTTGTGATTAAGGTGCTCATAATCCTTCTTGCCATGAGAATTGCTAGTAGCAGTGTGGAGAAAGTTAAATGATAAACCGACTTTTTTCTCACTTTCCTTCAATTATTTATAAATCTTAAGAGTAGTTCAAGACTGCTCTTTTTTCTATGTAATACTCAAATGACCTTGCCCTTCTTTTTGAGGCATGTTATACTAGAGAGGTATTGTCGAAATTTTCTGACATTACAGGTGGAAAGGAGGTGCTAATGCCTTTTAAAAAAACAAAACACCTTGTTTTTTCCCGCTACCTAAGCCTGCTCTGTTTGCTTCTACTTTTGCTAGTAGCGTCAGTTTTTATAGCAGTTTCTTTAGGAGCGGTCACTATAGATATAGGTGATACCTATGGTGTCATCCTCAGAAAATTGGGGTTTCCGATTGCCAGTCAAAGCATAGCCAAACCACTTGAAGCTATTATCTGGAATATGCGAGTTCCTAGGGTTATCCTGGGGTTAATAGTTGGTGCAGGCCTTTCCATGTCTGGGAGTGTCATGCAGTCAACCGTCAATAATCCTATTGCTGAGCCCTATATATTAGGAATCTCGGCGGGTGCAACTTTTGGAGCAACCTTTGCCATCATTTTAGGCCTTAAAGCTGTGGTAGGCTTGGGTGCCTTTGTGGGGGCTATCCTAGCGACAGTTCTTGTTTTAATCATTGCCTCTATGCAGGGGAGAGTGACCACCTCTGGCTTGATTTTATCTGGAACGGTTGTTAATGCCCTCTTTATTGCCTTTGCCAATTTTATAATCTCTATTGGAGCGACAGCAGATAGTGTCATGACCATTAAGTTTTGGACCATGGGTTCATTGACAGGAACATCTTGGTCAGATTTGATGCTTCCAGCAGTAGTGGTTGGTTTGGCTTTTCTCTTTTTCTCAACTCAGTATCGTGTCTTCAATGCCATGATGATGGGAGATGAAGCAGCTTTGACTTTAGGAATCCCACTTAAACTCTATTGGTATCTTTATATTGCCATCGTTGCAGTCATAACAGCCGTCTTGGTTGCTAGCTGTGGAATTATCGGCTTTGTGGGCTTGATTACTCCTCATATTGCTAGAAGTATAGTCGGGACTAACTATCGTAAGCTTTTTCCAGTGGCAACTCTCCTAGGTTCCTTGTTTGTGGTTTGGGCAGATGTCTTGGCTAGAATCCTCGTTAAAAATGCAGAGCTACCTATCGGTATCTTTACAGCCTTGGTTGGCGCACCTTTCTTTATTTATATTGTGACTAAAAATCGTAGGAAGGTGGTTTAGACTTATGGATGTAAAGTGTAAGGATATTCATTATTCGATTGGAGAGAAAAAAATCCTAAATGGAGTCTCCCTAAAGGTCGAAGGTGGACAATTCCAGACCATACTAGGACCAAATGGGAGTGGGAAATCAACCTTGCTAAAAACCATTTATCGCCAGTTAAAACCAGATAGCGGTCAGATTTTACTTGATGGAAAAAGCCTAGATCAGGTAAGCCTAAAGGAAACTGCAAAAGAAATGGCTGTTGTGACACAGTTTAACACCCTTCAATTTGATTGCACGGTGGAAGAAATTGTCATGCTTGGTCGAACGCCCCACCTTTCCTTTCTACAAAAAGAAACGGAGCGGGACCACTTGCTCGTCCAGGATGCCCTAGACAAGGTTGGCATGTCTGAAAAGAAGACACGCTATTATTCGTCCTTATCAGGTGGCGAAAAACAAAGAGTTATCCTAGCGCGTGCTTTGGCTCAGGAACCCAAACTCCTTTTATTGGATGAGCCTACCAACCATTTGGATATTAAGTATCAGTTGGAGATGTTGGCCTTGGTCAAGGAACTCGGCATTAATGTTCTCGCAGTTCTCCACGATATTCAATTAGCCTGTCGTTTTTCAGATTATATTTACTTAATGAAAGGGGGTGAGATTGTTGCCCAAGGTGTCCCAAGGGATGCCGTAACCCCACAATCCTTGCAGGCGGTTTATGATGTTCAGAGTCGTATTACCTGGACGGATGACCAGCAGGCAATGATTCAGTATTTATAAGCCTAGGAAAGGAAGGCCTTATGAACAAGAAAACTTTTGGTATCGCATTAATCGCTGCAGCAGTCCTCACATTGACAGCATGCAGTTCTACATATAAAAACAGCACATCATCGTCATCAGCAGCAAAAGAAACGGTGAAAAAGACCAACTCAGAAACCCAGTATCCTTTGACCGTCAAAACTTATGACGATCAAGGAACTGAGCTAGATCAAGTCTTCAAAAAGGCACCAGAAAAGGTTATCACAAACAACCTTTCATCAACGGAAATTTTGATTGAGCTTGGTTTAAAAGACAAGATTGTCGGTATGCTTAACCCTGACAATGAAGTAACCGATAAATATAAGGAAGACATTGCCTCAATCCCACATATCGGTGATAAGAAGACCATCTCTCAAGAAGCCATCTTGGCTTACGGACCTGATGCCCTTATTGGTCGTAACATGATGTTCTCAGACAAATCAATGGGAACCATCAGCACGTGGAACAGCAACGACATTCCCGTCTATACGCAAAAAGCTTCTGTTTCAACAACCAAACAAGATTTGAATAATATCATCGAAGATGTTAAAAATATTGGTGACATTTTCAACGTTCAAGACAAGGCAGACAAGTATGCAGGACAACTCCAAAAGCGTATCGACGCCGTTAAAAAGAAAAACAAGTCTTCTGACAAAGACTTGAAGAAGGCTCTGATCATGTGTGCCTACAACGATGAGACCTTTGGAACTTACAAATCTGCCCTTCAAGAAAGTATGCTTAATCAGCTTGGCTATACCAATGTTGCGACAGGAACATCAGATTTGACTCTGGAAAATCTCGTGTCTATGGAACCAGAATTGATTATCTATGTAACTAGTGACCGTAATAAGGCCATGGACAAGGATGCTACAGACAAGATGGAAAAGAACGCTGTTCTTGAAAATGTACCAGCCGTTAAAAACAAGAAAATCATGACTATTTCTTATGATGAGCTTATGGATTACGGTCCATCTGTGATTGATTCTCTTGAGAAGGTTAATGACTTTGTTAATAAATAAAGACTTTGTCTGCCATGGCATTCGAGTGACGATTGCCCTTCCTGAGTCTTATGAAGCTACTAAGACCTATCCAGCTGTTTTTCTGAACGATGGACAACTGGATTATCTGGGAAAACTAGCGGATTCTGTTATCCTGGTAGGCCTTGAGCCCAAGAATCGCTTGGATGATTTTACACCTTGGTATGCTCAGGCTTTGAGACCTGGAAGTCCTGATTTTGGTGGCAAGCTAGCTAGCTATCATGACCATCTATTTGGCCATATTTTAAATAGCATCCAAGAGGAGTTTCGATTGGATGACAGTCGCATGGCTTACGGAGGCTACTCGCTGGGTGGACTGGCTGCTATCCACAGTCTTTATAGCAGTGATAAGATGCCTTTTATCTTTTCCATTTGTGGATCCTTCTGGTATCCAGATTTTGTAGCTTACTGTCAATCCCACCAGCTTATTAATAAGTCTTGCTCGGTCTATTTACGTAACGGTTTGACCGAAGGGTCTAATCATAAGAATAGACTGGCCAAGGCTCCTAGCTTTGCCAAAGAAGTACATGAATGCATCAAAAAACAGTGCTTGTCCACTTATTCAGCATTTGACCCCTACGGTCATCATGATAATCTCCAAGAAAGATATGATGGTTTTTCGGACTGGTTGATTGAAGAGTGGAAGCTCTGAAATGCTGCTATTGGTGATTGAGTAGAAAAGAGAGAAGAAAAGTAGTGAAGAAGATTCCGACGATGGAATCTCTTCACTACTTTTTGTTATGACCATCACAGTTGATGCTTCCGAAAAGTTTTTAGACATGAATCAAAAAACGCCTTAACTCCGTATATTAAAAGTAATTTACTTACCTTTGACTTATATCCTAACTTTAAAAAGGACAGGACTATTATTGTTGCTGATGCAGTAACTTATATAATTTAAAACTTTTTTGTTGGAGAAGTAGAAGGGAAAAAACTATACTTTGGTGCCTGAGAATACTTCGATATGGTTCCCTAGTATTTTTATATCTACTGGAAGATTATCCGATTTGTCTCCATCAACATCTGACTCTAACTCAACCTCTGAAGAAATCCTAATATTACGCGCTTTGATATATTCGATATTATCGTTACCTACTAGATCCCCTTTTAACAAATCTGGGATAGTCGATAATTTAGAAATGATGGATGCATCTTTTAAAATCAAGATATTTCCATATCCATCTGTATTTTCATCAAATAGTTTTTTGTCTGCATAGTAATTAGATAGAAGAACTAAGACCTGACTAGCTTCACCTTCATAATTGCCATTTTCACTTTCAATACGAACATTAAATACATCGTCTTCCACAACGGACTTCATCGTATTGATTGCATATGCAAAGATACCGTACTTTGTTTTATCTTCAATATCAACGTTATGAATAGCTTCTGGTAAAGATCCAATACTAAAAATATAGCCAAAATAATTTTGATTAGCTTTTCCAACATCAATGGTTTTAGTAAAATTGAAATCAAGTTCTTCAATCGCTTGATCAATACTTTGGTTGATTTCTAATAGCTTAGTGATTAAATTACCAGTTCCACCAGGAATAATCCCAAGTTTTGGAATGTGATTTTTTTCAGCAATCCCTGAAATAACCTCATTTACAGTACCGTCTCCACCAAAAACAATTACTGCATCATATTTTTCTTTAGAGGCTTTTTCAGCAAATTGAGTTGCATCTTTGGCTTTTTGCGTAATCTTAGTTTCAACATAATCAAAATACTCTTTAGCCTTATTCTCCAAGCTCTCTTTATAATCTAATGCTGTTTCTCCTCCAGAAGTTGGATTAATAATTATCATTACTTTTTTCATTGCTATTTTCTCCTATGGACTACTAGTGACAATACTTTTCAACGGTTTCTTATGCTTATCAAATTAATATCTCACATGACTTGTTGTTATTTGGGGATTCTTTTTACTTATCCTTTTCTATTTGTTGAAGATCATCATCGTTTTTATATTGAATGATGTAGTCGACTAATTCTTTTTCAGTTAATCTATCATTTGTTAATTGTGAAACCTGAATCGAGATATTTTTCAAACCATATTCATTTTGTTTGTTAATGATACTTTGTAACTCAGCTTCTGAAAGATACTTACCTGAAATAGTTAGCTTTAGTGTATTGTTTTCTTTAATATAATTCTTTTTCAAAATAGTATGGTTTTCAAATTGATCAGATAGATAATTATTGATAGACTCATTGATTAGCGTATCTCTAACTAAGGTAGTTGCAGAAGCTAAACTTGGAATAATAAGAACAAGCGAGACTAGAATTAATATTTTTCGCATTTTAGAGGCTTCACGATTATGTTTAACATAAGGATTTTTAATCATCATCACATTAGTGCCAATATATGTAGCAATCATAATAAAACTGCAGTTAATGGAGAACAAATATGACGCCCCTATCATATACTCAAGATTTCCTGTGGCAATAGAATACCCCACGGTACAAACGGGTGGCATAAGAGCAGTTGCAATGGCGACACCAGGAACAATGTTATTAGCTTCTTTCTTTCGTGCTCCAATAATGCCGGCTAATCCACCGACAAATGCTATCACAACGTCCCAAATTGTGGGCGAAGTTCTAGCAATAATTTCCGTACTTGCGTAAGAAATGGGCGAAAGTAAAAAATAAAGTGTAGAGGCTAAAAGGCTTACTGCAACTTGAATAAAAAGAACTTTAAACGATTTTTTGAGAAGTTTTGTATCTAATATTGCTAACGCAAAACCTACTCCAAGGATAGGTGTCATCAATGGAGAAATCAACATTGCCCCTATGATTGTTGGAATAGAATTCATATTCAAACCAATAGATGCAATCAACATCGCACACAATAAAGTGGTTAAGTCACTTTTTGATAATTCTAAATCCTCATAGATTTTTTCCCTAAATTCAATTAAAGAATAAAGTTTATCATCCTTCAAAACTTTTTCCATAACAGTACTCCCTCTTTGTTACTATAGTCAACTTTTTAAGAAGTTACTCAATACTGTTTGACCTCTTCTGAAAGGAAAGAATATCTTGAGGGAACAACTTTTTAAGCTCACTCTTTGACGACGTATCTAAATCATTGGTCATTATTATTGTAACTTCTTTACCTGGGCGTGTTTTATATTCTACTTTCAATTTGTAATCAATTCACTACTCCATATTAATTTTAAACTCCTACTGAAAGTGATGAAGTGTTTGGTGTATTATTTATACTATTTTGTTAGATACTTACTATTTAAAGAAAATTGTGTAAGGGCTTACATGTCTCAATTATACATTTTATTTTTACTTTCGTCACTCGAACGTCTTAGGGCTATTTTCTTTTGTGGCTAAAATGTTAATCAATCATATGAATGTACCAGTTTAATCAAACTTTTTATTCATAAATCAATCCATTTAGAGGAAGTCCTAATAATAGTAGAAGTATGTGTAGATTTTTAATAAAAAATGAGATAAGCGAAATTGTAAAACTATGCAAGCGATTGCAAAGGTCAATGATGGTTTTCATGTCTATTTTTGTGTAAGCGCAAACATTTTCATTGACTTATCAATTTGATTAACTTATACTGTTATTAACAGGTATATACTAACATTAATCTTATGATTGTTAAGATTAATATAAAAAATGTTTTAGCTAAAATGTAACTTTTTAGATTGTTTGATTGTCCAAATAATCTAACTTTCCTCAATTTAGAAAGGGGGAGACATTATGCTTTGGGCCATTATTGTCGGAGGCTTTATAGGTTTTATTGCTGGTGGAATCACTAAAAAGGGAGGTTCCATGGGAATAATTGCCAATATCTTTGCAGGTTTAATTGGTTCATCTGTTGGACAGTCACTCTTCGGTTCTTGGGGACCTAGACTAGCTGGAATGGCCTTAATTCCATCAATTTTAGGGGCAGTTATTGTTGTTGCAGTAGTATCATTTTTCTTAGGGAAAAAAGAATAGTTTTCAATATTTCGACAGGAAGACTCCAATCAACTAGCAAACTTAGTGCCGATAAATTAAAAAAGTGGTAAACATGGACTAGCTAATGGTTTATCAGCAAATAAAGATAACGTTAGTGAGGGTGTTCAAGCTGTTTATGACTCGACTTCAACACAAAAGCTATAATTTAACTTATCTTTTTATACTCAAAAATTTGAATGTATTGTTTAAGAGCGTTCATATTTAAAAATCTTTATGTCCAAAGGAGGATAAAATTATGTCAGTAGAAGAAAAACTCAACCAAGCTAAAGGCGCATTTAAAGAAGGTGTCGGAAAATTAACTGGTGATAAAAAAATAGAAAAAGAGGGTGCTGCGGAAAAAGCAGTCTCAAAAGTGAAAGAAGTTGCTGAAGACGCCAAAGATGCTATTGAAGGAGCTATCGAAGGCGTTAAAAATATGGTAAAAAAAGACGATAAATAGTTATAAAGTCAATTGATTTTTCACATAATTCTAAAAAGCTACTCTACTAAAAAGATAGGGTTGTCATATTCTACTCCTAATTATTCACTTATAAGATTACATTCAAAATAACTACAAATCGATATTCTTATAATATTATTCAGTTGAAAAATCAACTTTCTTTAGATTAATTAAAATTCCTTTTTAATTCCATATATATATATTCTTTCTAATAGTAAAAGCACTCTAATTTCTATAGTTTTATCCAAGCTATAGACGCTAGAGTGTTTTTATAACATTTTGAAGAATTATTTAATGATTAGGGGAAATTTATATTTATCTAGTGTCTATAAAAATCAGCAAAATATAAGTGCTGACGTCATCCCGAATAGGGAATGGCAAACGTTTGCATTACTTGTGAATATTTTCACTATCAAAACATCACATTTTCAGTGAATTACTTGATTTTCATAAGTATTAGTTTTATAATCAAAGCATAGAAAACGCTTTCAAAAACATCTCCGAGTTTTTGTCCTACTTGAAGTGGTTCGGCTAACAGCCGACTTCCATTCTAGAAAGGAGTATTGTTTTGAGTCAATGTGATATTCTCATTATAGGGGCAGGTCCTGGTGGTTATGTTGCTGCTGAAGAAGCTGCCCGTTTAGGTAAAAAGGTAACTGTCATTGAGAAAAACTCCATAGGTGGCACCTGTTTGAACGTTGGCTGTATCCCATCCAAAGCCTATCTTGAACATGCCCATTGGCTATTAGCTGCTAAAGAAGCCTCTCAGTATGGAGTGACAGTTTTAAATGATAATCTTGATTTTCAAAAACTTGTTGCTCGCAAAGATCAAGTCGTAGCAACACTACAGTCTGGTATTCAATCAAGTTTTAAACAATTAGGTATTACCTATATTGAAGGTGAGGCAGCTTATATTTCTGATAAAACCTTCCAAGTTAATGGTGAAAGAGTCTCAGGTAAGTCTGTTATTTTGGCGACGGGGAGTCATCCATTTATTCCTCCTATTCCTGGTATTAACGATGTTAACTATTTGACAACAGATAGCTTTTTCAACTTAAAGGAACTTCCTCAACGTTTGGTTATCATTGGTGGAGGTATTATTTCCGTTGAGTTAGCTTTTGCCATGGCTCCACTTGGTGTGGATGTGACAGTGATAGAGGTTGCACCAACAATTTTAGCAACTGAAGATGACGAAGCACGTTCCATTATTAGAGAAAAGATGGAACAACTTGGAATTACCATTCTGGAGGGAGTTAGCATAGATAGGGTTAAAGAAAATGCTGTAATTTTAGCAGATGGCAAGTCCTACTCTTATGATAACTTACTTGTAGCAACTGGGCGTAAGCCAAATATTGAGTTAGCCCAAATGATGGGTTTGGAGCTGACCGAAAAAGGCTTTATTAAGGTAGATAGTTATTACGAGTCATCTCAATCAGGTGTTTATGCGATTGGGGATTTGATTCCTGGATATATGTTAGCTCATGTTGCTAGTAGCGAGGGAATCAAAGCTGTTCGAGCCATTTGTCGTCAGGCTGAGGAACCGGTTGATAATTCAAGTGTTCCACGGTCGCTCTTTACAACGCCGGAGATTGCTTCCTTTGGCTTGTCAGAAGAGGAGGCGGTACAACAAGGATATGATATATCAGTTGGTCAACTTCCTTATGTTTATAATGGTCGAGCCATTGCGTCTAATTCAGCAAAGGGGTTTGTTAAAATTGTCTCCGAAAAACGCTATCATCTACTATTAGGTGCCGTTATCGTTGGTCCACATGCAACTGATATTCTACAATCCTTGATTGTCTTGAAAGATGCTGAAGGAACACTTGATCAGCTTGATAAGACAATTTTTGCACATCCAACAATTTCTGAGTTAGTTCAGGAAGTTGCAAGACTGATTTTAAGGTCCTAAGGTCGATGGATAGGTTTAGCACAGCCATTCTCATTTTTTCAAATCTATATATCTGTCAATAATATTTGTTTTTTATAAAGCTCTCTATAGAAGGAGGAAACAATATGACACATTATCAAGAATTGCCACAAGCCCTAATGAAAGAAAAACATCAGGGACAAACCTTAACCAAGGAAGAAGTTAAGGTTCAAACTGCCCATGATCTTGGTGTGGAAAATGTTTCAAAAGAAGAGGCTAAATCCATGTATAAGACAATGTGGGATATTCGAAATTTTGAAGAAAATGCACGACATTTCTTTTCAATCGGTCAAATTCCAGGATTTGTTCACCTTTACTCAGGTGAGGAAGCTATTGCGACTGGGGTATGTGCTAACCTGACTGATAAAGACTACATTACTAGCACACATCGAGGACATGGACACTGTGTGGCTAAAGGTGGAGACCTTAAAAAAATGATGGCTGAAATCTTTGGTAAGTCTACTGGGCTTGGTAAAGGTAAGGGTGGCTCTATGCATATCGCTGACTTGGATAAAGGAATCCTTGGTGCTAATGGTATGGTAGGCGGAGGCTTTGGTCTTGCGACTGGTGCTGCTATGCGCAACAAATATCTAAAGACTGATGATGTTGCTGTATGTTTCTTTGGTGATGGTGCTGCCAATGAAGGTAATTTTCATGAGTGCTTAAACATGGCCTCTATTTGGAATCTACCTGTGGTATTTGTAAATGAAAACAACCTTTTTGCAGAATCAACACCACAATGGTATTCATCAGGTTCTCCAACAATTGCTGAACGTGCACAAGCTTACAATATGCCTGGAGTTCGCGTTAATGGTAAGGACTTATTTGCTGTTTATCAAGTGGCTAAAGAGGCCGTTGAACGTGCGCGTCGTGGAGATGGTCCAACGTTAATTGAAGCTATTACTTATCGTAACCATGGCCATTTCGAAGGAGATGAGCAAAAATACAAAGCACCAGATGGAATCGAAAAAGAATGGGCAGATGTGGATGCCTTGGAAGTATTTCGTGACCTGGTAACTGAAAAGGGTATCCTTAGCCAAGATGAATTGGATGAGATTGTTGCCCAATCACAAAAAGATGTTGAAGATGCAATCCACTTTGCTCAAGAGAGCCCAATTCCAAAAGAAGAAGCTCTCTACGAAGACGTATTTGCAGACTGATTGAGGAGGATTCATAATGACTAGAGAAACATTATTTATGAAAGCCATCAATGAAGGGCTCGATCAAGCCATGGAAAGAGACGAGCGAGTTGTTCTCCTAGGAGAGGATATCGCAGGTGGTGTTAATGTTGAACACTTAGAAAATAATAACGAGGATGCCTGGGGCGGTGTCATGGGTATCACACGAGGATTGATGCCGAAATATGGCAGGGAACGTGTTATTGATACTCCGATTTCTGAGCACGGCTATCTATCAGCTTCGGTGGGGATGGCGCTTACGGGACTAAGGCCTGTACCAGAGTTGATGTTTAATGATTTTATTGGATTCTGTTTTGATGCCCTATTAGGGCAGGCATCTAAGATGCGTTACATGTTTGGCGGTAAAGCTAAAGTTCCCATGGTTGTTCGTACTATGCACGGGGCAGGAGCTTCAGCTGCGGCGCAACACTCTGGATCCTATTACGGTTTATTTGGATCGATTCCTGGTATTAAGGTGGTCGTTCCTGCTACCCCTTATGATGCCAAAGGATTACTCCTAGCATCAATAGAGGATGATAATGTAGTTATCTTTTCTGAAGACAAGACTTTATATGGATTAAAAGGGGAAGTGCCAGAAGAATACTATACTGTACCAATTGGTAAGGCTGCCGTTCGTAGAGAAGGTAACGATTTAACAATTGTGACAATTGGTAAGATGTTGTATGTAGCCTATGAGGTCGCAGACCGCTTGGCAAAAGACAACATTTCTGTAGAAGTGATTGATCTTCGTACAGTTGCTCCATGGGATGAAGAAACAGTGTTAAATTCCGTGAAGAAAACTGGTCGTTTAATTATTGTGGATGAGGCCAACCCACATAACAATACTGCAACTGATATTGCATCTATAGTTTCAGATAAAGCTTTTGATTATCTTGATGGACCAGTGAAATGTGTTTGTGCACCAAATACTCCTGTTCCATTTGCGACAAACTTAGAACAAGCCTATATCCCTGATGCGGATAAGGTTTTGAAAGTAGCTGATGAATTGATTCAGGACTTGAAAGGATAGGAGGGCGCTTATGGCAACAGAAATTTTAATGCCCAAGCTCGGCCTAACCATGACTGAAGGACTCATTCAAAAGTGGTTGGTCCAAGTTGGTGATACAGTAACAAGTGGTCAGCCTTTATTGGAAATTAGTTCTGAAAAATTGACTAGTGAAGTCGAATCCCCTGCTTCTGGGGTTGTTCTAGACATTGTGCATGGTGAAGGTGTTACAGTTAAATGTAAGGAAGTTGTTGGATGGGTTGGTCAGGAAGGAGAGGATGTAGGAACCCAAGAGGCTCCTGCACAAGAGGAAGCTCCAACTGAAGTCGCTAAAGATTCAACACCGTCTAGTCCTAAATCTACTACAGCACCTATAGCTCGTACTAGTGGTGAACGCATTTTCATTACACCGGTGGCTCGTAAGATGGCTGCTGAGAAAGGCTATGATATCTCCCTTATTAAAGGGACAGGTGGAAATGGTCGTATTACAAGACGTGATGTAGAAGCTTATCAACCAAGTCTTGTTGCTGATAAGGTTGTAGAACCTCTACCACAAGCTATGACCTCAGGCCAATACGGTGAGGGACTCCAAGGCATGCGTAAGATTATTGCCGAACGTATGATGAACAGTCTTCATTCTTCTGCTCAAGTGACACTCCATCGTAAGGCTGATTTGACTGAGCTTTTGAAATTCCGTAAAGAACTTAAGGCCAAGGTCCATACTCCACTTGAAAATGGTGAACTAGGTATCACAACTCTATTAACTAAAGCAGTAACCAAAGCTTTGAGAGATTTTCCAGCTTTGAATGCTTGGTATGGTGGCGGCATTCATCAGATTCAAGAACGCATTCATATTGGTATGGCAACAGCTTTGGATGATGGTTTGGTTGTCCCTGTGATTCGAGACGCAGACCGTATGACTTTAGCAGATCTTGGTCAAAGCATTAAGACTCTGGCTAATCAAGCTCGAAAAGGTACACTTCCATCTGACCTATATAGTGGTTCTACTTTCTCAATTACGAATCTAGGGGGGCCAGGTGTAGAATACTTTACACCAATCCTTAACTCCCCAGAGGTGGCAATTCTTGGAGTAGGAGCAACTCAACAAGCTTTGGCATTTAATGAGGAGGGAGAGGTTGTTCAAAAAGACTATCTTCCATTGAGTCTGAGCTTCGACCATCAAGTCATCGATGGCCTTCCAGCAGCTGAATTTTTAGCACAAGTTATATCTTATCTGGAAGACCCGTATCTCCTTATTTTCTAACAGAATTATCCATTTGTAAGATGCAATTGTGGACGAATAGGACTTGCTAGAGGTAGAAAAGTAAAGTAATTGTTGATGTTCCACAACCTAGTATGAAGAGAAGACAAAATTAGTCTTCTCTTTTCGTGTTTTGCTAGGGTTGAGACATTGGATTTGATTAAGGAGTTTCTTATTAAATTTCCTAATCACCCTTAGTGACAATATACAAAACCCATTTTTGATGCTGTCTTTCTTCAATCTTTGAAAAGCCAATACTTGTTAACAACTGCCTCAATTCATGGCTTGTCCCATAATCTGTCATATGATACTTAATTTTTTCTTTTTCGGAAGCAATAATCAGAGTAGAATGATTGGACATGACTCGATAGATTTCCTGAAAACTCTCTTTTAAATCTTTCCAGAAAATATGGGTCTGAATGGCAAAGACAAGATCAAAATAGTGATTTTGGTAGGGGAGGTTTTCGACCTTGCCAACCATCAGCTGGACACTATCGTTTTCTATTGACTTTAAAAGCATCCGTTTAGCAGTTTGATAAGACTCCTTGGAAATATCAATGCCATGAATGTCAAGATTTTTATCTAAAGCAAGTAGGTTTTTGATAGTGCTACCACCGCCATAACCGACTTCTAAAATACGACTATTGTTAGGGATAGTGGTTTGTTTTATTGCCCAAAGGCTGAGTTCCTTAAAATAGGACGACCAGATGTTGGTAATCACTCGGCCAACAAGACCACTCGGATTTCTAGATTGCTTTATAAGATATTGAATGAGCATGTTCCCTCCCATTTTTGAAAATAAAGTTTGAAATATAGATGATTTAAATTCAAACTTTATTATAGAGAAAGCTAGTAAGAATAGCAAGAAAAAATGAAATATACAGGTATGTATTTCAAACTTATGCTACAATTGGTAGTAACTGAGGTGTTCACATGAATCAATATCAAAAGACGACTGAGAAAAAGAAGCAAGCGGTTATTCAAGCAGCTTTGCGTTTGTTTAAAGACAAAGGTTTTAAGGAAACGAGTATAAAATCTATTGCAGAGGTAGCAGAAGTATCACCTGTTTCTATCTACAATTATTTTGGGAGCAAAGATAATTTGGTGGCTCTCTGTGTTAATGACTTGTTTGAAGAAATAACCCAACAAGCTGAGGACATTTTAAATAGCAATCTAGATTTTAAAACAAAATTAGACCAGGCTTTTGCCCTATGTCAGGAGAAAATGAGTCAGCAAATCTCGGACTATTTTCAAGATAAAACGGTGGAAGATTCTGTTTTCTCAACTCTCCTAACGAAAGCAATAACTGCAAAAAAACGTGACATCTATCGTGCTTATATTCATCTCGGAAAAGCAGAGGGCCTTATTGCTGAAGACCTATCGACAGAGCTTATCTTAAATGTCATGGATGCTCTTAATGGTATGGGAAATCACTTAGCCCATAGTGACAATTTAGAGACAGAGGTTGAGCAAATTCATCAGATCTTTTTGTACGGTATTTTAGGAAAAAAGAAATCATGATTTTCCTAATTCTATTATTGTTCACAGCTAGCAACATCCCATCCCAATCAGTTGTATATTCTCATGCATGGGTGTGAAATTTACTATATAAAGATAAAGAGGAGCAAGTTATGGAATTAAAAGATTTTACAGAACAAGAACAAAAGCAAATCGAAAAAGGTTTGAGCACAGCTGAGATTTCTGATAAGGAAGCGGCTAAGAAGTTGCTCGCTCTCGTACCACAAGAATGGATTAAACGTATTCCTTTCTTTGTCAGAGGGCATGCGACGACTAAGACAGTCGAGCGTGTAGCCAAGCAATATCCTGAACTTTATGCAGTGGCTAAGCGCCAAGGGGACCTTCCTGAAAAAGAGAGAGAAGAGTTACGTAAGATTATGACAGACATCTTTGAAGAAAAGATGAACAAACACAAGATTAAATAAGATTTTTAAAGACAATGTGTTTATTTCTACAATTACGAATCAACCTTCCATAAAAAAGAGATACTGTCAATTTTACCATCCCGTTACGGAGAAAAAATGAGCAAATTTATTTCAAAACAATCAGTCGCTATCTGGTATGTACTGTCTGCCCTCTTTGCTACATATATAGTAGGGCAAGTTATCCTATGGTGTTTCCCAGACAGGAGTAGTCTGGGTGCCTCACTACTGTTTATCCTAATGAACTGTGTTCCCCTGATTATGGCGGCTGTCTTTTCTCTTGTGTTGAGTGAAGTCAAATCCTTGGGTGAATTTTTCAAAAAGGTCTTTCTTCAAAAAGAAAGTCCCCTGTCCTGGATTCTAGCTCTCTTCATTCCAGTCATCTACTATGGAATCTCATTCTTTCTCAGGAATGTTAGCTTTACTGGGAACACCCTCTTGGCCTTCTTACTATATTTTCCCTGGACCTTTTTATATGGGGGGCTGGAAGAAGTAGGTTGGCGTTGGTTTTTACAAGAACATCTTTACTTTAGTAAGCACTTTATAACTAAAATGATGGTTCTTTCTATTGTCTGGTTCCTCTGGCATATCCCTATCTATCAACTCCCTTGGATTACAGCAGGTTCCTCCAACTATCTCATTTTTTACCTGATGATTTTAGGAAATACTTTTCTATTTGGAGCTCTCAAAGAGTATTCGAAAGGAGCTGCTCCTTGTATCCTTGCCCATATGCTGATCGATAGTCTGGCTGTCCTTATCCTAGTTCAGAGTTCTCTTACTCAGATTATCCTTCTGGTTATTTTCGAAATCCTACTAGCCTCTTGGCTGGTGGCGGTACGAAAATCATAGAAATAGAGTTGAACCTCCCACTGAATTTCGGTGGGAGCTTTTCTTTCCTATCTGTTGATATAATAACACAGTTTCATTTTTAGGAGGTGACTCGTTTGGCCAAGGATACATTTCATCATCAAAAGGCTGAAAAAGAGAGAGAAGAGCTCCGTAAGATCATGACAGACATCTTTGAAGAAAAGATGAACAAACACAAGATTAAATAATGTTGTATCAAAAGAGGTATAAGCCTACAAACTTATACCTCTTTCATATCTTTACTTCTTACTTGATTTGGATAGGGTGATGGCAACCATTGTCGCACACAGGAAAAAGGCTGCTAGTAAACCTTTTGTAGTCGTGGTCATAAAGGGTTTATCAAAGACATAATAATTATATACAGAAAATCCCAGTCCAATAAGAGTTACAATAATCGACACAACAAATAGCGTCACCCATAATCTTCTTTGAGTCATCGTAAACCTCCTGTTTGTATTCGTTTTCTTTCTGTCTATAGTATAACATAAAAAACCTTAGCTAAATTCCAGAGAGTGGTTTGGCTAAGGTTTTTGATATTATTTGGTCAAGACAATCGTATCGTTTGGATCACGGTCATTATCTTCAATAGTCAGCTGATTGCCGTCAAGTTTATAGTGTTTGGTATCGTCACCAATTGTTAAACTTTGATTGTCGGAGTTAACTGTCACAGACTTGCTTTCCTTCTCGCCATCTGCTTCGTCCTCTTCCCAAGTTCCAGTATTTCCAGAGATGGTTAGAGTAATACGATCATTTTCATCAGTCCCTTTATAGGTACCATCTAGCCCTTCAGTCTGTTTAGAGGCTTCAGAACTTTGTGAAGATGAAACCTTGCTTGAACTTTGTTGGGTGCTAGCAGAGCTTTCAGGTGTTTGAGCTTTCTGGTTTGAGCAGGCTGCTAAAAGACCAAGAACTGCCATAGAGGCAAGAGAAAGTGTGAGTTTTTTGGACAATGTCATAGGCTTTGTCTCCTTTCTTTGATACCTTAAGTATAGCAAACGCTTATACATAAACCAAGTAAAAACCTTTTTCTGAAACTAGATGCAACTATCCTTAGCAAAATGACTCCCCACTAGCAAAATCATACTCTATTATCCCCCTTTAAACTATGCTATACTGATAAAAAAGCCATTAAGGAAGGTCTCTAATGACAACAATTAATCCCCGTCGCCAGTGCGAACGACTTTGGGCAGCCAATAAGTATCTGGTGCTCAGCCATTCAAACAAGATTTACTTAGAAATCCGTAACTATCTCAAGAATGATGAGGTTAGTTTGGATCAGGTTCAGGCCTACATTGATCAAGCCCTGGACCTTCCTGAAAATCCTGGTCAGGTCGTCAATGCCTTTCAACATATCTGGGGGTATTTTAAGAAAAAGGCGACTGCCAGCGAGAAGGAAATGTTTATGGCCCAACTGGATAGCTATGCGGCAGGCCAAATTCCTCAGCAGTGTTTGGTAGAATCCGTCAAAGAGCTCCTCATCAAGTACCCAAATCGCTATCTGGAGGAGTCAACCTTAATTAATGGGGGTGCAAAATGAGATTGTGGCATCAAGAGCTGATTTCAAAATTGCCCCGTCAGCAATTATTAGGGCAGCACCGAGAATGTTGCGCCCTTCGTGGTAAGGGATGGCAACGAAAACATGCTACGGTTAACTATGTTTTTGAGTATTCACCATATCGTTTGTTTAAATACCATGAGCTTATTATGCAAGAAATGGCGGAACGTGGCTATCGTGTCAGCCCCGAGTGGTTGGACAAGGAATACCGAGGCAAGCAGATGCCAGCCTACGATAAGCTTGAAGCGGAGAAGCTACCAGTCATCATTTACCCAGAGCATGATGCTGCCTATTTAGAGGAATGTCTGGACAATCTCAAGCAAAAAGGAATAGTCATCTAAAGGAGGAAAACGATGCATTTATTTAAGTGGTTAGCATCTAAAAAGAAAGCAGCAGAAGGCCTTGTCATGCGTATTTCGACAGCTGATCAGGTAGACTATGCGACGATTACAAACCCAAGTGACAGTGATATCTGGGATGCTTTGGTGCAACTTACAGTATCCTACGATAGTCTCTATCTCACTTATAGCGAAAAAGGGTCAATGAGTTTTATCTTTGTTGAATCCGAGGATGACAAGTATCGCTTGGAACACGACACACCTGAGCTAGGATTAGAATTGACAAATGTCGCACGTGTATCCCAACAAGTTGCCAGAGACATCCTTATTCGCTTTTCTAAAGAGCAAACAGTGATTTTGGACGACCATTGGAAGCAAGAGAAAGTAAGGTAGTCCTATGGCATATCTTACCCCAGAAATCAGACGTAAGAGACTAAAAGGCTTTTGCTTAATCATTGAAATCATTTGTCTGGTTCATTTTGCTATCATTGTCCCGCGAGACCGGATTTTTACTCCTGAAAAATGGGCTCGTACCCCAGATCACATGCGCCATAAACTCATGTGGAGTTTTCACCGGCAGTATCAGCTTGAGGGCATGACGAGAAAAGAAGTTGAGAAACTCTTGGGCAAGGGGAGTGATCTTCAAGGAAGTGTTGAGTACAAGCTGAAGGACGATTGGATTGGTGGGTGGCGTGTTTACCATATTGACTATAAGCAAGACCGTGTGATTCGTGCCAAAGAAACGTGGCAAGACTGGTGAAAATGGGCTTTTTCTTCCCCTAAAAGTAGTATAATCAAGGTGTAAAGGTAATCGTTTTCAAAAGAACGAAGCTGTCTTTTGATTAGAAATGGAGGACAAACTTATGACCCTATTTATGTCTAAACTGATGAGCGGTATTATGGAACTGCTCATAGTCTCTGTCATTCCTTTTATCACTTGGCTGATTTGGCGCAGGAAAAAGGTCGGTTTCTTTGACTGGATTGGGTTGAAGAAAGTTGAGAGTCAGATGAAGAGGCGATTACTACTGACCATTTTGGGTATTAGTCTACTTTTTCTTCTTTTTTCGATTGTGGTCTTTAGTTGGTTTGACTCTAGCCAAACGCCCACAGCAGCTTTTTCTGGAAAGGGAATTGGAGCTCTTCCTGCTATTCTAGCCTATGCTATCTTAGGGACTGCCTTGCCAGAAGAAATCTTCTTTAGAGGTTTTCTATTAAAAAGGATGCAAGGAAAACTAGGATTTCTAGGAGCAAATCTGGTTCAGTCTCTCTTATTTGGGCTCGTCCATGGGTATATGTTTATCCAACTAATCGGCGACCTAAAAGCTATGGCTATTTTTGCCTTTATTAGTCTCATAGCTTTCGTTTTGGGTGCTATCAATGAGAAGAAAGCAAATGGCTCCATTCTTCCAAGTGTCTTTATCCACGCACTGGCCAATACGATTGTAGGCCTTCTCTTTGCCTTCTCCCTCATTTAGATAAAATTATATAGAAGAAAGTTATCATGGATGAATTAAAAGATATCAAACTTAAAAACTATCAGTACTTAAATGAGGTCGCCATCAAGGGGGAGACGCTCTTCACGGGTTCCTCTCTCATGGAGCTCTTTCCCATTTGTGAAATTGCTAGGAGTAGAGGTATCGACGATATCATCTACAATCGAGGCATCAGTGGTTTGAATACGGATGAATTTCTCCAGCATATCCATCCTCTACTTTTGGATCTGCAACCGAGCAAGGTTTTCATCAATATCGGTACCAATGACATGACCGAGGAGCCTTATGGAGATCAGTGGTTCCAACATATGACGGCAAATATCAGCCAAATTCTGGAGCAAATACTTGCTATTTTGCCCCATACCAAGATTTACCTGATGGCTTTTTACCCAGCCAATCTACATCTGCCTTGGCAGACACCGGCATCTATCCAGTGGATGAAACTGCGGACTCCTGAAAATCTTGACCGCTGTAACCAGGCTCTTGAGGAAATCGCCAAAACCTATGGCTGCCACTTCATTAATTGTAATGCTGAGCTGGTCAATGATAGGAAAGAGCAGAAGGCTGAGCACACCTATGACGGCGTCCACCTTTATGCCAATGCTTACTTAAAAGTTTTTGAAGTTCTGGAGCCATATCTTCTGCATTAAGAAAATATGAGAGAATTTCCAGTTCTTACTCGCTTTTTTCCCTTGATTACAGTACAATAGACGTCAAAAGTGAAAAATTGAAATGAGGTATCCCTATGTGGAAATGGTTTAAACGACTCATTGTCCTCGTCATTGTGCTCTTTTTTGCAGTGGCGGCTCTACTTATTCCGGACAAGATCGACAGTCAGGACCAATTAAAAAATGTATCAACACAAACATCCCTTGCTGATTTAGCCCAGGCTGGTATTGGTGGGGCGTCCCTTTCATCAGGCGGGGTTTCAACTGAGATTAATCTTGACAGTAATCAGTTTCGTCAAATCCTAAAAGCAAGCATGGCTGATTCTAATGACGAGACCTTGCAAAACAGTAGCGTAGAGTTGAATGATTCCTATCTAACAGCTAAGGTTCCCGTATCTCTTGGGCCTATCGGATCAACATTTAGCCTTGATTTTACGGTCAGCACTAACAAGGAAGTCATCCTACTAGACTTAGCAGGTGCCCACCTGGGTCGCCTTCCAGTTCCAAAATCACTGGTTCTTCCTTACCTCAAGAAGAGCATTGCCCAGTCCAGCAGTGGTGTTCGCATGGTTAATGACCAAATTCAGCTCAAGCTTCCAGAAATCGGCTATGAAATTGAGCAAGCCTCTGTGACCAATAGCAAGATGAAGGTTAAACTTAACATTCCGATTTCCTTGCCAACAAGTTGGTAATCCATAATAAATCTTTCAAAACAAGTCCATAGTCTGGACTTGTTTTTTGATACCTTCACTTCTAAACTAAGAAAGTTAAAAAATTCTTGAAATAATAGCTTTAAATCCCCCAATCCCCTAGAAAATGAGCTTTTCCTATGCTATCATAAGATTGTAAAATTGATAAGCGTCTGACACTCATTGAAAAAGAGTTATTTCACTGAGTTAAAGAGTTTTAGGATAGTAGTTAGGAGGAAAAAATGGACGCTTTAAAATATATCACACCCAAATTTTTCACTACCATCAGGAATTATTCCAAGGGACAGTTCATCAAGGACCTGATTGCAGGAATTATCGTGGCTATCATTGCCCTGCCCTTGTCGATTGCCCTTGCCATTGCCTCTGGTGTCAATCCCGAACAAGGTCTTTACACAGCAGTTGTTGCAGGTTTTTTTATTTCCTTTTTAGGAGGTAGTCGGGTTCAGATTGGTGGACCTACCGCAGCCTTCGTTGTCATCATCTATGGCATCATTGCCCAGTATGGTATGGCTGGTTTGACCCTTGCCACGCTCATGGCGGGACTCATGCTTATTATCATGGGGCTCCTGCGTTTTGGTGACCTGATCAAGTTCATTCCCAAAACCATCACACTTGGTTTTACCTTGGGGATAGCTGTTGGGATTGTGGCTGGACAGGTTAAAGATTTCCTGGGCCTTGAGATGAAGTCCGTGCCAGCTGAGTTCTTAGAAAAACTTCTAGCTTATGGGGAGCATCTTTCAAGCATTAGTTGGGCGACCCTAGCCATTGGTATCTTGGCCCTAGTCATTCAAATCTTTTGGCCACGCCTTTCTCAGAAAATTCCAGGATCCCTGGTTGCCATCCTTGTAACCACAGCCATCGTAGCTTTTGGTCATCTCCCAGTCAAAACCATTGGTGATCTTTACACCATCAAAGCAGGACTTCCAAGTTTCACAGTTCCTGATCTATCATTTTCTTTGATTCGTCAAATGATGTCGCCAGCCTTCACCATTGCCATACTAGCAGCCATTGAATCCCTACTTTCTTGCGTTGTTTCAGACGGGATGATTGGTGGTAATCATCGCTCTAATGCTGAATTGATTGGCCAAGGTGTTGGGAATATCATGTCAGCCCTCTTTGGCGGGATTCCTGCAACGGGTGCCATCGCCCGTACCGCAGCCAATGTCAAAAATGGAGGACGGACACCAGTAGCGGGGATGGTTCATGCCCTTACCTTGCTTCTGATTTTACTCTTTCTCATGCCTTATGCCTCATTGATTCCTATGACCTGTCTGGCCTCAATCCTAATGATTGTCGGTTATAACATGAGCGGTTGGCGTACTGTCGTTCGTATGATTCAACGTGCTCCTAAGAGTGACGTAGCAGTCCTTATAGTAACCTTTATCTTAACTGTTTTCTTTGACCTAGTGATTGCCATTGAATTCGGTATGGTTCTGGCAGCCTTCCTCTTCCTCAAACGGATGTCGGACGTAGCCCAAGTCCGTCAGTGGGTGGACAAGGGGAATCTAGAAGATCCTATATTGTCTGAGGACAGCGACTTGAAACAAGTCCCTAAAAATGCAGTCGTATATGAAATCTTCGGTGCCCTCTTCTTTGGTGCAGCCAATAACTTCTTGAATGTGATCAATGATGAAACTAAGAATGTTCTCATCCTACGCATGCGAAACGTTCCAGCCATGGATATCTCTGGTCTGGATGCTCTTGAGGAAACGCTTGCTATCTGCCAAAAACGTGGCATGACCTTGCTTCTTTCTCACGTTAACGCCCAACCCTACCGAGTTCTCGAAAAATCAGGCTTCATCCAGACTATCGGTCCAGATAATATCTGCGAGTCGACGGACCAAGCCCTTGAAAAAGCAGTAGCCCTAGCAAAAGAAGCCTAGACAAATCCATTTTGCACAAGAAGAAAAAGCCAGTTCAACTGAACTTGGCTTTTTAAAATATTAACAGCGCTAACAAAATAATGTTGTGAATTTTCAGATATTATTGTAAAATATTAGAAAAAAGAATAAGGAGATTTTTAAATGAGCGACTTAGTTTTAGGACTTGATATCGGTATAGGCTCTGTTGGTGTAGGTATCCTTAATAAAGTGACAGGAGAAATTATCCATAAAAACTCACGCATCTTCCCAGCAGCTCAAGCGGAGAATAATCTAGTACGTAGAACGAATCGTCAAGGAAGACGATTGACGCGACGTAAAAAACATCGTAGAGTTCGTTTAAATCATCTGTTTGAGGAAAGTGGATTAATCACCGATTTTACGAAGGTTTCAATCAATCTTAACCCATATCAATTACGAGTTAAGGGCTTGATCGATGAATTGTCTAATGAAGAATTGTTTATCGCTCTTAAAAATATGGTGAAACACCGTGGGATTAGTTACCTCGATGATGCCAGTGATGACGGAAATTCATCAGTAGGAGACTATGCACAAATTGTTAAGGAAAATAGTAAACAATTAGAAACTAAGACACCGGGACAGATTCAGTTGGAACGCTACCAAAAATATGGCCAATTACGTGGTGACTTTACTGTTGAGGAAGATGGAAAAAAACATCGCTTAATTAATGTCTTTCCAACATCAGCTTATCGTTCAGAAGCCTTAAGGATACTACAAACCCAACAAGAATTTAATCCACAGATTACAGATGAATTTATTAATCGTTATCTCGAAATTTTAACTGGAAAACGTAAATATTATCATGGACCAGGTAATGAAAAGTCACGGACTGATTATGGAAGGTATACTACTAAGAAAGATTCTGAAGATGAGTACATAACTTTAGACAATATTTTTGGTATCCTAATCGGGAAATGTACATTTTATCCAGAAGAGTATAGAGCAGCAAAAGCATCTTACACGGCTCAAGAATTCAATTTGCTAAATGATTTGAACAATCTAACAGTTCCAACAGAAACCAAGAAGTTGAGCGAAGAACAGAAGAATCAAATCATTAATTATGTCAAAAATGAAAAGGCAATGGGTCCAGCGAAACTCTTTAAATATATCGCTAAGCTACTTTCTTGTGATTTTGCAGATATCAAGGGATACCGTATCGACAAATCAGATAAGGCTGAGATCCATACTTTTGAAGCCTATCGAAAAATGAAGACATTTGAAACCCTTGATGTTAAGAAAATGGCAAGAGAGGAACTTGATAAATTAGCCTATGTCTTAACATTAAATACGGAGAAGGAAGGTATCCAAGAAGCGATAGAGCATGAGTTTGCTGATGGGACCTTTAGTCAGGAGCAAGTTGACGAATTGGTTCAATTCCGCAAAGCAAATAGTTCCATTTTTGGAAAAGGCTGGCATAATTTTTCTGTCAAACTGATGATGGAATTAATCCCAGAATTATATGCGACGTCAGAAGAACAAATGACTATTCTGACACGACTAGGAAAACAAAAAACAACTTCGTCTTCGAATAAAACAAAATATATAGATGAGAGACTACTAACTGAAGAAATCTATAATCCTGTTGTTGCTAAGTCCGTCCGTCAAGCTATTAAAATCGTAAATGCAGCAATTAAAGAATATGGAGACTTTGACAATATTGTCATCGAAATGGCTCGTGAAACAAATAAAGATGATGAAAAGAAAGCTATTCAAAAGATTCAAAAAGCCAACAAAGATGAAAAAGATGCAGCAATGCTTAAGGCTGCCAACCAATATAATGGAAAGGCTGAATTACCACATAGCGTTTTCCACGGTCATAAGCAATTAGCGACTAAAATCCGCCTTTGGCATCAGCAAGGAGAACGTTGCCTTTATACTGGTAAGACAATTTCAATCCATGATTTGATAAATAATCCTAATCAGTTTGAAATAGATCATATTTTACCTCTTTCGATTACCTTCGATGATAGCCTTGCCAATAAGGTTTTGGTTTATGCAACTGCTAACCAAGAAAAAGGACAACGAACACCTTATCAGGCTTTAGATAGCATGGATGATGCATGGTCTTTCCGTGAATTAAAAGCTTTTGTACGTGAGTCAAAAGCACTGTCAAACAAGAAAAAAGAATACCTTCTTACAGAAGAGGATATTTCAAAATTTGATGTTCGAAAGAAATTTATTGAACGAAATCTTGTAGATACAAGATACGCTTCAAGAGTTGTCCTCAATGCCCTTCAAGAACACTTTAGAGCTCACAAAATTGATACAAAAGTTTCCGTGGTTCGTGGGCAATTCACATCTCAATTGAGACGCCATTGGGGAATCGATAAGACTCGTGATACTTATCATCACCATGCTGTGGATGCGCTGATTATTGCTGCTTCAAGTCAGTTGAATTTGTGGAAAAAACAAAAGAATACCCTTGTAAGTTATTCAGAAGAGCAACTACTTGATGTTGAAACAGGTGAACTTATTAGTGATGATGAGTACAAGGAATCTGTATTCAAAGCCCCTTATCAACATTTTGTTGATACATTGAAGAGTAAACAATTTGAAGACAGTATCTTATTCTCATATCAAGTGGATTCTAAGTTTAATCGTAAAATATCAGATGCCACTATTTATGCGACAAGAAAAGCGAAATTAGATAAAGAGAAAAAAGAATATACTTATACTTTAGGGAAAATAAAAGATATCTATGCTTTAGGGACAAAAACTCCTTCTAAAACGGGATTTTATAAGTTTTTAGATTTATACAAGAAGGATAAATCCCAATTTTTAATGTTTCAGAAGGATAAAAGAACTTGGGATGAAGTAATAGAGAAGATATTGGAACAATATCAACCATTTAAAGAATGCGATAAAAATGGAAAAGAGTTTGATTTCAATCCTTTTGAAAAATATAGAACTGAAAATGGACCTATTCGCAAATATAGTCGAAAAGGCAATGGACCAGAAATTAAAAGTCTGAAATACTACGATAATCTCCTAGGAAAATTTGTTGATATAACTCCTTCAGAAAGTAAAAATCCTGTAGCTTTGCTATCTTTGAACCCTTGGAGAACAGATGTATACTACAATACAGAAACAAGAAAATATGAATTCTTGGGATTAAAGTATGCAGATTTGTGTTTCGAAAAAGGAGGTTCTTACGGCATTTCAGAAGTTAAGTATAATAAAATAAGAGAGAAAGAAGGGATTGGTAAGAAATCTGAATTTAAGTTTACATTGTATAAGAATGATTTAATTTTAATTAAGGATACTGAAACAAATCGTCAACAAGTCTTTAGATTTTGGTCTCGTACTGGGAAGGATAATCCCAAAAGTTTTGAAAAGCATAGAATAGAATTAAAACCTTATGAAAAAGAAAGATTCGAGAAAGGAGAAGAACTTGAGGTATTAGGAAAGGTACCACCTTCTTCTAATCAATTGCAAAAGAATATGCAGATAGAAAATATTTCTATTTACAAGGTAAGAACGGATGTCCTAGGAAATCAGCATATCATCAAAAATGAGGGTGATAAGCCTAAGCTAGATTTTTAATATTAATTGTTAAAAAGTGTTGCAATTATAGTTATCATATATTATAATAATCGTGTAAGGGACGCCTTACACAGTTACTTAAATCTTGCAGAAGCTACAAAGATAAGGCTTCATGCCGAAATCAACACCCTGTCATTTTATGGCAGGGTGTTTTCGTTATTTAAAAAGGAGAAGAAATGACTTGGAGAGTTGTACATATCAGTCAGAGTGAGAAGATGCGCTTAAAGCTTGATAACTTGTTAGTGCAAAAGATGGGACAAGAGTTTACGGTGCCACTTAGTGATATTTCGATAATAGTTGCTGAAGGTGGGGATACAGTTGTTACTCTTCGATTATTAAGTGCCCTAAGTAAATATAATATTGCCTTAGTTGTCTGTGATAATGAACATTTACCAACAGGGATTTATCACTCACAAAATGGCCATTTTAGAGCTTACAAGCGCTTGAAAGAACAGATGGACTGGTCTCAGAAACAAAAGGACAAGGCATGGCAGATTGTGACTTACTATAAAATCAATAACCAAGAGGATGTCCTAGCCATGTTTGAAAAAAGTCTGGATAACATTAGACTACTTTCAGACTATAAAGAGCAGATAGAACCAGGTGATAGAACCAATAGAGAGGGACATGCTGCCAAGGTCTATTTTAATGAGCTCTTTGGTAAACAATTTGTCAGAGTAACCCAACAAGAAGCCGATGTCATCAATGCTGGCTTAAACTATGGCTACGCTATCATGAGGGCACAGATGGCTAGAATAGTGGCGGGTTATGGTTTAAATGGCCTATTAGGTATCTTCCATAAAAATGAATACAATCAGTTTAATTTGGTTGATGACTTGATGGAGCCATTTAGACAGATTGTAGATGTTTGGGTTTATGATAATCTACGAGATCAAGAATTTCTTAAATATGAGTATAGGTTGAGATTGACAGATTTACTCAATGCTAAAATCAAATATGGCAAAGAGACTTGCTCAGTGACAGTTGCTATGGATAAATATGTCAAAGGCTTTATCAAATATATTTCGGAAAAAGATAGTAGTAAATTTCACTGTCCGGTGGTATCAAGTTTAGAGTGGAGAAAATAAGATGAGGTATGAAGCATTGAGATTATTATGTTTTTTTGATTTGCCAATGGAATCCAAGGATGAAAAAAGAATTTATCGTAATTTTCGTAAAGAATTAATTTCAAATGGATTTGAAATGTTACAATTTTCGGTCTACTATCGCACTTGTCCTAATAGAAGCTTTGCAAATAAATTTTATAAGAAGTTAAAGATGAGCAATCTACCTGCTGGAAATGTGAGACTTTTGGCGGTTACTGAAAAGCAATTTTCAGAGATGACATTAATCATAGGTGGCAAAACTAAGCAAGAAGAAATCGTCAGTGATAATAAGTTGGTGGTCATATGAAATTTTTTGTACAACATCCTTACAAAGAACGTATTGAATTGAATATTGGTGAAATCACTCAAATTGTTGGTCAAAATAAAGAATACAAATATTATATTTGGCAGATTTTAAGCTGGTATTTTGGTGGAAAAAAATACTCAAGTGAGGACTTAAGCATTTTTAATCATGAGGAGCCTACCATACTTGATGAGGCTGGTGAAATAGTGAAACGAAGTAGCTATCACTATATCGACATTTCAAGTTTTAAGGATTTACTGGAGCAGATGGAATACAAGAAAGGAACACTTGCTCACGGTTACCTTAGTAAAATTGTCAATAAAGTTGATATTGTAGCCCATTTGGAGAAAATAAATGAACAAGTAGAGCTTATAGAAGGAGTGATGAATGGGCATATAAACTTAAACTGTGGTCAGGTGGAATACCATTTAGAGCATCGTCCTCTAACACTAGACCAACTCCTCACAAAAAATTTTAGTCCATTTTTTGCCATTGAGAATAAGAATCTATCTTTTGAATGGGTTTCAAATACTGATAAACTATCCCTCTTTTTAGAAATGTTAGACCGCCTTCTGTCACAAACAACAGAGAAATATCTCATTGTGCTAAAAAATATTGATAGTTTTATTTCAGAGGAATCATATGATAGTTTTTATAAGCAGATTGGTCGGCTAGTCAAAAAGTATCCAAACCTAACCTTTATTTTATTTCCAAGTGATCAAGGCTATTTAAAGATTGATGAAGAAAATAGCAAGTTCGTCAATATTTTATCTGATCAGGTGGAGCATTTGTATGATGTTGAGTTTATGTATGAAAGGGTAGTGCAACACTATCCAAGTAATAATTTTCCAAGGAGAGAGGATTTTAGGATGTCCTTAGAGACTGTGACACCGTATTTATTAACAAAAATGACGAGACAACCTAGTCTCTCACTTGTTGATTCAGTGATTTTGAATATTCTAAATCAGTTGTTTCATTTTAATTACCGTATAAGATATTCACAAACATGTGATGAAAAACTTTTACAGAAATTTTTAGAAAGTAAGAATTGACAAGGACAGTTATTGATTTTATAATCACTATGTGGGTATAAAAACATCAAAATTTCATTTGAGGTTTTTGTACTCTCAAGATTTAAGTAACTGTACAACTTGCAAATACTCACTCAATTTATTAGGGTGTTTTTGTACTCTCAAGATTTAAGTAACTGTACAACTCCCCCTCGACATTCTTAACAGTCAAGGTCGTTTTTGTACTCTCAAGATTTAAGTAACTGTACAACATGACAATGCGTTTGCTGATTATCTAGCAGGTTTTTGTACTCTCAAGATTTAAGTAACTGTACAACCTAATTCATCAGCATCTACATTTTTGATTGGTTTTTGTACTCTCAAGATTTAAGTAACTGTACAACCAAGTCTAACGAAACCAACAAGACGTTTAGTTTTTGTACTCTCAAGATTTAAGTAACTGTACAACTCAACATTCAGACGTTTGCCACTGGAAACAGTTTTTGTACTCTCAAGATTTAAGTAACTGTACAACATGGTTTTCAAATCGACCACATAGCCCTTTGTTTTTGTACTCTCAAGATTTAAGTAACTGTACAACATGACACGCGCCACTTTTCAATACTTCCTGTTTTTGTACTCTCAAGATTTAAGTAACTGTACAGTTTGATTCAACTTAAAAAGCCAGTTCAACTGAACTTGGCTTTTTAAAATACGCGATAAACATAGGGATTGTCAGGCTGACCGACCTCTTTAACCTCAGTCAAATTGAGGATAGGGAGGCTCTGTTTAAGATTTTGATAATAATCCACAGTGATGGTACCAGTGACTTTTACCCAGGTATTATCCTTAAAGGTTTGGTCACTTCCGGTCGTCGCTAGTCCGTAAACACCTGAATCGGCGATACAGTGGATAATACCGAAGCGGAAGATGAACTGATAGCCCTTGGTCTGTGGGTCATTGTAAACAAAGCCGGTATAGGTGATCTTCTTGCCCACGAAATCGTTAGGATAGAGGTAGATGAGCTCCATGACTTCCATGTAATTTTCCGTGGTAATCTGGATGGTCTCACGTCCCTTGTACTTGGCTAGCTCCTTAGTCATTTCCTTCTCATAAGCTGAGGAGGTGAAGTAGGAGCTGGTGTCCGGCCTCAAGTACTGGATAGTCGTTCCCTCTTGGTCGGCCTGGTTAGGATCGCTCCCTGCCGCCAGTGGAAAATGATAACCTTTAGCTGATACAGTATTGGCATCCAGGGTCACCGTTGGCACCAAGAGCCCAGTGAGAACTGGAAAGGCCAAGAGGACGATGCTGGCTACCTTGGCCACTCGACCTGACAAATGCGAGTGAACCTTCATTTGCTTCATCCAAACGATGAGTTGAACCACAGCGAGGATGAAGGAAAGCACCATGGAAATATAAGCCAGATAAGAGTAGTGGATGTTAATGTACTGGTTGAGCTTGCCAGAAACTTGTAAGTACATGACCAGCTCAAAATAGCCAGATAAGATGAGAAAGCGTAACATTAAATCACCCCCAATACCAGACAGTAAATGATTGTTACCAGACTTGCAGTTCCCACAAAGAGCCCGATAAAGCGTGTCTTAAACTGGTGTTTCATCATGATTAGGTTCTTGATATCAACCATAGGACCGATGATGAGAAAGGCCACTGTTGGTGCCACTCCAAAACTAGAGAGCAAGGAAGCCCCGATAAAGGCATCCGCCTCTGAACAAAGCGAGAGGATAAAGGCCAAAAGCATCATGATGAGGATGGCTGTCACCGAATTGTGCCCGATTGTCGTAAGAATACGGGTAGGTAGGTAGGTCTGCATCCCTGCGGCCACCAGGCTCCCGAAAATCAGGTAACGTCCAGTGTCGAAAAATTCATCTACCGCATGAACCAAGGCCTGAAAAATTTTCTTACCAGCTGACAAACCACTATAGTCGTGCACATGACTGACCTTACGATTGTCCTTAAGAATCTGGTCATCCACCACAAAGCCGAGCAGAATTCCCAAAATCATGGCAATCAAGAAAGCCCCGAGGAAACGTAAAATCACGTAGTACCAAGAGTTCCCAAAGGCCGTATAGGTCGCAAAGAGAACGACTGGATTGATGATAGGGGCAGTTGCCATGAAAGGAATAGCCGTGTAGCTAGGCACTTTTTTCTCTAAAAAGCGCGTGATAATGGGAACAATCCCACACTCACAAGAAGGGAAAATAAAACCAATTAGAGTTCCAAAGAGAATAGCCAGGACCTTGTTTTTCGGAAGGAAGTTTTGGACTTTCTCAGGAGTCACAAAGACTTCGATAAAGCCAGACAGAATACTTCCCAACAAAACAAAGGGCAGGGCTTCGATAATAATCGACAGAAAAACTGCCAGAAGCTGCAAAACGCTATCTGGTAGTTGATGAAAAATAGCCATAACTATTATTTCTTCTTATCTTCTTGAAGACGTTTGTCCTTCTTAGGATCAGTTCCCGCCTTTTCAAAATCAGGGATAGCCGCAAAAGATGCCATCATGCTTTCAAGTTCATTTGTTTTTTTCTGAATAACCGCCATAAAAAGCCTCCGAGTTTAAATAAGATACTAAGGGCGTCATTTCTGACAAAAAATTAGGGCATCAGACGAAGAAGCTCTGCTTCTAGGAAGATGCATCTATTTTCCGAAAGAAATAGCCCTTAACAATAGGTCTACCTTTCTATTATACTACCTCTTGCTCAAAAATTCTCGCTTCAGCTACAAGGTTTTCTACCCAAGCAAATCTCCTCTCGTGGTATAATAGAACTTATGGAAAATCGTAATCTAGAGACATTGGCTCAGGAATTGGGCCTAAAAAAACAACAAGTTGAAACAGTTTTGGAATTGACCGCAGAAGGCAATACCATTCCTTTCATTGCCCGTTACCGTAAGGAAAAAACAGGCAATCTGGATGAAACGCAAATCAAGGCCATCATTGATATGTACAAGTCCTTGACGGCTCTTCAAGACCGTAAGGAAACAGTTCTTGCCAAGATTGAGGCTCAGGGTAAATTGACTGACCAACTCAAGGCAGCCATTGAAGCTGCTGAAAAGTTGGCGGATGTGGAAGAACTCTACCTCCCCTATAAGGAAAAACGCCGCACCAAGGCGACTATTGCCCGTGAAGCAGGTCTTTTCCCATTGGCTCGTCTTATCTTGCAAAATAGTCCCAACCTCAAGGCTGAAGCTGAAAAGCTGATATCTGAAGCCTTTCCAACAGCTGACAAGGCTCTTGCAGGTGCTGTGGACATTTTGGTTGAAGCCTTTTCTGAGGACAATAGCTTGCGCTCTTGGACCTACAACGAAATCTGGAACAACAGTGACATCACTTCAACCCTCAAGGATCAATCGCTGGATGAAAAAGAAACTTTCAAGATTTACTATGATTTTGAGGATAAGGTGTCTAAACTTCAAGGTTACCGTACGTTAGCCCTTAACCGTGGTGAGAAACTAGGCGTTATCAAGGTAAGCTTTAAGCACAATCTTGAGAAAATGCACCGTTTCTACAGTGCTCGTTTCAAACAAAAAAATGACTATATCGAGGAAGTTATCAATCAATCTCTCAAGAAGAAAATCATTCCAGCTATGGAGCGTCGTATCCGAAGCGAATTGACTGAAGCAGCAGAAGATGGTGCTATTCAACTTTTCTCTCAAAATCTTCGAAGCCTCCTTCTAGTATCGCCACTGAAAGGCAAGATGGTACTTGGTTTTGACCCAGCCTTTCGTACAGGGGCTAAGTTGGCCGTGGTTGACCAAACTGGTAAGCTCATTACAACACAAGTTATCTATCCAGTAGCTCCAGCAAGTCAGGCTAAAATCGCACAGGCTAAAAAAGACTTGACTGACCTCATCAAAAAGTATGCCATTGAGATTATTGCGATCGGTAATGGAACAGCAAGCCGTGAAAGTGAAGCTTTTGTGGCAGAAGTCCTCAAGGATTTCCCAGAAACTTCTTATGTCATTGTCAATGAAAGTGGTGCCTCGGTCTACTCTGCATCAGAGTTGGCCCGTCATGAGTTTCCAGACTTGACGGTCGAAAAACGCTCTGCCATTTCTATTGCCCGTCGTCTTCAAGACCCTCTGGCGGAATTGGTTAAGATTGACCCTAAATCAATCGGAGTAGGCCAATACCAGCACGATGTTAGCCAGAAGAAACTCTCTGAAAATCTTGATTTCGTCGTAGATACCGTGGTTAACCAGGTCGGTGTCAATGTCAATACGGCAAGTAGTACCCTCTTGTCACATGTCTCAGGGCTCAACAAGACTATCTCTGAAAATATTGTCGCCTACCGTGAGGAAAATGGCGAGATTACATCACGTGCTGAAATCAAGAAGGTCCCACGTCTTGGTGCCAAGGCCTTCGAGCAAGCCGCCGGTTTCCTTCGTATTCCAAATGCTAAAAATATCTTGGATAATACGGGAGTCCACCCAGAGTCTTATCCAGCGGTGAAAGCTCTCTTCAAGCAGTTAGACATCACAGATTTGGACGACTCTGCCAAGGCAAAATTGAAGGCTCTTAATCTTAAAGACACAGCAGAAGAGTTAAGGCTTGGTCAGGAAACCCTTAAAGATATCATAGCTGACCTTTTGAAACCAGGTCGAGACTTGCGTGATGATTTTGAAGCACCGGTACTTCGCCAGGATGTTCTTGAGCTCAAAGACTTGTCGGTGGGGCAAAAACTTGAAGGAACAGTCCGTAACGTTGTGGACTTTGGTGCCTTTGTGGATATCGGTGTCCATGAGGATGGTCTTATCCACATCTCTGAGATGAGCAAGAGTTTCGTTAACCATCCAAGTCAAGTGGTTTCTGTTGGGGATCTGGTTACCGTATGGGTGTCAAAAATTGACTTAGAACACGAAAAGCTTAATCTTTCCTTGGTGAATCCACGTGAATCTAACTGATTATGTTAAGACTGTTTCTATAGAAGATTTTGGCTGGGAATTTAAGCATCAAGCCTTGTGGAACAAGCGTCTCCGGACCACTGGAGGGCGGTTCTTTCCCAAGGATGGACACTTAGATTTCAACCCAAAACTCTATGAGGAACATGGTCTTGAGACCTTTCGAAAAATCGTCCGCCACGAGCTCTGTCATTATCACCTTTATTTTCAAGGTAAGGGCTACAAGCATGTTGATAGAGATTTTAAGGACTTACTAGCCGAGGTTGAAGGCCTTAGATACGCTCCAAAGATGCAAGGTCAAAAGGAGAAGTACTACCTCTATCAGTGCCAATCTTGTGGTCATATCTACCGTCGCAAACGCCGTGTCAATACACAGAAGTTTGGATGCGGTCTGTGTCGAGGCAAGCTCATTTTTCTAAATCAGTCCTAGGGCTGATTTTTTTAATTTAAAAAAATCATATAATTAAATCAAAGAAATGATGGGAGAAGAAGACCATGTCAAATCGTTTTTATAAGACACGAAAAAATAGACTCGTCGCCGGTGTTGTTGCAGGTTTGGCAGATAAGTTTGGTTGGGACCTAGCTTTGGCTCGTATCTTGGCTGTTATTCTAATGGTTTCAACGCAGTTTGGAATCTTTCTATACTTGGTTTTAGCCTTTCTCCTTCCTTACAAAGAAGATATTTATCCCGAAATCAAACTCAAGGATGGACGTAAACGTAAAAACGCTGAACCTGTCGAAGATGAGTGGAATTGGTAAGTAACTGTTAAAAGACATTGACCTGCGATTGGCCTTGGTGCTAGTCATAGGTCTTTTTTGCGTTAAGAAACGCATTGAAAACCTTTTTATGATACAATGAAACTAGTAACTAATCGGAGGAAATAACATGACAGTAACTGTTAAAATGCTGGTTGATAGGCTTAAACTCAAGGTTGTCTATGGAAATAAGGAGCTTTTGGCAAAAGCGATAACAACAGCTGATATCTCTCGTCCTGGTTTAGAAATGACGGGGTATTTTGACTATTATTCACCTGAACGACTTCAGTTGGTTGGGATGAAGGAGTGGTCCTACCTTAAAACCATGACTGATTACAACCGTTATTCTGTTTTTGCGAATATGTTTAAAGCGGAAACTCCAGCTGTTATCGTGGCGCGTGGTCTTGAGATTCCGGAAGAGATGCTTCGAGCTGCTAAGGAAAATGGTGTAGCAGTTCTTCAAGGACGAAATGGCACATCGTCGCTTTCAGGTGACATGTCTTGGTATCTTAACTCGCAATTAGCTGAACGAACTAGTGTCCATGGTGTTTTGGTAGATATCTACGGGATGGGAGTTCTTATTCAAGGAGACTCTGGCATCGGTAAGAGTGAGACAGGGCTTGAGTTGGTGAAACGTGGTCACCGTCTTGTCGCTGACGACCGTGTGGATGTTTATGCTAAGGATGAGGAGACTCTCTGGGGTGAGCCCGCGGAAATCCTCCGCCATCTTCTTGAAATTCGTGGGGTTGGTATCATTGATGTCATGAGTCTCTACGGAGCTAGTGCTGTTCGTAATTCCTCTCAAGTTCAGTTGGCCATTTATCTTGAGAATTTTGAAAATGGCAAGATCTTTGATCGTCTTGGAAACGGAAACGAAGAAATCGAATTGCAAGGCGTTAAGATTCCACGTGTCCGTATTCCTGTTAAGACAGGACGTAACGTATCAGTTGTTATCGAGGCTGCAGCTATGAACTACCGTGCTAAGCAAATGGGATTTGATGCAACCAAAACCTTTGAGGAACGTTTGACCAACCTCATTAGTAAGAATGGTGAAAACTAATGTTAGCTACTATTGATCCTATTGCTCTAAGGATTGGCCCCATTAGTATTCATTGGTATGCCATTTGTATCGTATCTGGTCTTTTACTAGCCGTTTATCTGGCTCAGCGTTGGGCTCCCGAAAAGGGAATTGACCCTGAAAACATCCTAGATTTTATTCTTCTTGCCTTTCCTATAGCCATTGTTGGTGCAAGGCTCTACTATGTGATCTTCCAGTGGTCTTACTACAGTCATAATCCTTCAGAAATTTTTGCGATTTGGAATGGTGGAATTGCCATCTATGGTGGCTTGATTGCTGGTGCAGCTGTCCTCTATTGGTTTGCTAAACGCCATGCCATTGCTGTCTTGGATTTTCTTGATATTGCAGCACCTGGTGTTATGCTTGCTCAGAGTATCGGTCGCTGGGGAAATTTTGTCAATCAAGAGGCCTACGGAAAAGCAGTTAGTCATCTGAATTATCTTCCAGAATTTATCCGTCAGCAGATGTTTATTGATGGAAGCTACCGTGTACCGACCTTCCTCTATGAAAGCTTGTGGAATCTAGTTGGTTTTGGCATAATTCTGGGACTACGACGTTTTAATAAGGGATTGCGACAGGGAGATGTCACTTCATTTTACCTTATCTGGTATGGTCTTGGACGCTTTGTCATCGAAGGCATGCGTACGGATAGTCTCATGTTTGCTGGCTTACGTGTCTCACAATGGGTCAGTATTGCCATCATTATCTTAGGTGCTAGTCTCTTATATTTCCGTAAACAACGCCCAAAAGCAGATTATAAAATGAAAAGCTAGTCATATAGTTCAGACTTTGTTATAATATAATGAAAATTATCATAACAAAGGTCACTGGAAATTGGAGATTTTACTTCAGTTTTCTTGTAGCGACCTTTTAAAAAGGTCAAAGGAGTCCTAAACTATGGCAGAAATTGCATTTCTTATTATCGCAATCGCACTTGCTGCGTTCCTCATTGCATTGATCCCTACCCTACTTCGTACCCGCCATGTGGTCAAAGAAGTTGAAGAAACAGTTGCTGTGCTTCGTACAGACATTAATGTAACCCTTCATCAAACAAATGAAATCTTGGCTAAGGCAAACGTCTTGGTTGAAGATGTTAATGAAAAAGTTCAAACAATCGATCCTCTCTTTGTAGCAGTAGCTGAGCTTTCAGAAAGTGTTTCTGACTTGAATACTGAAGCTCGTTACCTCGGTGCTAAAGCAAGTGCAGCAGGAGCAAGTGTCGGTAAGGCGGGTTCAGCCTTTGCTATCGGTAAAGTTGCTTCAAAACTATTTGGTAAAAAAGACAAGAAAAAATAAGGAGGTCTTTTCATGAGTAAATTTTTAAACACCCTAATCATTGGTGCAGCTTCTGGAGCTGCAGCAGCTTACTTCTTTACAACTGAAAAAGGTAAAGCTGTTAAATCACGTATCGATGAAGAAATCGCTTCATTCAAAGAAGATCCTAAAGCTTATCAAAATCAAGTAGTGGAAAAAGCTAGCGACTACAAAGATTTGGCAGTCGATACTTTCCAAGACTACAAAACAAAATTTGAAAACGGCGACATCACTGCAGATGATTTGACAAAAGCCGTTCAAGAAAAAACAGCTCAAGTTGCTGACTTTGCAAAAGAAAGCTTTGAACTTATCAAGGAGAAAACAGCTCAAGTAACTCCTGAACAAGCGGATGTTGAAGCAGAAACAAAAGCTATCGTTGATGATATCGTCATTGATATTAAAGATATCTCTGAAGAAGCAGCAGAAGCAAAATAATAAAGAAAGCACATGATGCTTTCTTTTTTTAGTACGAAAAAAAACGTTGACCAGCAGTCAACGTTTTTGTGCTTTATAATATTCGATTAGGACATAAATGCCTATCTGACCAATGACGCTAATGGTAATTGCCCAGAAGAAGGCCCAGAAGGTAGCCACCTGTGCTACTAAGAAAAGGAAGGCAACTAGGACTGTTGAAACACAGAAGCTTGAGACACGTCCAAAGAAAATCATATCTTGTAGCTTAATACTATTACTATTTAGACTTTGATAATCTTGATAATTCGTCGTTTGAGGATGCTCAGTCTCGAAATCTTCAATGTGATCAAATTGACGGTGTAAGTTGTCAGCCATGTCTGCCTCCTTTCTATATAAAATATCTAAATCACTTTTTCGTGTAGGTTAAAATACTTGGTCAGTATTTCACTATTTAGAATCTCATTAATAATACCATAAAAATTTTATATTGCAAAGTTTTTTTTGATTTTTGTGAAAATTATAGTATTTAAAAACTAATTTAAAATATTTAGATACAGAATTTTGAACCTAAAAATTCTAAAAAAATCAAATCATTTGTGCTATAATGTGAGTTATGGAAAAAATAGTGATTACAGCGACTGCTGAGAGCTACGAGCAGGCACGTGAGCTCCTAGAACTTGGCGTAGATCGTATTTACATCGGCGAAAAAGCTTTTGGCCTTCGTTTGCCTAAGCCTTTTTCATTCGCAGAGATGCGAAAGATTGCAGAGCTGGTACATGAGTCTAGCAAGGAATTGACTGTTGCCGTTAACGCCCTCATGCACCAAGGTATGATGGATGCTCTTCCAGACTACCTTGATTTTCTTGAAGAAATCAAGGCAGATTACATCACGGTTGGTGATGCAGGGGTTTTCTACATCTGTAACCGTGACAAACGTCCCTTCAAAATGATTTATGATGCTTCAACCATGGTAACCTCTAGCCGTCAGATTAATTTCTGGGGCAAACAAGCAGGAGCATCTGAAGCTGTTTTGGCCCGTGAGATTCCATCTGCGGAACTCTTCATCATGGCTGAAAATCTTCAAATTCCAGCCGAGGTTTTGGTTTACGGTGCCAGTATCATTCACCATTCAAAACGACCACTTCTTCAAAACTATTACAACTTTATCAAAACGGATGAAGCTGTTACCAAAGAACGTGACCTCTTCCTTTCTGAGCCTGGTGACCCAGATTCGCACTACTCAGTTTACGAAGACTTGCATGGAACACATATCTTTGCCAACAATGACCTGGATATGATGACTAAACTTTCAGAGCTCGTTGAACATGGTTTTGACCACTGGAAGTTGGACGGTGTTTATTGCCCAGGTGAAAACTTCGTAAAAATCACCGAGTATTTTGTGAAGGCTCGTGACCTCATCGAGGCTGGCGAATTTTCACAAGATCAAGCCTTCCTCTTTGATGAGGCTATTCATAAATTACACCCAGCCAACCGTGGTTTGGACACAGGTTTCTATGATTATGAACCTGACCGTGTAAAATAATAACCCTCCCTCCTTCGTTTGAGAGTTTTCCATTTTCAGGGAACGAAGGAGCTTTCTAAAAACTAAAATCGACAATCTTGCAAATTGGAGAAATTATGACTACAACTAAAAAACGCCCAGAGGTTTTGGTACCTGCTGGGACTTTGGAAAAATTAAAAGTCGCTGTAAATTACGGCGCAGATGCTGTTTTCGTTGGTGGACAAGCCTATGGTTTGCGTAGCCGTGCCGGAAACTTTACCATGGATGAGCTTCGTGAAGGCATCGAATACGCTCACGCACGTGGTGTTGATGTGCACGTCGCCTCAAACATGGTTACCCATGAAGGAAATGAAAAAGGAGCTGGTGAGTGGTTCCGTGAATTGCGTGATATGGGACTCGATGCCGTTATCGTATCTGACCCAGCCTTGATTGAAATCTGTTCAACCTACGCTCCAGGACTAAATATCCACTTGTCAACGCAAGCATCTGCGACAAACGTTGAAACCTTCCATTTTTGGAAACAGTATGGCTTGACCCGTGTTGTTTTGGCACGTGAGGTTACTATGGAGGAATTGGCTGAAATCCGTAAACGTACGGACCTTGAAATTGAGGCCTTTGTCCATGGTGCTATGTGTATCTCATACTCAGGTCGCTGTACCCTTTCTAACCATATGTCAGACCGTGATGCCAACCGTGGTGGTTGCTCACAGTCATGCCGTTGGAAATATGATCTTTACGACATGCCATTCGGCCAAGAGCGAAAGAGTATCCACGGTGAAGTTCCTGAAGAATACTCAATGTCAGCCGTTGACATGTGTATGATTGAAAATATCCCAGACCTTATCGATAATGGCGTTGACAGCCTTAAAATCGAAGGTCGTATGAAATCTGTCCACTATGTATCAACAGTTGCTAACTGCTACAAGGCTGCTTGTGACGCTTACATGGAAAGTGCAGAAGCCTTCTACGCCATCAAAGATGATTTGATTAACGAACTCTGGAAAGTTGCCCAACGTGAATTGGCAACAGGTTTCTACTACAAGACACCAACAGAAAACGAGCAACTCTTTGGTGCCCGTCGTAAGATTCCACAATACAAATTCGTTGGTGAAGTAGTAGACTTTGATCCAGCCACTATGACAGCTACAATCCGTCAACGTAACGTTATCCTCGAAGGTGACCACGTTGAATTCTACGGACCAGGCTTCCGTCATTTCGAGTGTGACATCAAAGACCTTCACGATGCAAATGGTAATAAGATTGACCGTGCACCAAACCCAATGGAACTTCTTACGATTACCGTGCCACAAGAAGTTAAACCTGGTGACATGATTCGTTCAACCAAAGAAGGTTTGATTAACCTCTACCAAAAAGACGGGTCAAGTAAGACTGTTCGTGCCTAATGACGAGAAAAATATATGGTCTCTTGGTAGATAATGAGAGCAGGTGCAAGCATTATCACACAGAGCTAGATATTGTTGCCCTAAAATGCTTCGAGTGTCTGAAATATTATGCCTGTTATCAGTGTCATGATAGCTTGGAGGAACATAGCTTTCGAGCTTATCCTCGTCAGCTCAAGCAGGACAAGGTCCTTATCTGTGGCGTTTGTCAGCATGAGATGACTATTGAGGAGTATCAAGAGGCAGTAGCTTGTCCTAATTGTCACAGTGCTTTCAACCCAGCTTGTTCAAAGCATTATGATATTTATTTTGAAAAATAAAAAGATTGAAGATTCTGTTCCCACGAACAAAGTCTTCAATCTTTTTTCTTTAGTTAAAGTAGCTATGATTTTTTAGTGCTTTTAAAATTGGCTTAGTCACCAAAGCGACAATCAGACCTTTTAAAAGGTCTGGGATGATGAAGGGTGTCAAACCGACAGCTACGGCTGCAGACCACCCCATCTTTCCAAGAAAGTGTAGGCTAAGGATACCACCGACAAAGACAAGTGCATCTCCCAAAACAAAAGCCACAAAGATTTTCCAAATTGGAGTCTCAGTATGCGTTAGTTTTGAAGTGACAAAGGCGAAAAATGGATAAGCCAACAAATAGCCAGCTGAGGGACCAAAGAAGGCTTGGAGCCCCCCGCCTCCACCTGCAAAAACCGGTAGACCAATGGCACCTAGGATAAGGTAGAGGGTAGCGGCAAGAGTTGCCTCTCTTGGCTTAAGGATGGCAGCAACAAGTCCGACAGCGAAGGTCTGGAGAGTAATGGGAACTGCACCGATAGGAATAACAATTTGAGCTAGTGCGGCAATGATAGCAGCACCGAAGGCGGGAAGTATGAGTGACAGTGTACGATTTTGCGTCATTTTTTAGTTAACCTTTCGTAAATTAATAGTTAACTTATTATAACAAGTACTTCTGAAATAGTCAACCTCATAATAAAACGAGGTTAACTGATAAACTTAACCTCGTTGTGATATGATTTTTAGACGTTTGATTTCTTTTAGTTCAATCATGCTGATAATCTTATCTTGCTCGATAAAGATGGCTTGTCGCTCTCTGTCATAATGGTTGATGTAGCCCTTATAGGTCTTCTGATTAAATGTCAGCATGACCATTTGGTTATGATCAATAGCATGATAGATATCGTTAATAAGCTGATTATGCATTAGGTGGACAGGTTTGCTATGACCTGTTTCCACAAACTGATGAAGCTGATGCTTTACTGCTTCTAAAAAGTTTATCATGGTCATTTCCCTCGTTTCTTGATAAAATAATTATAGCATGAAAGGTGAAATTTTGTGGATAACTTCTTTCTAAAACACACAATTTTCACAGAAAAAAACGAATAAAGCTAGTGGAGGTAAGCAAATGGCAGAATTTTCATTTGAAATTGAAGAAAAACTCTTGGTCTTGTCTGAGAATGACAAGGGCTGGACTAAGGAACTCAATCGTGTGAGCTTTAATGGCGCACCGGCTAAGTATGACATCCGTACATGGAGTCCAGACCATACCAAGATGGGTAAGGGGATTACCCTTAGCAATGAAGAATTCCAAGTTCTCGTTGACGCCTTCAAAAACTAAAACAAGGTCAGCATGGCGCTGGCCTTATTTTGTTTAAAACGTATCAATGATAAGTTTGAGATTGAGAATGGTTAGGACAATAGCGATGGCATAACCAAGGAAAGTATTCCACTTGGCATTGACGTGTTTTCCCATGAGTGATTTCTTAGAAGTATAGTAAATCAAAGGGAAGATAGAGAATGGCAAGGCAAGTGAAAGGAAAACCTGTGAATAAACCAGCAGTTGATCCAGAGTCTTTTCTTGATCACCGTAGAGAATAGCTACAACGATAACAGGTAGCAAGGCGAAGAGACGTGTGAATAAACGAATTACCCACTGCGGTAACCTCATGTGGAGAAAGCCTTCCATGACAATTTGGCCAGTCAGAGTACCAGTAATGGTAGAGTTTTGACCACTAGCCAAGAGCGCCAAGGCAAAGAGTGTTGAAAGTGTCGAACTAGCTACCGCACCAGCAATCTTAGAGTCCTGAAGAGCATTGTACATCTGTGAGAAAGCTGAAATATCAGAAGCATGACCAAAGAAGAGAGCTGCCCCCAAAATCAAGAGGAGGGAGTTAACCACAAAAGCCAAAGTCAACTGGATGTTAGAATCCCAGGTCATGAAACGGACAGCCTTAGTCACGTCTTTGCCATCAGAATAGTCAACCTTACGAGTCTGTGACAAGGATGAGTGCAAGTATAGGTTATGTGGCATAACGGTCGCACCCACAATCCCAAGTGCCAAGGTCAACTGGTTGGTATGCCCAGCAGCATGAGGCTCAAAGAGAGTTGGTGTAGGGAGATAACCTTCTAGGATTCCCGTAATACTAGGCTCAGACAAGGCTACCAGATAGACAAAGATAACCAAGATGGTCAAAATCAAGGTTGAAACAATAGCCTCGATTTTTTTGAATCCTAGCTTCATGATGAGCAGTAGCAGGAAGACGTCTAGGATTGTCACCAGAATGGCAACCATAATTGGAATACCAAAGAGCAGGTTAAGAGCAATGGCAGAACCAAGCACCTCAGCCAAATCCGTCGCCATTAAGGCCAGCTCCAGAATCACCCAAAGCGTGTATCGCAACCATTTGGGCGAGTGATAGGCAGTCGCTTGAGCTAGGTCCATTTGGGTCACAATCCCTAATTTCCCAGCCATTTGTTGCAACTGCATAGCGATTAAAGATGAAATTAAGATGACAAAAAGCAGACTATACTTGTAGGTCGCCCCACCGACGACACTGGTAATCCAGTTCCCTGGATCCATGTAACCCACGGCCACAAGAGCCCCAGGTCCCAAGAAAGCCTTAAGATTTTGCCAAAATCGATTATTATTTGGTGTATCTATGGATTGGTTTACCTCAGAAAGGGAAACCTTCTTTGAAGATGTCATAAACACCTCTTTCTAAGTCATATCTGCCTAAAAGTGTATTATTTCTAGACAGACAGACAATTTTATTATAACACTATGAGGAAGATGTGCAAGGTTTTGAAAGGTATTGACTTATCCTACATTGATATCATAGAGGACTTTTCAGAATTGACTTTTTATACTAAACTATAAGAGAAGATGATTTCATAGATGAGGAAGAAAAAATAATTGAAAACATTTCAGCTAACAGCTAAGAAAAAGATTACCCTGGCACTCGTAGTTGTCATCGTGGTTGCTTTGCTTATCTTTATCATTAACGTGCAGATAAATCAGCCTGATAACCTACCTGTCAATTACATGGAGGGCCTTAAAAATCCTGGAATGACCGGAGATTACATCGGCCTCTGGAAGTCTCGCTGGCATGAAGAAAATAAAGCATGGATTTATCTTGCGAAACAATACGCTATCTATGCAGTAGTAGCCCTTGCTTGTTTGTCAGCTTGGGTCGCAGCATCAAAGGTAAAATTTTGGAAATAAGAAAATGCTTCTCTCGATTGAGGGAAGCGTTTTTAAATTATAAATTAAAGTTTGCTTGTCGTGATTGCTTTTTGATAGAATACTATCTGGAGGAATGTTACATGTCAAAAAAAATCATAAATGTTGTGGCTGCAGCCATCGAAAAGGATGGAAAAATCTTCTGTGCCCAACGACCAGAAGGAAAAAGTTTAGGAGGATACTGGGAATTTCCTGGTGGTAAGTTGGAAGAAGGAGAATCACCTGAAGAAGCTTTGATACGAGAGATTCATGAAGAATTAAATTCTCAGATTGAGATTATTTCCTTCGTTAATGAAGCTTCCTATGATTATGATTTTGGAACAGTTGTTATGAAAACCTTTCATGCCAGACTCGTTTCTGGAAATCTAGATTTGTTGGAACATCAGGATTCAGCTTGGCTAGAGCCTAATCGCTTGAAAACTTTGAATTGGGCGCCTGTAGACCGACCAGCTGTAGAATTGTTATCAAAATAAGAGCATCACATGCGTGGTGCTCTTATTTATTAGTTATGTAACGATAAAGGGTGTCAGGAATAGGATTATCTAGTTTGAAGTTCATAGTAACAATACTTTCATTTCCGCTTTCAAGTGGACGTACTAATTCTTCAACGGTAGATGGCACGATGGTCAAGTCACCTAAATAGTAGAAATCGCCACCCTCAGCATCATCTTTAATGATAAATAATTTTAGGTCTAATCCATTTTCAGGTGAATTGATAATTGTTTTTACATCTGGAGACTCAAGCGTGCGCTTGTTTTTAGAAAACCACTTAAGAGTAGTTTCGTTTAACAACTCATCTTCGTATTTGATCGTATCACTGATTTCATCATCCTTATGATAGGTGATGAAGATTGGACAAGTGTTAGTACTCTTGTCTATTTTATAGCCACCTATATTAAGTGGAGGTTCATCCTTAGACCAGTTAAGAAGTTTACAGACATCACGACGAGAATATTTTTGACCGATTGTAAATATTTCAGGAAAATCTCTCGTTTTATAGAGCCCCGCGTCAATAACATCATTGAAAAGCAAGCTGAAGTCAGAGTTCTTGTAACTCTCAAGAACCTCAAGATTGAGTTTATAAACATTATTTTCTAGAGTGACCAGAGGTTCTGTACCGAATTTTTTTACCTCTTGAGATTTAAGAAATTGAAGACTTAATACATTTTCAACAGAGGAGATGATTGGGCCTCTAGTAGATAATTGTTCAGTTTCCAGAATCTCAATAAATTTATCTTTCGAGACATTACCATTTTTGATGAGTTCCTGAAGTAGAAGAAGCTCATGTTTTCGTTTACCAGGAAGAAGTTCAAATGTGATAAAACTCAACCAGTTACTCTCAGTGTCAGTGAGTTCTATTGACTTGTTTGAAAATTTGTTAATAACATCTGAGTAGTTTTTGAAGCTATTATTGTTGAAAAATACTATCGGATCAATATTATCAAAGGTTAAATGATCGATTAGCATAGGCGTTCTACCAAGTTTATTTTCAAGATCAGTAAAAGCATCTTTGAGAATTTTCATGTTAGATAGAACCGTGTTTGTAATCGATTTGAAGATTTGTTCTTTAGCAACTTCCTCAAAGTTCACGGTTGTTAAACCACTCAAGATATTTGGTTCTCGTAGTTCACGACGGTAATTATCTTTATTCATAGATTTATCACCGAATAATGCAATTGGAATCAGATAGTTATTTTTGTAATTACCAATAAAATCAATGATAGTAACGTACTCCTTACTTTTATGTTTACGAAGTCCACGACCAAGCTGCTGAACAAAAATGATACTTGATTGCGTGTTACGCAACATAACTACCTGGTTTACGGATGGTATGTCTATCCCTTCATTAAAAATATCAACGGTCAAGATATATTCAAGCTTCCCATCTTCTAATTGCTTAACAACCTTTTCACGATAGTTGATATCGTCATCACCAGTCAATGCGATGGTACGTTTTCCATGTTGATTAAGTTTTTTTGATAATTCTCTGGCTTCTGCTTTTGATGAGCAAAAAATAAGTCCACGAACTTGATTATTACAAACACCATAGAAATCAATTTTATTTAGAATATGTTTGACACGCTCATCTGATGTAAGGTTTGAGATATTTGATTTTTCGTCAATAAGTTGACCATCAATCTCAATGTCTTTAACACCAAAATAAACGAAAGGACAGAGCATGTCATTCTCTAATGCATCTTGTAAGCGAATCTCATAGGCAATATTATAGTCAAAAATCTCGTAAATATTTTGGCCATCAGTACGTTCAGGAGTTGCTGTCATACCTAGATAAAAATTCGGTGTAAAATGGCCCATAACTTTTTTGTATGAATCAGCTCCAGCCTTATGCACTTCGTCAATGAGAATATAGTCGAAGAAGTCTTTTGAAAAAGCTTTTAAGTTATCCTCGCGTGATAATGTTTGGATAGTCACGAAGATATATTTTTTTCCAGTTAAATCATCACCTGAGTGATAAATATGTCCTTCAGATGGATTAAAGCCCAGAACTTTTTGAAAATCTATTAAAGATTTTTTGAGAATCTGTTCACGATGGACGATGAATAACATGCGTTCAGGATTATATTGTTTAACGTCAAAGGCAGATAAAAATGTCTTACCAGTACCTGTGGCACTGATAACGAGTGCCCTGTCTTTTCCCTGTTCCCGAATATTTCTGAGTCCTTCTAGTGCGGCTTCTTGCATTTTATTAGGAACAATTTTTTCAGCTGAATAAGGAAGCTTTTCTTCATCATTAATCTTTGTGAGACTAATGACTTTCTTTCTCTTTTTAGCATAGGTCTCTATTATTTCGTGTGTTAGTAGCTCTGATTGTTCCCAAATACGGTCAAATTCTGATTTGGTATTTTGAATAAACTCCCCGTTATGAGTAGAGGTCAGTTTGATATTCCACTCATAATTAATTTTTAGAGCTGTATGTGTGAGGTTTGAACTACCTGAAATCAGTACCTGTTTACCAGTATGTTCGAAAAGATAGAATTTGGCGTGCATCTGCATTTTTTCAGGTGTTAAACGGACTTCAACGTTTTTGAGTTTTAGTAGCTCACGCATTGCATCAGGGTCGTTGAAATCTAGATAAGGGGAAATCAAGATTTTTCCTGGCACTTGCTTGTCCATTAGGTCTGATAATTGAGACTTAATCATGGCAATTCCGTTTTTAGTGACAAAAGCGACTGAAAAATAGAAAGCAGTACACTTACTCAATTCTTCTTGTAGATCAGTCAAGACATAACGCCTTTCATCACTATTATTCACAAGAATTTGAGGAGAATACCCACCCTCTTGATATTTAATGTTATCAACAAAACCAAACTTAAGTGATTTTATCAAAGTGTCCTGAAATAAATTAATTCCCTCTGGCATTGTATAATCCCTTTCTAAGTTGCAGGATAAACCTATTATAGCAAATACTAGTTATGAAAATGGTTTAGGTAGAAACTTTTAACTGTTTATTCCAATTCTAACTTGCATCCGAATAAACATATCTCTTTTTTGTTCTTCTAGGCTTGGCTGCTCATGGATGACCTCACACAGATAGTCTCCAATAATTTGATACCCTTGTTCACGAATATCTAAGAGGAATTGAGGCAAGAGCTTGATTTCTTCTTCGAATGATTTACAGTATCGTATAGCGTAGTTACCTTTTGGGAGTATGCTTTTGGTTAAATGAGAGTGATAGATGGGTTCATCATCAAATAGTGTAAACTCTTTAGAATCAAAGTTTTGACTGATGAAATTCTCTTTTGGCATAATTGAACCTACTCGACTAAAATGATTGAAAAAAGGATTGTATTGCATGATTTCTTGCTTAAAACACCGTAAATGGAGTTCGTATTCCTCAGTTGACATCTGATAGATGTTTGAATCAATCTGAAAGCGATAAAGAGAACGTTCAGGAAATGTTTGGATTTCCAAGTGTTGAGAGTGTGATTTCGTCTGGTAAAGTAAGGCTCCAGATTGATAGATTTCAATTTCTCGAAGTTGTTTTTTGATACGTTTTTCTTCTTCAATGAGTTGTTGATACTTGTCGATAATCAGTTTGTGAAGGTGTGAATTTTCGATATCAGACAGGATTTCCTTAATCTCTTCCAAAGAGAAGTCAAGTTGACGCAAATACTGGATGGCATCCACTAGGGATGATTGCTCGATATGATAGCCTCTATAGTTGGTTTCAGGGTCGACTTGATATGGTTTCAAGAGACCAATCTGGTCATAGAATCTTAGCGTACGAATAGGAATATTATTTAATTTGGAGAACTCTCCAATCCGTAAAATGTCTTTCATTTTCCACCAAACTTTCTATTGACTCTCTAGTTACTAGAGACATTATAATATAATTGTGAAATAAATAACAACCTTTATAGAAAGAAGGCGAAATCTATGAAAAATACTAAAATTCGTGCAGTACAATTTGGTTGTGGAAAAATGTCTCAAGTTCTTTTTAAATACATGTTAGATCATGGTATTGAAATCGTTGGAGCGATTGATAATAATCCAAACATTGTTGGTCAAGATGTAGGTGATTTTGCAGGACTCGGTTATAAAACTGGTGTCCTAATTTCAAACAATGCGGAGGAAGTCTTTAGCAATTGTGATGCTGATATCGCTATCGTGACAATTCTTTCCTATATGCCAGAAATGTATGATTTCTTCGAAACAGCTATTAAGCATGGGGTCAATGTTATAACAACTTGTGAAGAAGCCATTTATCCTTGGACAACCTCACCATCTGAGACCAATCGCTTAGATAAATTAGCGAAAAAATATGGCGTGACAATCATGGGATCTGGTATGCAAGATATTTACTGGATTAATATGCCTTGTCTTGCCATGGCAGGCCTCAACAGAATCGATAAGATCAAAGGTAAGGTTAGCTATAATGTAGAAGACTACGGACTTGCCCTTGCAGAAGCTCATGGTGCTGGTTATGATTTAGAACGATTTGATGCTGAAATTGCAAGTGCTGAAAGTTTCCCATCTTATATGTGGAATTCCGCTGAAGCTATTTGTTCAAAAATGAATTGGACCATTAAGGATATTTCTCAAAAGAGTGTTCCTTATGTTCTAGATGAGGATGTCTATTCTGAAACTCTTGGTCGAACTATTAAGGCTGGTGACGTGACAGGTATGTCGGCAGTGACAACGATTCATACTCATCAAGGAGTTGTGTTTGAAGTGGAGTGTATCGGTAAGGTATATCGTGAAGATGATGGGGATATGTGTGACTGGGAAATTACTGGTGAGCCTAATCTTGTCTTTTCAGTGTCAAAACCAGATACAGTAGCACATACCTGTGCGACCATTGTCAACCGAATCCCTACAGTGTTAGACGCACCTGCTGGCTATGTGACATCTGAAAAAGCGCGTGAAGTTGAATTTCCTACATATCCATTGCACACTTACGTTAAATAGCAGAAAGTTCTCCCTCAGAGTTTATCAAGAGGGAGAACTTTTTGATAGTTTTGAGTTAAACAACTTCCCTATGTTAGGAAAGTAACATGAAGGTGATGGTTTGGTGCTAATTGCAATTATAGTAGTAACTTTGGTAGGTTTTATTATCACAATCCAGATGAATCAACCAGCTTATTTGCTTACTAACCACTATGCTAGTGGTGATGGGAGTTTTGGACACTTGAGTAAGGTCTCCAAGAGCAAAATATAGAAGAAGGTTTCACGGTAATTACGAGAGAATTTTTTTCTATTTATACTAATTGTTCTTTGTAACTGGTAAACATCTCGTCAATATCATCTTCAACCAAGTGATAGATTTTCCAGTCAAATTCAGTTCTAGCAACATCATCAACCAAGACTGTATAACAGAAATCCATGTAATCTTCATAAAAATCAGAGATGAAGGGAAGGAGTGTGTTACTGATATCAGTTGAATAGAGTTTTTCATCAAGATGTTTAAAGAGATAGTCTGTACCCGTAATCGTTTCATTCTTGAGTTTTTGTACATCCTCAAGGTTAAACCCATCACTTTGGGGATTCAGAAAATCATGTTTTGCTAGCCAGGCGACGAAGATACTGAGATGAAAAGCAGCTCTTTTACTAATCTCTAGCATGTCTGATTGGCTTAGTTTTTCTGAAGGGATATTATTTTCTTCACAATAAAATACAAGTGCATGATCGAAAAAATAATCTGATCGGTCTATGGGAAAGTCTAGTTGATTTTCTTTAATTGTTGTATCAGGCTGTTCACCCACAATTGATTTTTTCTTAAATAGGGACTTCAGTTTTTTGAACACGTTTATACCTCATATAAAAATATCCCATTATTTGATTAATGGGATATCACTTTTTATTTCATCGTTGGGAACAACAAGACATCACGGATGGTTGTTGTATCAGTGAGGAGCATGCAGAGACGGTCGATACCGATTCCGAGTCCACCTGTTGGTGGCATACCGTATTCGAGAGCTTCAACGTAGTCGTAGTCGATGCCTGTTGCTTCGTCGTCACCGAGTTCTTTAGCAGCAGCTTGTGCTTCGAAACGTGACAATTGATCGATTGGGTCGTTCAATTCGGTGAAGGCATTTCCGTACTCTTTTGTCATGATGAAGAGCTCGAAACGGTCAGTGAAGCGTGGATCTTCTGGGTTTTTCTTAGCCAATGGAGACACAGCAACTGGGTGACCGTAAACGAAGGTTGGTTGAATCAATGTTTCTTCAACGAATTCTTCGAAGAAGGCGTTGATGATGTGACCAACTTCAGTGTAGTGTTTTTCAACTGGAACATTCTTTTCAGCAGCGATTGCTTTGGCTTCATCCAAAGTCATGTCTTGCCAGAAGTCAACGCCAGTGATTTCCTTGATTGCATCAACCATGTGGATGCGTTTGAATGGTTCGTTGATCTTGATTTCAGTTCCTTGGTAGTTGATAGGTCCATCACCTTTAACGGCTTTAGCAGCGTGTTGGATGATACCTTCAGTCAAGTTCATGATATCGTGAAAGTCAGCGTAAGCTTGGTAAACTTCGATAGATGTGAACTCAGGGTTGTGAGTGGCATCCATACCTTCGTTACGGAAGATACGTCCGATTTCGTAAACACGTTCCATACCACCAACGATGAGGCGTTTGAGGTGAAGCTCAGTTGCGATACGAAGCACCATGTCAATATCTTGAGCGTTGTGGTGGGTGATAAATGGTTTAGCAGCAGCACCACCAGCTTCATTGTGAAGAACAGGTGTTTCTACTTCAAGGAAACCTTGAGCATCGAGATAGCGACGGATTTCAGAAATGATTTTTGAACGTGTGACAAAGCGATCAAAGCTTTCACGATTAGAAATCAAATCGAGGTAACGTTTACGGTAAATCGTTTCAATGTCTGAAAGTCCGTGGAATTTTTCAGGTAATGGACGAAGGGCTTTAGACAAGTGCGTGATATGAGTAGCCTTAATAGAAAGTTCTCCCATATCTGTGCGCATAACTTCACCTTCGACACCGAGGAAGTCACCAAGGTCAGCTTTCTTGAAGATTTCGTAGTTTTCTTCACCGACAGCATCTTTACGTACGTAGATTTGGATTTGACCATCGCGGTCTTGGATGTGGGCGAAGCCAACTTTACCTTTACCACGTTTAGTCATCAAACGACCTGCGATAGTAGCAGTTTCGTTGATTTCGTGCAATTCTTCTTTTGTTTTGTCAGCGTATTTTTCTTTTAATTGACCAGATGTAGCTGTGCGTTCGAATCGCTTACCAAAAGGATCGATTCCTTGTTCAGCCAAGGCCGCCATTTTTTCACGACGGACAATCTGTTGATCGTTCAATTCTTCCATGTGTTGATTTGACATGTTAGTCCTCCATAAAATAGTCGTAATTATTGTATCATAAATCACCTTCTAAAGATAGGACAAATGATTAAATGTCAGATAAATAAAGCTAGGATTTGTCTATTTTTAGGACAAATCGTTAACTAGCATTAACCTTTGATTAGAAAGTTATAGAATTTATTGACAAATATAATAAAAAGGGTGTACAATAGCAAAGTAAGTTTCGTATGATATAAGGAGGAAATACGATGAAAAAGAAAAATTATGTTAGTAAAGCCGTGATGCTTGGCGCTTTACTAGCACCTATTGGGATGCCTACGGTATCTGTGTTAGCAGATAGCTTTTATCAAAATCAAACGAGTGCTCACGCTGCTGATATTACAAACTGGATTGCCAGCACACCTGAACAAATTACAAATAATTTGACAACTCAGAATATCAATCCACAGCAGTTAGATGGCCAACAGTACGTGATTCAATGGGGAGATACCTTGTGGGGAATCTCTCAAGCGACTGGAATTTCTATTGAAAAATTAGCCTACGATAACAATATTCAGAATATTGATCTTATCTTTGCAGGTGATGTCCTCATCTTGAAACGTGATGGTGATGTACCAGCAGGTTATCATGTCACTGGTAATGGTTACCGTTGTGCACATTCTAAGATTGTTATCAACAACTACTACGGTGATAACAACCGAGTGATTATCAATAATAGCACTTTTGTCTCTGATGACCATTCTAAGAATACAGTGATCTACGCTCCAGATAATTCTGACAATAGCGTTTCATTCTCAAATAATACGACTAACAATAATAACGATAAAGACAAAGATACTAAAGAGTCTAAAGATAGCAAGGACTCATCTTCGTCATCATCAGAATCTAAAGACGCTTCATCAAGTTCAACAAGTTCTTCTGACGCTTCTGCATCAAGCTCAATAGCAAGCAGTAGTGAAAGTAAAGCAAGCACAGATGCTTCTAAAGAAAAAGAATTGACTGAGGATGCTTTCCAAGACAAGGTTCAAAGCGAATTCGAACAAGTTTATCGACAAAATCGCTCAGGTAGTCCTGCATGGAAATTCTTCTCACATGCAGATGATAAGACTGGTGTAAATGCTAGCGATAAGAAGGACACTGAAAGTACAGCTCTTTACCGTCAAGGTGAAACTGCTAAAGATGAAGATATTGCTAATGGTCCTAAAGATGGTGCCAAAACTGAAGCCAATGCCAAAGCTCTCGCTCAAAAGATTTACGACACCCTTAACAATGGTGGTAAAATGTCAGAGCTTATCAAGGCAAAATATGCGCAAATTAAGGTAACTTACAAGGGTGATAAGTGGGCCTTCAACGTTGATGTTTACAAGGAAAAAGAAAGTTCATCATCAAGCACTGAAAAATCATCAGAATCTAAGGCGTCATCAAGTGATGATTCTCAAACAGAAACACGCATGAGTTCAAGCTCATCAAGCCTTGAACGCTCATCATCAAGTTCTTCAAGCCACACTGAAACAGACTCAGAGGCAACTTTCTCTGACCTAACTGGTGACGAATAGAGAGGGGCAAGACATGTCAAAGAGAAATATCATTATTAGTGTTGTTCTTGCTTGTCTCTTGGTTACGGGAGCTGGATTTGGTGCTTTCTATTACTGGGGAACACACCATTTAGATAGTGTTGTACCTGGTAAGGTTTACCAATACTCAAGTACTCTAAACGGTGAGGTCAATAATCGTGTCATGTATGTAGCCTTCCAAGAAGGTGGGAACAAGGCGCTTGTGAGTCAAGATCGTACGACAGTGGTTAATGCTGCTAAGAGTCAGACTGATTTTGACAAGGCCTATAATGACCAAACAGCTAAGTGGGAATACAGTGTGACAAAAACAACATTGACTCTTGGTAAAAAAGAGGACGATCAATTGTCACAATGGCAGTACAACAAGGTCTTTGCTTATGGCGACCACTTCACATCAAAAGATTTCTTTTACCAGATTGCCAAAGGTGGTCAGGGTGAAGTCAAACAAAAAATGACCTTTAAAGAAATTAAATAAGCGTCTAAATATGACAAGATGCATTAGGTTTGGGACAAATTGTTCCAAACCTTTTTCTATCTTCAAAACACGAATAATCTTTCCTTAAGTGGGGTCGGAAATTGAAAAGAAAGGGTAAAAACGGTATAATAAGACTGTTTGGGCAATTGCATCTTAGTTAAAAAACAGACGAGTAAGATTGCCCTAGACAGTTGACTAAAAGCTTACTTTTGCAAGACTGAAGATTAAATTAAGAGCTGACTCATGTAGTAGTTTAGTTGTTAGTTTCCTAATTTATTTAAGTCTCTGACAAGAGAATGATATAAGAAAGAACGGACAGATGATTACTTCTATTGTTTTTGACGTTGACGATACTATTTATGACCAACAGGCACCTTACCGTATTGCCATGGAAAAATGTTTCCCTGACTTTGATATGAGCCACCTGAATCAAGCCTACATTCGTTTCCGACACTATTCTGATGTTGGTTTTCCACGTGTAATGGCCGGTGAGTGGACAACTGAGTATTTCCGTTTTTGGCGCTGTAAAGAGACCCTTTTGGAGTTTGGCTACCGTGAAATTGATGAAGAAACGGGTAAGCATTTCCAAGAGGTTTACGAGCATGAGTTGGAGAATATCACCATGCTTGATGAGATGCGCATGACCCTTGATTTCCTCAAGGAAAAAAATGTTCCTATGGGTATTATTACCAATGGACCTACAGAGCACCAACTTAAGAAGGTCAAGAAGTTGGGACTTTATGATTATGTGGACCCTAAGCGTGTCATCGTCAGTCAGGCGACAGGTTTCCAAAAGCCTGAGAAGGAAATCTTCAACCTCGCAGCTGAGCAATTTGATATGAATCCATCGACGACGCTCTACGTTGGAGATTCTTATGACAATGATGTCATGGGTGCCTTCAATGGTGGCTGGCATTCTATGTGGTTTAACCACCGTGGACGTAGCCTCAAACCAGGTACTAAGCCAGTCTTCGACTTGGAAATCGACAATTTTGAGCAACTCTTTGGAGCGGTAAAAGTCCTTTTCGATCTTCCAAATAATAAATATATCTTTGATATCAATGATAATGAAAATCCAGTCCTTCAACTAGGTATCAATAATGGTCTTATGATGGCGGCTGAACGTCTTCTTGAGAGCAATATGAGTATTGATAAAGTGGTTATCCTTCTTCGTTTGAATGCGAACCAGGAAAAAATCCTTCGTATGAAATATGGAAGATAATAGAGCGGCCTCGTATGGCCGTTTTATTGTCTAGAACGTGAGATAAGGAGTTTGAAAATGGTAGAAATCAACAATTTAAAACATGATATTGAAGCACTGAGTGCTGAACGTGATGCTTTGAGAAAAGAGGTAGAAGCACTCGAAGCCAAACGTAACGATCTCTTCGAAGGTATTAGAGATGCAGAGCAGATGAAGGGCGTTGCTTGGGATTCCTATTATGCATTAGTGGACCACCTTAATGCTGAGGAAAAGCAAAGAGGGTTTGCTAACAACTATTGGGAACATGTCCATAGAACTGCCAAAATAGACGTGGAATTTATCTTGAGTCGTGGTCTCCGTTTTAAGCGTTTATTGTCTGAAGGACAGTATGATCTTGTCTCACAGGAACTAGACGATTTTGAAAATGAACTAGAGGACTTGGCCCGAGACTTTGGTGTCGAATTAAATCGTTTGCCAGATGAACCGAAGTGGAAATAATGGAAGTGAAGCTCTTAAAATAATAGATTTAAGGGCTTTTTGACTGCTAAAAAGCGACCCTTGTTCAGGATCGCTTGTCTTATGAAGTCAGTCGCTGATTTAGCTGATCTTGTTTTGTTCATCTATATAGGACGTATCATTCCAACATTTAAGAGTGAAGTGCTCGAAATCATTGGTTTCGAGAATAGTGACAGAAGCATTGTCAAGACCGCCGGCCTTACGAAGAAGACCAGGTTCAAAACCAAGGAGTGTACGGATAGAAGCCGTTAAGTTAGCTCCGTGTCCGACGATGAGGACATTTTTAGCATCACTATCTTTAAGTGTTTTAACAAATTCGGCCACACGTTTAGTTGTCTGGTAGACAGACTCAGCTTGGAAGTCATTGGCACGGAAGTTGGCTAGGTTATGACGGAAAGCATCCATTTCTTTTGGATAGATGGCCTGAACGAGTGCAATTTTTTGCCCTTCGAGTTTACCAAGTTGCCATTCACGCAGAGCTTTAGTGTAGGTAACTTTAGCTTTAGGTTTTTGAGACTCCATGATGAGTTCAGTGGTTTTTTTAGCACGTGGTAGGTCACTTGAGAAGATCAAGTCAAAATGTGTGTCACTGAGATAGTGACCTAACTCACGTACTTGTTCGATAGATTCTTTAAGCAAAGGCGAGTCTCCCTTGGCGCCTTGAAGTCGGCCTTCCAAGTTCCACTCGGTTTTACCGTGACGTACAAAATACAGTTTCATGATTACTCCTTAATATCAGCAAATTCAGCATTAACAAAATCAGCAAGATTTTGACTATTGATACGGATAGAACGCCCAATTTCCCCCGCTGAGACAATAAGGAAGCCAGCTTCTTGGGCAGACTGATCGATATAAATAGGGAAATTATGCTTTTGGCGAATTCCCACTGGGTTGTTAGCTCCGTGAACATAGCCAGTTGTTTTTTGGAGATCCTTTTGTGGAATCATTTGAACTTTCTTGTTCCCTGAAATTTTAGCTAATTTCTTTTCAGACAGGTGTTCGGTGATAGGGACGATGCCGATGACTGGTCCTGTCTTATCTCCCTTAAGGGCGAGGGTTTTATAAATGCTCTCACGCGCCACATCTTCTGGAAGCTCCCCTTCTAAACCATTGAAGGATAAGCTATCATGGTCAATATTAGCTTTATCAAGAATTTGGTCAACCAAGGTCTTCTTGACTTTGCCTTTCTTAGCCATTGTCATATCTCCTTTTAAAGTTATACTTTTCTACCATCCATTATAACACATTCATCCGAGTACGCCTAAGCCAATTTGACAAGAAGAAAACCAGTGCCTTAGGCACTGGTTTTTACTGACTACTAGATGAACTTGTCGAAGTAGTCTTCTTATTTTTAGTTGGTTTTTGCTTAATCTTACCAAAGAGTTTTTCAAAGGTTTTACGTTTGTTTTTCTCAGGATTGATTTGGTTAAGATCTAGGATATTATCGAAACCAGGCAGGCTTCCTTGTGACGTATACTGGTGAAGGTCATAGTCGATTTCGGTATTTGGTAGAGCCTCATAATAACCAGAATCGGTACCGTAGGCTGGAATCCAAACAGCATCAAAGTTTTTAGTTGAAACTTCTTGCTCAAGCATGAAATAAGCACCAATATAGAGACCAACGTTTTCAGCTCCTAGACGTTTGAGCTCAGCGAGAAAGGCTTGGACACCTTGCTCCATGTTGGACATGGTTTCTTCTTCAACGTCGATCCAGTAATAAGTAGGTTTGTATGGAGAAGCATTTTTGTAGAAAATACGAGCTTCTTCCTTCATCTCTTTAACAGAAGTACCTTGAGCGTAGGAATAGACGGCAACTGGAACGTCACGTTTTTTGAGTTCTTTGATATGTGTTTTAAAAGATTTGTCGACCCCATTCGAACTAGCGGCATTGCTATCCTTACTAATCTGTGATCCACCGAAGACGCGGATAATAGCACCAGAAATATGATTTGACAAGACATCGTAATCGATATCCTGAGGTAGTTGCCACCCCGAAAGGTCAATAATGGGATTGAGTATCAGCTCCTCGTCGGAACTGCTAGATGTACTACTGGTTGTTGTTTTTGGTGTAGTAGCATAAGGAAGAGCAGATTTCACGTTTTGGAGATGCGCCTGCTGTTTGGACGTATTGTGAATATTTGCAATAACTAATGCTAATCCTAAAAGAGCTAGAACCACGTAAACAACGATCGGTTTTATTCTTTTTCTCATTACTCCCATTTTACCTTAAATAGTGCAAAAATGCAAAATAGAGTGTTTATAAATTCTGTGAGAGATATTAAAGTGACTGATTTCCAAAAAGCCTTTGTAGTGCTGACTTAGGCACATTTTATGAATAAGGGTGTTTTGAGCTAGTCTTGAATTAAGTGAATTTTTCATTTATTAAAGCAAGAAATTTAGCTTAAAAGTCAGTTTCCTCCTTGAAACTAGCGCCACTAGTGGCATCCGACCAGGCTACAAGAGCTTGAGCAGAGTTATCTAGATAGGTTTTGAGAGGCTGCTTCAAATCATAGATGGTCTCCCAAAATCCCAAGACATTTCCATCTTTGTCTATAGCAGCTTGGTAGGTTTGGATGAGGACTTGATCAAAACTGTCTGTTGGAATCTGATAACTTCTTTCTTTGGTAGGAGAGGCTAGCACTTCAGACATGATCCAATCAGGCAGATTTTCAGACTCACGGGGGAAGAAACTACCGTCAGCGCCACCATTGTCATAGAGAAAGTTTCCTTGTGCATCATAGGCTGCTAATTTATAGGGCAGGTGATTCAGTAGTGTTTTTAAATCATTCATACTTTCATCATAGCTTCTTTCATGCAAAATGGCAATGCATTGGATTGGAGACAATACTATCGTAGGATAGTATCAGTTTGTCCAAGGATAGTAGTATCTCTTGTCGCATTATCAGGGTATAATAAAGTAAAAGAAGACTCGAGGTGAAAACATGTCAAAACTTATTTTTCTAGATGTTGATGGGACCTTGGTGGATTATCATAATCGCATTCCAGAATCAGCAGTAAAGGCTATTCGTCAGGCCCGTAAAAAGGGCCATCTGGTCTATGTTTGTACTGGTCGTAGCAAGGCAGAAATGCAACCAGAATTATGGGAAATTGGCTTGGATGGGATGATTGGTGGTAATGGCTCTTATGTAGAGCATCATGGGCAAGTCCTCATGCATGAGCTGATTTCCAAGGAAGACGCTGCTAAGATTGTGGATTGGTTGACCCAACGTCATCTAGCTTTTTATCTTGAGAGCAATAATGGTCTCTTTGCCAGTCCGGATTTTCGGGAGCGAGCACGTGAGACACTTAAGACTTACGCTATTCAAAAGGGGCAGTCAGAAGAGTCTGTCGCTGGTAAGGAGCCAGAAGATTTTCTTCATGGCCTTCAGTATGGTGGGGAGCTCTACCGTGATGACCTAAACAAGGTCAGTTTCGTTTTAGAATCCTATCAGGACCATCTAGATTCAAAAGAAGCTTTTCCACAGCTTGAAGCCCATACTTGGGGAGGTCGAGGTGAAACAGCCTTATTTGGTGATCTAGGTGTTAAGGATATTAACAAGGCCCATGCCATCGATGTTCTTTTGGAACATTTGGGGGGTGAGCGTTCGGAGACCATTGCTTTTGGCGATGCCAAGATTGATATCCCTTTGTTGGAATACTGTGAGGTTGGGGTTGCCATGGGAAATGGTGGGCCGGAAATCTTGGCTATGGCAGACTTTGTAACAGACGATGTTGAAGCTGATGGCCTCTATAAGGCTTTTGAGAAATTAGGCTTGTTGAAATAGAAAAAACTAAGTTCCGTTTGGGAGCTCAGTTTGTGTTTTATGCTGGTTTACGACCGATAAATTTTTTCAAGAGGTACAAGAGATAGCCGACAGCGATATACCCGGCACTGATGACTAGGACATTTACCAAGACCTTGTTCCAACCAAATTTATTGACATTGATAAAGAAGTAGGCGAAGGGGCTATCTTTGGCACCTGGGATTGGGAGTTTTAGAACCAAGCCATTTAGAAGGGCAAAGGCAAAATAAGACAGAGGGACCACTGACCAGTAAATTGGCTCACGGAGACGGTAGGCTTTCTTAGCATCGAAAATGAGGGTATCAAGCACCAATCCCCAAGGGACAATATAGTGAACCAAGAAATTGCGGAGGGTCCAGAATTTTTCAGGTTCTGTAATAGGAGCCAAGAGGATGTGATAGATGACTCCAGTGATGAGGATGGCCATGGTTACGCCACCCTTGTAACGCAAGAGTTTTGTGTTAGTCGTCGCATTCCCTTTTTTGAAGTCATAGATGATAAAGAAAATCAAACTAGAAAAGACGAGGATATTGGACAAAACGGTGTAGTAGAGCAACATGCCCCAACCATCGTCATGGATTTGGATAGAGACTCCTACCAGTCCACAAAGAGCTAGTAAAATACGGTAAAATCGTGAAATAGTCATAAGCTTCCTTTTCCTAATAAATAATCTCTCTTATCATATCACATTTTTCACTAACAATTTTTTGAAAATTCTAGTAAAATCAAAGTAAGAAAGACTTCAAGGAGATTACTATGTCCAATCTAATCGATTATCTTGAAAAGGTTAAGGATATGCCTTTTGACCAAGAGCCACTTAATCTCTTGGATAAGGTTTGCATCAATGAAATTGGCTACCTGACTTATGAAAAATGCCTCACAGCAAGTGATTTACAGAAAACCATCAATTTACATGACTATGCCGAGGGTAAAGAGCTAAATCCTGAGTATACCTTCATGGTGACTAAGGAACGGGTAGATTTGGCTGAAGCCATGGTCAGGTCGAAGCGTTTCGCTGGACTTAATCTAAGTGACTACTGTAGTGTCTTGGACAAGGAAGTCGAAAAGCAGTTTGCAGCCATGATTTTTAGCCTGCCGGAACTGGACTATCAGCAGATTGTTTTTCGTGGGACAGATGATAGTGTTATTGGCTGGAAGGAGGATTTTCAGCTGACCTACAGTAGGGAAATTCCAGCCCATCGCTCAGCTATTGCCTTTCTGTCTGAGCACTTGCCAAAACTCAGTGGCCATATTGCTGTTTCTGGACATTCCAAGGGTGGTAATCTTGCCCTCTATGCGGCTGTCCAAGGCTCAACTGCTCTACGCGAGCAAATAGCAGAGCTCTTGCTTCTGGATTCTCCGGGATTGATGAAGCCCCTCTTAGAGAAGCCTTCTTACCAAGGGTTGAAAGCCAAGATGACTGTTATCAGACCTCAAGATTCCGTTGTGGGAGTTATGCTATACTGGGATAGGCCTGCCCAGCTAGTCGCAGCAGAAGGCATTGGATTTGCTCAACATAACGCCTTGACTTGGGAGGTTGATTTAGTGGCAAATGATTTTGTTTATGAGGACCAGTCAACAGAGTTGAGTCAACGCTTGAAAGAGACCTTCCAAGAATGGATTGAGACTTTGCCAAATCAACAACTTAAGCCAGTCTGTGATTTATTCTTTGATACCATTCTTGATTCTGGAATTGAGAGTCTAGACGATATTAGTATCAAAACTCTCCCTAAGCTAGGTCAACTGTTGCAAGAATTTGGCAACCTTACTGACCAACAAAAAAAGGTTCTTCAAGATGGTTTCAACCAATTACTCTCGATATTTTGGAAGTCAGGGGACAAGAAATCTAGCCTGCCCAAGCTTGAACTTCCTGATTTTATCAAGAAGTTGGGTGAATTGACAAATAACGATTAGGGGCAGCTGGACTATAGGAGTGGAGGATATCATGCCTAAAAACGTACTTATTACAGGAGCAACATCAGGAATTGGCGAAGCAACGGCGCGTGCCTTTGCTAAAGAGGGAGAAAATCTCATCCTAACAGGTCGCCGTGTGGAGCGTCTTCAAGCCTTGAAAGAAGAGCTCCAAGCAACCTATCCCAATCAAAAAGTTTGGACCTTTGCACTGGATGTTACCGATATGGACATGGTCAAGGATGTTTGCCAAGCCATTCTCAAAAGTGTGGGGCAAGTCCATGTTTTAGTCAATAATGCAGGACTGGCACTAGGTCTAACAGCCTATCAGGACTATGAGGAGTGGGACATGCTGACCATGCTCGACACCAATGTCAAGGGCTTGATGATGGTGACACGTCAGATTTTGCCAAGCATGGTAGCTGCCAATGAGGGCCATATCATCAATATGGGCTCTACGGCGGGCATCTATGCCTATGCAGGTGCAGCTGTGTATTCAGCTACAAAAGCCGCAGTGAAAACTTTCAGTGACGGCTTGCGTATTGATACCATTGCCACAGATATCAAGGTGACAACCATTCAGCCCGGTATCGTTGAGACGGATTTTTCTCAAGTTCGCTTTCACGGTGACAAGGACAAGGCAGCCAAGGTTTATCAAGGTTTGGAAGCCCTCCAAGCCCAAGATATTGCGGATGCTGTCCTCTATGTCACAAAGCAACCACGACGCGTTCAGATTTCAGACATGACCATTATGGCAAACCAACAAGCCACAGGGTTTACCATTCATAGGGGAGAGTAAATAGATGATAAAAACATGGCATCAAGCTGTGTTTTTTGTTTGAATTTTCCCAAAACTATGAAAGGACCTGTGAAAATGCTATAATGTAAGGGATTACGACAGTGTTGAGGTGGCAGAATGAAGGAATTAATGAATAAAATCAATCAATTTAGAGATGATAGAGATTGGCGAAAATTTCATAATGAAAAGGATTTAGCTATTTCCATATCACTAGAAGCAAGTGAACTTCTTGAGTTGTTCCAATGGAAAAATTCAGAAGAAGTTGTAGAGAGCTCACTTGAAGAAATTAAAGAAGAACTTGCTGATGTATTTATTTATTCTTTTATGATGGCAGATAACTTGAATCTGGATGTAGAAGAAATTATAAAAGAAAAAATTGAAATAAATGCAAAAAAATATCCTGTGGAATTAAGCAAAGGAAATAATAAAAAGTATACGGACTTGGAGAAAAAATGAGTAAAATTCAATCACCCGTAGTATTAGAAATCGACTATTCCAGTCGAACATTTGATCAATTAAAAGAAACTATCGCACCAAAACATTCTAAGCTTATTTTTGATTATCCAACTGTATATATCGTAAATGATGAAACTAAAAACAAATACAGCGTATATGTTGGAGAAACAACAGATATTATTCGAAGAACAAATCAGCATTTGTCAGATGATATAAAGAAGGATAGAGAAGACTGGCGACAATTTGAACAATCTAAAACATCAAAAATGTTTGTCATTGGGCATAACCATTTCAATAAATCTTTGACCTTGGATATTGAGAATAGGTTAATGCTCTACCTATCAAGTGTTGACCAAGTTGAAAGGGTTCAGAATAGAAGAGGAAATCCTCAAAATCAATATTATACTTCTGAAGAATTAGACGAAATTTTCTCAAAGATATGGAGAACCCTAAATCGGAAAAACCATTATTTATTCCCAGCAGAAAGTTTTATTCGAAATTCAGCGATATTTAAATCCTCTCCATTTCACAAGTTAACGGATGAACAAGTAAAGGCCAAAAATGAAATTTTGCTAAAAATCATCTCTGTTATCAGTAGAAATGAAACAGGAGTTTTAATTTTAGTAAAGGGTGATGCTGGTGCAGGAAAAACAGTTTTGATGAGTTCTCTCGTTGATGATTTGTTGAATTCTGAAGATATTCAGATGATTCGTGAAAATAATGATATCAATCTAGTTGTGAATCATGATGACCAACTCAGTGTTTACCAAGAAATTGAGAAAAAATTAGAATGGAAGAGTGGATCAAATATTAATGTTGTGATGAAACCAACTCAATTTTTGAATGCTCTGAAAAAAGAAAATAGCGATGCTGGAATTGTAGTGGTTGATGAAGGCCATTTATTATTGACTGCAAAAAATCAAGCTTATCTAGGAGGGAATCATTTAAATGATTTACTTGCGAAATCAAAAGTAGTCGTACTTGTTTATGATGAAAATCAGATCATGAACAAATCCCAAATATGGACAGATGATTCTTTCTTGAAATTAGAACACGAGGCAAATCTAAAAGGAAATCTCATTACACTACACAATCAAATGCGTATCCATGCGACAAAGGAAACAGTTGAGTGGATAAGAAATCTGATTGATGTTGGAGTTGTGAATGAGGTTCCAATTGATAATGATTATGATATTAGAGTTTTTGACTCTCCTGAAGAGCTTCAAAAAGCTATCATAAAAAAGGATGACGATCAGAACTTAGGAATTTCACGCTTGACAGCAACCTACGATTGGGAATATAGTAGCCAATCGAAGCCAACAGATTCGGAGTATTGGTGTGTCCGTATCGGAGACTGGTCTTGTCCGTGGAACAGACAACTTGCAAAAGAAAAAGACTCGAAGCATTTATCTTGGATAGAACAGTCTCAAACGATTCATGAAGTAGGATCAACGTTTACCGTTCAGGGATTTGACCTAAATTATGTGGGAGTCATCATTGGTCCATCTGTTAAATATAGAAACGGCAAAATCGTATTTGATATTTCTGAGAGTAAAAATAAAAGTGCTGTTCAAAACAGAAAACTTGAATCAGGTGAAATGATAAACTATGGAGAAACATTATTACGAAATGAGTTAAATGTTTTGCTGACACGTGGAGTAAACGGTTTATACGTCTATGCCGTAGATGAAGAACTCCAACAAGCATTAAAAAATGCGATAAAATAAGATAACCTACATATTCTAAAGCTTTTTCCGAATAATAGAAGTAGAGGGGCCAACCCTCTATTTTTTCTTAAGGAAAGGTAAATGGAAAAAAGACACAAGCATGTCTCACCGACCTTGGATATCATGGCTAAGAAGATTTTTAGCCTGCCTGAGGTGACGGTGGCTTTCATTCGAGATATTTTGAATTTGGATGTTGTGGATGCCCAGATTTTGGAGGGGACACAGCTTCATAAAAAGGACTTTGACGAGGATGAGCTCTTTTCAACCTCGGTGGATGTTCGGGCTAAGTTGAATGATGGAACTGAGGTCATTATTGAGATTCAGGTGCGTAAGCAGCATTATTTTCTCAATCGTTTTCATTATTATTTGGCTAACCAGCTGGTGGAAAATGTGCAACAATTACGTCAACAAGGACAGACGCATAAGATGTACGAGCAGATGGAGCCAGTCTATGGCATAGCTATCTTGGAGAAGACCTTGTTGCCAGATGAGGAGTCCCCGATTAATACTTATTGGATGGCCAATAGTCGGACGGGCAAGCCTTTGTATTCTTTCTATAAGGATGGGAAACGGCAAAACCTTCTTCAGATTGCCTTTTTAGAGTTGGATAAGTATAATAAAGGTAAACATATTACGGATGAAGGGCGGCAGTGGCTAGAGTTTTTTGGGAATCTCCCATTTTCTAAGGAACCTAGTCAAGCGGTCACGCATGCCGATTCATTACTGGATTCATCCAGCTGGACACAGGAGGAAAAGGCGATGATTGATGAACGCATACGTATTCAAGAAAATTATGACATGACCATGGAAACAGCAATTGATGAAGCACGTGAAGAAGGCATAGAGAAAGGGTTAGAGCAGGGACTAGAACAAGGCTTGGAGCGAGGTCGCCATGAGGGACAACTAGAACTGATTCGTAAGATGCTGTTAAAAGGTCTGTCACTAGAGGTAGTATCAGATGTGACTGGTCTATCGCTTGAAGAATTAGAGGCATTGTTATCGTAAGAGCCAACCGATAGGAGGAAAAGGCGATGATTGATGAACGCATACGTATTCAAGAAAATTATGACATGACTATGGAAACAGCTATCGATGAAGCACGTGAAGAAGGCTTGGAGCAAGGGTTAGAACGAGGCCGTCATGAGGGACAATTAGAACTGATTCGCAAGATGCTGTCAAAAGGCCTTTCACTAGAGGTAGTATCAGATGTGACTGGTCTATCGCTTGAGGAACTAGAGGCATTGTTATCTTAAAATCAGTTGATTTAATCATTTTTTGAAAAGTCAGAGGCAGTTTTTGTCTCTTTTTTTATTTTTGGGTATTTAACATTTGTAATACTAAAACATTCGGAAAATAATACTTTGAAAGATAAAATTAAAAAAGACTGTCAAACGTTTGACAGAAATCTGAGAAAACAGATTTAAAACAATTTGATTGTTTTAGCCGATAGATCTTGCTAAATAAGGATTGGAGGGAAATTAGATGTTTGTCTTTCTTACACGTGAAAGAAATTACCTTTTTGTGCGACATTTTTAGACTATAATTTAGAGGTGAGTGACTGAACTTTCTAATATGACATTTTTGTTAAGGCCTTGTTAAACTGGATAACCTAGCCTTTTATTTTGTTTTCTCATCCTTTATAATTTACTTTGGTTTGTTTTTAATAAGAAAAACAACAGAATCATTAGCGATTTTTAATATTAGGGAATCTTTATTTTCTTTCAAAGGACGGCTTGGTCCTAAGATAGAGAGATTGTGAAAAAAAGTATCAGGAGAATAGACTTGTTTAAAGAAAGAAAAACGAAACCAAAGTACAGTATCCGTAAATATTCCATTGGGGCAGCATCAGCCTTGATTGGGTTCATGGCTCTTGCCAATGGGCAAGCAGCTCAGGCTGATGAGGCACAATCGATTAGTGAGTTGACTGATGCCTCAAATCAGGTACAGACACCTCAAACAGCCTCAACTGCCCAATTGGCAACTTCAGAGCCAGCGTCAGCAGAGCCAGTGCAAGCGTTGCAACCTGCCAATATTGCTCCAGTTCAACCTCAGGTAACAACTGTTCAAGTAGCTGAACAGACTCCTACCATTGATCAATTGGTTGAGGCAAGCAATCCACAAACTCAAGAAACCTCAGCAAACGTTTTAACCAATGCGACTGAGGACCAAGGTCAAGGCAAGGAGTATAGCACTGATGGTTACGGTGCAAAGATGCCTTATAGGACTCACGAGGCAGAAAATGCGACTGTTGAAAATGGCGCTACAATCCAACAGTCAACGGATATGGAATCTACGGCTGTGGAAGCGACTAATCAAACTTTTGTCGAGCTTCCTAAAAAAGATGCGGCAGTGACTTTCAATGTTACTGAGCCAGCCAATGCTTTGAATGTGCGTTATACAATACCTGATGGTGCGTCAGGTCAGTTGGATGTCCAGGTTAATGGATCAAGCGTTGGTAATCTTGATTTGTCATCTCATTCAGCATGGCAGTACCTTAAAGGTGACCATGAGTATGATCAAGCTTTTGATGGTTCAAGTGCACGTTTTCGTTTTGATGAGACACGTCTCCTCCTCAAGGATATCCAATTAAAATCTGGTGATAAAATTTCCCTCGTTAAGAAGAAAGATGACAATGTCCCTTATGGTATTGATTTTATTGAGCTAGAACAGGCTCCAGCGCCAGTTGCCCAAAGTGAAAATAGTATCAGTATCGTGGATAAGGGCGCATCTGCTAATGATGATAGTGACGACACAGCTGCCCTACTTACGGCTGTTGAAGAAGCTAAAGCCAGCGGAAAATCTGTCTATATTCCAGAAGGACGTTTCAATTTTGACAAACAAGTTAATATCGAAGCGGATAATCTAAAAATTTCAGGTGCCGGTGTTTGGCATACGCAACTACACTTCACAAGTGACAAACGCTATGGTGGTGGTATTGTCTTTGGTCATAACAGTAATGGTATTGAGTTGAGCAATCTCTATATGGATTCCAACTTGACTTCTCGTTACAATGAGGATGCACAGTACAAGGCTATTTCGGGAACACTTGGTAAGGATTCTAAAATTCACGATATCTGGGTTCAGCATTTTGAAGTTGGTATGTGGATTGGAGACTACGACCAGACGGGAAATATGAAGTATACGGACGGTCTTGTTGTTGAAAACGCTCGTATCCGTAATAACTTGGCTGATGGTATTAACTTTGCTCAAGGAACCAAGAATTCAACGGTTAAAAACTCTAACATCCGTGGGAATGGTGATGATGGTTTGGCTATCTGGTCAAGTATTTCAGATGGGACAAATGCCGCAGCCGAGGAAAATAATAAATTCTTCAACAACACCATTGAATCAGGATGGCGTGCGGCTGGTATCGGTATTTTTGGTGGTAAGGGTCATGAAATCTCAGGAAACCTCATCAAGGACGTCTTTGCTGGAGCAGGTATCCGTGTAAACACAGTCTTTGCAGGCCACAATTTTGACCTCAATGATTCTGGAATTAAGATTCATGACAATACCATTCTACGTTCAGGGACAACTAATGACCTCTATAACCTCCATCGTGGTGCCATTGATTTCCAACAAGTTCGTGGAACAATCAAGAATGTTGATATCTACGATAATAAGCTATTGAATACCTTGGCTGAGCCGGTGATTACCAAAAACTTTGAGATGGGTGACAATGGTAATGGAGAAATCCGTATATCAAATAATACGATTGACAATAAGGCGACGATTGTTGGAGCTGTTTCAACAGTTTCTCCAACAAAGTCTGAGCCAAAGCCAGTCGATAATCCAGTATCTGAGACTTCAGCATCAGAAATACCAAAGAGTGAAGCAGATTCAAGTACTCCAGTCTCCGAAGCATCCAATAGTGAAGTAGTATTCGAAACTTCAGCATCAGAAACAGCAAAGAGTGAAGCACGTTCAACTGCTCCAGTTTCCGAAGTATCAAACAGTGAAGTGGTCTCTGAGACTTCAGTTTCTGAGTCACCAAAGAGTGAAGCCAGCTCGACTGCTCCAGCCTCTGAGTCACCAAAGAGTGAGGAAATACCAGTAGCTTCATCTACCAGTCAGGTTGACGTAGTAATTACTTCTGACAGCCCAGAGAAATCTCCAACTTCAGAAAGTACACAAAAGGATCCGATAAGCGAGGTTTCTTCAGAAGTTATTGAAAAAGGTTCAACAAGTCAGGTTGACGTCAAAGTTTCCGAAGCACCAACAACAGCAAGTACATCTGAAGTTGTCAGCATCTCGCCAAATAGTCAGGTCGCTTATAACAATGACCTAAAAACTCCTATAACAAGCAGTCAGCTCGCCTCAGAAGCTATTCGCTTTAATTCTCTGTTGAATGAGAAATCTGTGGATGTGATTGCAAGTAAAGTCATGGCGGTTATGGCATCTGAAACATTAGCCTCAGAAGCGGCATCACTTACAAGTTCTGAAGGTGTAGCCAAAGAGATTAGCAATGATTTGTCAGAATGGGCGGAAAGCAAGAAGGATGAGACACCTAAGAATGTCGCCCGTATTGATAAAACAACTGAGGCAAACCAGGTTGCTAAGGGTTCTGAAAGTCAAGCTAGTACTTCAAAAGAAAAAGGTAAGTCTAATACTACAACGGTCTTCCTTCTTGTCGGAGTTGCTGCGGCACTAAGTATATCTACAATTTATCTTACAAAACAAGGTAAAAAAGCAGGTAAATAATAGGTAAGAAGCATCCAAGAAAATGGATGTTTCTTGTTTTTTAAGCAAGTTCTAAGATGGCTAATATCATTATTCTTTATTTTTAATCATCCACTTTGATATAGTCCTGTATAATTAAAGTGATAAAAAATTAAGGAGTGAAGATAATGAAAGAAAAAAGAAATAGTAGGATTCGTTTATTTGCCCTTCTTGTTCTAGTATTTACTTTAGGTTTCGGATTTTCAGTAGATACTAGCAAACAATCGTTGACTGTAAGCTCTCAAGTAGCTCAAGCGGATGAGAACAATGGTATATTAGCTTTTAATGGTCAAAAGCAGTTTGTCATGGAGGAAAAGGACCAGTTAGGACGCGCCCACAGTGCTCATATACAGTTACAAGATAAGGACGAGCCAAAGAATAAACGCCCCGGTAAAATAAAATATGATCCTGTAGGATGGCATAACTATAAGTTTTATTATGGTGATGGTAAATCAAAATCTTGGTTAATGAATCGAGGACATTTGATTGGCTATCAGTTTTCTGGTGTCAATGACGAGGGTAAAAATTTAGTACCTATGACTGCCTGGTTGAACTCTGGAAATTATAAAGGAACCGACGAAGGTAATCAGTCAGGCATGCTTTATTACGAGAATCGCTTGGATAACTGGCTGGCACTCCACCCTAACTATTGGTTAGATTATAAGGTAACAGCTATCTACAGTGGAGACGAGTTGTTGCCTCGTCAAGTGGAACTTCAGTATGTTGGTATCGATAGTTCTGGAAACCTCTTGGAAATTAAACTTGGTGGAGATAAGGAGACTCTTGACAGTCAGGGAGTTACGCATGTTATCTTGGATAACCAATCACCAAATGCAGAAATCAATTATGCAGATGGGACAGCAACAAATACGGTAACTGAATTTACTGAAGCACCATCTGAGCCTAGTTCTGAGAGTTCACAGGTGACTGAACAACCAAGTTCTGAACCAGAGCCTGTGCAACCTATACAAGAAGAGAATAGAACAGTTTATGTGGCGCGTCATGGAACAGCAGATGTTTATTGGTATGACATCAATAGTATGCCTAGCAACACCAACAAAGCAAATGTCGTTACTATGACAGAAGCAGATGCCCTAGCCCAAGGCAAACGACACACGTCTAAAGAGTAATAAAAAAAGCTGGACAAGATGTCCAGTTTTTTTGTAAAACGGCTCACATTTTACCACTTTTATCTGAAAATTTGATATACTGAGACTATCAAAATACTTGTAAGAGAAGTCGTACCGACTCTTTTTAAGTATAAGAAAGGAAACTAAATATGATTTGGATTATTATTGCCATTATTGTTGTTCTTGTGATTTTTGTTATTACAAGTTATAACGGCTTGGTTAAAAGCCGTATGCAAACCAAGGAGGCATGGAGTCAAATTGATGTTCAATTGAAACGTCGTAATGATCTCCTTCCTAACTTGATTGAAACTGTTAAGGGATATGCAAAATATGAGGGTTCAACGCTTGAAAAAGTAGCAGAACTTCGTAATCAAGTAGCAGCTGCGACTTCTCCTGCAGAAGCGATGCGTGCCAGTGATGAATTGACTCGTCAGGTTTCTGGAATCTTTGCCGTAGCTGAAAGTTACCCTGATCTTAAGGCTAGTGCCAACTTCAGCCAACTTCAAGAAGAGTTGACGAACACTGAAAATAAAATTGCCTATTCACGTCAACTTTATAACAGTGTGACAAGTAACTACAATGTGAAATTGGAAACATTCCCAAGCAATGTTATTGCTAAGATGTTTAGCTTTAAGGCTGCTGAATTCCTTGAAACACCAGAAGAAGAAAAAGCTGTGCCTAAGGTTGATTTCAGTGGACTAGGTAACTAATATGTTATTTGATCAAATTGCTCGAAATAAGAGAAAGACTTGGCTTTTGCTCCTGGTCTTTTTCCTCTTGTTGGGCCTTGTTGGCTACGGTGTCGGCTATCTTTGGTTAGGTTCAGGCTTTGGTGGTCTGATTCTTGCCTTAGTTATTGGTTTTATCTATGCCGTTACCATGATTTTCCAATCAACCAATGTCGTTATGGCTATGAATGGTGCACGAGAGGTTGACGAACAAACCGCTCCGAACCTTTATCATGTTGTTGAGGATATGGCTATGGTGGCACAAATACCGATGCCACGTGTCTTTATTGTCGATGATCCTTCAATGAATGCTTTTGCAACGGGATCTAGCCCTAAAAATGCTGCTGTAGCTGCTACAACAGGTCTTCTTGCGGTTATGAATCGTGAGGAACTTGAAGGGGTTATCGGACATGAAGTGAGTCATATTCGCAACTACGATATCCGAATCTCTACCATAGCAGTTGCCTTGGCATCTGCCATTACCATGCTAGCTGGGATGGCTCGTAATATGATGTTCTGGGGTGGAGGCCGTCGTAGAAATGATGATGACCGTAATGGAAGTAGCGGTTTGGAAATTATTCTTCTCATTATTTCTTTGATTGCCATTATTCTGGCGCCTTTGGCAGCTACCTTGGTTCAGTTGGCTATTTCACGCCAGCGTGAATTTTTAGCCGATGCTTCTAGCGTCGAATTGACACGTAACCCACAAGGTATGATTAATGCTCTGCTCAAACTTGATAATAGTGCGCCAATGCAACATCACGTGGATGATGCTAGCGCAGCCCTCTTTATCAATGACCCTAAAAAAGAATCTGGTTTGCAGAAGCTCTTTTATACTCACCCACCAATTTCAGAACGGGTGGAACGCTTGAAACAAATGTAAAAAAAGTGAGACTGATGACACTTCTAAGTGTGTTCATCAGCCTCGCTTTTTTAGTTTGCTTCAATATAAAGATTGCCAGCAATGGCTTCTGGGATTTGGATGTCCCTTCCATCAATATGAAGTCGGTAGAGTTGTGTGAAAGGGTCAAAGCCTTCAAAGGTAAAAGGTGTTCCAATTTTAAGACCGACAGTCTTCAAATAATGGAGTAGATCAATTTGATCTTGAACTCGACGAAGGACATATTCTCCAGGAGCAAGGTCTTGTGTAAAAGTCTGGTTGTAGATTTCCTCTATGAGCTGACCTGATTTAGGAATCTGCCCACCGTGTGGACAGGTTTGAGGATAATTGAGTAGGCGGTCAAGCGCATCGATGAAGTGATTAGAGACAGTATGCTCTAAAATTTCTGCCTCTTGATGAATTTGATCGCAAGTGTATTGCAAGTGGTCCACCAAAAAGACTTCGATGAGGCGATGTTTCCGATAGAGTTCAGCGACATTGATTTTACCAGTTTTCGTTAGAAGATAGCCCTTGGCTTTATCTTTGATGATGAGGTCTTCTGAAATCAATTTCTTAATCATTTCTGTCACAGCAGGTGGAGACACCTGCATGCGGTTCGCAATTTCCTTATTACTAATTTTGCCTTCTTCAGTACCAATCTCATAGATACATTTGAGGTAGTCTTCTTTATTAGGTGTCATGTCTGTTCCTTTGAAAATAGTCTCATCTTAGTATAACAGATTTATCAGAAGAATACAGAACATATCTTAGATAAGATTTTTACTGATTCAAGCCTTGAGTGATTTTATCCAGATTATATTTCATCATGTTGTAGTAGCTATCACCGTTTTGCCCTTTTTCAGCAATAGAATCTGTAAAGATTTTTGCATAAATAGGAATATTGGTATCCTTAGATACTGTTTTCATAGGGCGTTCATCGACACTAGATTCGACAAAGAGAGCTGGTACCTTTGTTTGACGTAGTTTTTCCACGAGTGTTTTGATTTGGTCTGGTGTGCCTTCTTCTTCTGTATTGATTTCCCAGATGTAGGCAGATGGTACGCCATAGGCTTTTGAGAAGTATTTGAAGCATCCTTCACTAGTGACAATCAGTTTTTTCTCATCTGGAATCTTGTTAAATGTCTCTTTAGCTTCTTGGTCCAGTTTACTAAGTTTGTCAGTATAAGCTTCTAGATTCTTTTCGTAGTAGGTCTTGTTTTTAGGGTCCTTAGCAATCAGTTGCTTGGCAATATTTTGAGCATAGATAATCCCATTTTCCAGATTAAGCCAAGCGTGGGGATCTTCCTTACCTTTTTCTGATTGACCTTCAAGGTAAATTACCTCAACACCATCACTAACTGCAAAATAATCTTTATTTTCTGTCTTATGAGCATTCTTGACTAACTTAGTAAACCAAGCATTCCCACCAGTTTCTAAATTGATACCGTTATAAAAAATCAAGTCAGCTTGTGATGTCTTCTTAACATCATCAGGAAGAGGTTCGTATTCGTGAGGGTCCTTACCAACGGGGACAATACTGTGGAGTTTGATTTTATCTCCAGCAATATTTTTGGTGATATCGGCAATAATGGAATTAGTCGTAACAACTCGTAATTTATCCTTGCTACTGCCTTGTTTATTGGTACACGCTGCTAAAACAACTACCGCTAAAAGTAATAGTGCTATTGTTGATAGTATTTTTTTCATATTATTTTCATCCTATTTTTTATTGTTTAGAAGTTTTATTCATGCCACTTTGTTTTGGGGCGATGAAAAAGCTGATGAGAAAGAGTAGAGCAGACGTTAATACAATGCTCGAACCAGCTGCAATATTAAAACTATAGCCGATAAAAAGACCTAGAACAGATGCCAGAGCCCCCAATCCTGATGAGAGAAGAATCATTGTTTTTAGGCTATGAGCATAAAGGTAGGCAGTGGCAGCCGGTGTAATTAAAAGTGCCACAATAAGAATAGTACCAACACTCTGCATGGCAGTTACAGAAACCAAAGTTAGAATAACCATAAGTAAGTAGTGGTAGAAGGTGACCTTAACTCCCATAGACTTGGCCAAAATTGGATCAAAGGATGTTAGGAGTAGAGGGCGAAAGAAGATTGTAATAGTTGCTAGTACGAGAAGTGAAACGATAATCGTTATCCACATATCCATGTCTTGTACAGCTAGAATATTCCCGAAGAGAATATGAAAGAGATCTGTGGAACTATTAGCAACACCGATGAGAATAATACCGAGAGCTAGAAAACTCGAAAAGGTAATCCCAATTGCCGTGTCACTCTTAATAATGGAATTGCTTTTGATATAGGTAATCATTGTAGAAGCTAAAAGTCCAAAGATGATGGCTCCTATGAAAAAATTAATACCTAAGATAAAGGAAATAGCTACGCCAGGTAAAACCGCATGTGAAATCGCATCACCCATAAGCGACAGGCCTCTTAGAATAATAAAACAACCAACAGCCCCTCCGACAATTCCAATAACTAAAGCCGTTATAAGCGCGTTCTGTAAGAAGTGGAAATTTAGCAAACCATCAATAAATTCAGAAAACATTTGCATCTCCTTTATAAAATAAACTGTTACCGTAGGTTTTACGGAGATTATCCTCATTAAAAATAAGATTAGTAGGCCCGCTAGCAATCAATTTCCGATTGAGAAGGATGACTTGGTCAAAATAATGAGGGACCTTACTCAAATCATGGTGAACGATGAGAATAAGCTTGCCTTGTTTCCTAAGTTCTCTCAAGGTGTCCATGATAATATCTTCACTAACGGAATCAATCCCAACGAAGGGCTCATCCAATAGGAGGATATCTGCCTCTTGTAGAAGACAACGAGCGATTAGAACACGTTGAAATTGGCCTCCTGATAATTGGCTTATCTGGCGATGGGCCAGATCATTTAGCCCGAGTAGTGTTAAAGCATCTGTGACTTTAGATAAATCACTTTTAGATAGACGTTTAAAGAACTTGGTTTTGGGATAGAGTCCTAAAGAGATGCACTCTTTGACAGTAATCGGAAAGTTAAAATCAATATCAGCCTTCTGTGCAACATAGGAAATACGATTCAATTGCTGACGGATAGGTTGTTTATTGAAAAGGATTTTTCCAGAGTGAGGAATAATACCAATTAATGCTTTAATTAGAGTTGATTTACCAGCACCATTTGGTCCAATAATCCCAGTAATACTAGGTCCCTCCAAGTTTAAGGTGATATTATCCAAAGCTAATGTCTGTTGATAAGACACATTAATATTTTCAATTTGAATCATTAGCTGCCTCCTTAAGTTTAATATACTTTAAAATAACAATTAAGTCAAGTTAACTTATGAATTTAACTTAACTTAATTATTTAGTGTTATCAAGATGACAGAGGATAGCGAATGAGAGTACATTTTATATTAACTAGTCTAACCAATCAGACTGTTTGATACTTGTGAGGGGGTGAAAAAGAACAATATTTTCTAAAATTTGTACGATCTTACTCTGTATTTCAAGAAATCTTTAGTTTTTATTTTGAAAAACTAGTCATATTTCCTTATTTCTGGCATAATAGATGTATGAAACTAACGATTCAACGAATGGCTCGGATAGCCATTCTGTCAGCTCTGGCAGTAGGATTGCGATCAGCATTTATAGGATTGCCAAATATTCAGCCTATTACAGCTATGTTTTTTGTGGCTGTTCTTTATTTGGGTTTGGTTGATGGTCTATTGATTATGGCTTTAACCATGTCCATCTCAGGATTCATCTTTGGTTTTGGTCCTTGGGTCTTTAATCAGATTCTGGCCTTCGGCGTCTTGATGTCTCTTTGGAGTTTGATTGCACCTAGGTTGTCACTTGTTTGGCAGATTGCTTTGGTAACTCTCTTGTCCTTTCTCTATGGGGTTCTCATGGATTACAGCTATGGCCTCCTATTTAAAAGTGGGATTACCTTTGTTATTTCTGGTCTACTTTACGACACCTATCATGCTGTATCGACGCTTCTATTCTATCCATTCATCCAGTCTATTTTTAGGAGGTTTTTGAAATGAAAAAATTAGCGACATATATTTTTCTTGCTTTATCACTTGTTACTCTAGCAGCTTGTGGAAAAAATGAGGCAGCTAAACTTACTAGCAGCACAAATAATCATCAGTCTAAGGTTCAAGGTCAAGTGACTTTGATTTTGAAAACAGATAAGGAAAGTAAGAAAAAATCAGTAGAAATCCAAAAAGGTGATACGGTCCTTGATGTTTTAGAAGAAATATATCCTGTTCAAGAAAATGATGGTTTTATTACCGAAATTGATGGTATTTCTCAAGACAAGGATAAGGGGATCTATTGGATGTTTGATGTCAATGGTAAACTTGGTGAAAAAGCAGCCAACCAGCTTAAGGTTGAAGATGGCGATGAAATCAAATTCTATCAAGAAAAGTATAATTAAGATTCTGAACTCTGTTTCAGAGTCTTTTTTAATAAAGTTCGGAAATAGCCTTGAAAATTTATTTGAAAAAGTCGGAAAATTGCAAAATAACTGACGATTTAAAGGAAAATGGTTTACTTTTGTTTTAAAAGTGATATGATAAGAGGGTACTACATAAAGTAAGGAGAATAAGGTTTGGCTTTTAACAAATTGGAAAGCAGTAACAATCAGGAAATCATCTCTGAAGAAGTTGGTATCTTGAAAGAATTGTTGGATGATGCAACACGAGGCATGGCTGGAGAGCAAGGTCTCACAACTATCCAACATTTGGTTGAACTTTATGATGAAGGTGACTATGTGGCCCTTACACAAGCCATTTCAGAAATGACAAATGACGATATGGTCGTTGCATCACGTTATTTCTCTTTGTTACCTCTTTTGATTAATATCTCTGAAGACGTGGATTTGGCTTATGAAGTCAACCACAAGAACAATATTGATGAATCTTATCTAGGTAAGTTGTCTGAAACCTTTGATGTTGTCGCTGAAAGTGAAAATGCACGTGACATTCTTGAACATGTCAATGTCGTGCCAGTATTGACAGCCCACCCAACTCAGGTTCAACGTAAAACCATGCTTGAATTGACTAACCACATTCACGAACTTCTCCGTAAGCATCGTGATGTTAAGGCTGGTCTTATCAACAAGGATAAATGGTATGCAGATTTGCGTCGTTATGTAGAAATCATGATGCAAACAGATATCATTCGTGAGAAAAAACTTAAGGTTAAAAACGAAATCACTAACGTTATGGAGTATTATAACTCCTCATTGATTAAGGCGATTACGAACTTATCGCATGAATTCAAACGTTTAGCGGTTGAAAAAGGTATCAAACTTGACAATCCAACACCTATTACTATGGGAATGTGGATTGGTGGTGACCGTGACGGGAACCCATTTGTAACAGCAGAAACTCTTAAACTTTCTGCAACAGTACAAAGTGAAGTTATCCTCAATTACTATATCGAAAAAGTTGATAATCTTTACCGTTCATTCTCCCTCTCATCACGCTTGACTGAGGTTTCAGATACAGTAGCAGAGATGGCGAAACATTCTCCGGATACATCTGTTTATCGTGAAAATGAACCTTACCGTCGTGCTTTTAGTTACATCCAGTCTAAGTTGATTCAGACACTTCTTTTCTTTAAAGAAGGAAACTTTAGCAAGGAAAGAGTTGCTAAACGTCTTTCTGAAAATGTGCGTCTAGGCTCAGCTTCAACGGGTGAAGTAGTAGCTGATTACGTGCAACAACGTCTCAGCCAAAGTCTTCAAGCTGTCTCACAACAAACGACTGAATTTTATGAAACAGCTGAGGATTTCCATGATGATCTTTTGGCAATCAAAAATTCACTTCTTGAAAACGACGATGCTGTCTTAATTTCAGGTGATTTTGAAGAGCTTCTCCAAGCTGTAGAAGTCTTTGGTTTCTATCTTGCTACAATCGATATGCGTCAGGATTCAAGCGTTCATGAAACTTGTGTGGCAGAATTGCTTAAGTCTGCTAATATTGTTGATAACTATAGTGAATTGACTGAGGTTGAAAAGGTTGCGGTTCTTCTCAAAGAATTGCAAGAAGATCCTCGTACTTTGTCATCAACTAATGTGCCTAAGTCAGAAATTCTTGAAAAAGAATTGGCAATCTTCCGTACAGCTCGTCTCTTGAAAGACTATATTGGTGAAGATGTCATCAAACAACATATTATCTCTCACACTGAGAGCGTTTCAGATATGTTTGAGTTGGCTATCCTTCTTAAAGAAGTTGGCTTGGTTGATACAGAACGTGCGCGTGTCCAAATCGTTCCACTTTTTGAAACTATCGAAGACTTGGAAAACTCTAATGATATCATGAAACAATACCTTGGTTATGATATCGTTAAACGTTGGATTAAGAATAGCAATAACTACCAAGAAATCATGTTGGGTTACTCAGACTCTAACAAAGATGGTGGTTACTTGTCTTCAGGTTGGACGCTTTACAAAGCTCAAAACGAATTGACTAAGATTGGTGAAGAGCGTGGTATTAAGATTACCTTCTTCCATGGTCGTGGTGGTACTGTTGGTCGTGGTGGTGGCCCATCATACGATGCCATTACGTCTCAACCGTTTGGTACCATTAAAGATCGTATCCGTTTGACTGAACAAGGTGAGGTTATCGGTAATAAATATGGTAATAAGGATGCTGCCTACTACAATCTTGAAATGCTTGTTTCAGCTGCCCTTGACCGTATGGTAACACGTCAAATTGCAGATCCAGATGAATTGATTGATTTCCGTGAAATGATGGATGGTATCGTTCAAGATTCTAATGTTATCTATCGCAATCTTGTCTTTGGAAACGAACATTTCTATGATTACTTCTTTGAAGCAAGCCCTATTAAAGAAGTCTCAAGTTTGAATATCGGTTCTCGTCCAGCGGCTCGTAAGACTATTACTGAGATTTCTGGTCTGCGTGCGATTCCTTGGGTATTCTCATGGTCACAAAACCGTATCATGTTCCCAGGTTGGTATGGTGTGGGTTCTGCCTTTAATCGCTTTATCCAAGCTGAAGAAGGCAACCTCGAGAAACTTCAACATATGTTTGAAACATGGCCATTCTTCCGTTCACTTTTGTCAAACGTAGACATGGTGCTTTCAAAATCAGATATGAATATCGCCTTCCACTATGCACAATTGGCAGAAAGTGAAGAAGTTCGTAGTGTCTTCAATATTATTTTGGATGAGTGGCAGTTGACTAAAGATGTCATTCTTGCGATTGAAAAACATGATGGCTTCCTAGATGAGAGTCCGTCACTTAAAGCAAGTTTGGACTTCCGTTTGCCATACTTCAATGTCTTGAACTACATCCAAATTGAATTGATTAAACGTCTTCGTAACAATGATTTGACCGATGACGAAATTAGCCTTATTCACATTACCATCAATGGTATTGCAACAGGTCTTCGTAACTCTGGTTAATCAAGTAAAGTTCATCACTTTAGTGGTGGGCTTTTTGTTATGGTGAAAATTCTGTTATAATAAAACCATGATTGCTATGGAAACGATTGAAAAGCTGTCCAAAGCAAAGCTCCCCATGATAACGGTCTTGGCGGGCGAGGATTTAGGACAGTATAGTCAGGCTAAAGAAAAATTTTTAAAACAAATTGGTTTTGATCCTAGTGACTTGACCTATTCTTATTTTGATATGTCTGAGACTGATTATCAAGATGCTGAGCTCGATTTAGAAAGTATGCCTTTTTTTGCAGATGAGAAGGTGGTCATTTTTGATCATTTCGCAGATATGACTACTGCTAAAAAGTCATATCTGGATGAGAAAGAGTTGAAGCGTCTTGAAAATTATCTTGAGTCTCCTGTTGAAACAACTCGTCTTGTCTTAATGTCTGCAGGAAAGCTAGATGGAAAGCGTCGTTTAGTCAAACTTCTCAAACGTGATGCCATGGTGCTTGAAGCTAGTCCTTTAAAAGATGCAGAACTTAGAACCTATTTTCAAAAGCAGGCGCATCAAGAGGGGCTTACTTTTGATACAGGAGTTTTTGAGGAACTTTTAATCAAGTCAAATTTTGATTTTTCAGATGTTCAAAAAAACTTAGCTTTTCTAAAGGGATATAAAACTGAAGGGAATATCTCATCACAGGACATTGCTGAGGCTATTCCGAAAAGTTTGCAAGATAACATTTTTGATATGACGCAACTTCTTATACGAGGACAGATTCAGAGCGTTCGTGAATTGGTTCATGATTTACGGCTACAGGGTGAAGATGAGATTAAGTTGATTGCTGTTATGTTGGGACAGTTTCGTACCTATTTACAGGTTAAACTTTTATCTGCTCAAGGTAAAAGTGAGCAGCAAATTGTTTCAAGTCTCTCAGATTATCTAGGGCGTAAAGTTAATCAGTTTCAGGTTCGTTTTGCACTGAGAGATAGCCGTCCCTTATCAGTAGCATTCTTAAAGATGACGATTAAGATTTTAGTAGAGACAGATTACCAGATAAAAACAGGAACTTTAGATAAAGACTACTTGTTTGATTTAGCACTTTTAAAAATTGTATCAAACCGCTAGAGGTTTAGAGTTTTCTATGATTTTGTAAGCAAAATTTTTGAAAGCTCTACCACTTTGCGGTAAAATGAAGAAAAAATGAAAAGAGGACCTTTACTATGGCAATTATTCTTCCAGACCTTCCTTACGCATATGATGCTTTGGAACCATACATTGATGCTGAAACAATGACTCTTCACCACGATAAACACCATGCAACTTATGTAGCAAATGCTAATGCTGCTCTTGAAAAACACCCAGAAATTGGTGAAGACCTTGAAGCACTTTTGGCTGATGTGGAACAAATCCCAGCTGATATTCGTCAAGCACTTATTAATAATGGTGGTGGACACCTTAACCACGCACTTTTCTGGGAACTTTTGTCTCCTGAAAAACAAGAACCAACTGCTGAAGTAGTAGCTGCTATTAACGAAGCTTTCGGATCATTTGAAGCCTTCCAAGAAGCTTTCACAGCAGCAGCAACAACTCGTTTTGGTTCAGGTTGGGCGTGGCTTGTTGTTAACGATGAAGGTAAACTTGAAGTTGTTTCAACTGCTAACCAAGACACTCCTATCTCAGACGGTAAGAAACCAATCTTGGCGCTTGATGTTTGGGAGCATGCTTACTACCTAAACTACCGTAACGTACGTCCAAACTACATCAAAGCTTTCTTTGAAATCATTAACTGGAATAAAGTTGCTGAGCTTTATGCAGCAGCTAAATAAGTTTAAAATTATCCTCACTGTTGGGGATAATTTTTTTGTAATATGATTGTAAAATCTCCTTGCTTTTTAGTGAATTATAGCTTAAACTATTATTGTTATGAAAAAAAAGAAAAAACATTCAAGCAAGAAGTACAGTGGAAGTCGCCGAAAAACTAAAGATAAAAAGAAAGATTCGGTAAAACAAGACCTTCAACAAGACGTCAAGAAAGACACTAAAGATACTAAAAAAGATGTCAAAAAAGGCGCTAAAAAGACCAACAAAAAAGAAGCGAAAAAAGATACAAAAAAGGTTTCTAAAAAATCAGCAGACAAAAAAGTAGCTGAAAAAACAGTAGTACCAGTTGAGCACAAGGAAAAAGAAACAAAAACTGAAACCTTGCCACTTAGAAGTAGACGCTCTAAGAAATCTAAATTAAAATCATCTCGTGATGATAAAAAAGCATATCTTATCTTAGCCTTCCTAGGTGTTCTGGTAATACTTTTGTTTGTTGCCATGCTTGCTTTAGCAGGACGTGGGAAACAAGCTGGTCACACTGGTAGCCTTGGAAATATCTTCGGCTCTAGTTCTAAAGTCACTAAAAAAGAAGACAAAGAAAAAGAGGAAAAGGTAACTCCAACTAATAAATCAGCCGAAGCTAAACAAGCAGTCATGGAAGCAGATGCAGATACCATGTATGGTAATGGATTGTATTATGATTATGCTAACATGACATTGAACCAAGTGGTTGAAGCTTTTATGGCTGACCAAGGTATCGAGTCTAGCCAAATTGCCTTTTCATATAAAAATACCAAGACAAATGAGCAATTCTCTATGAATGATACTCAGCCAATGACTGCAGGATCAACTTATAAATTGCCACTAAACATGCTTGTCATGGATGAGGTTAATAAAGGAAAACTTTCTTTAACTGAACGTTTTGATATTACTAATACTGAGTATGAGTATCAAGGCGAACATGATAATTATGTTGCTGCTTTCGGTGGTTCAATGACTATTCCAGAAATGCAAGAGTATTCTCTTGTTTACTCTGAGAATACTCCAGCCTATGCTTTGGCGGAACGCCTTGGTGGTATGGAAAAATTCTATGGCATGCTTGATAAATATGGTAAATCAAAAGGTGAAGTGAAAACTATCCAAATGCATGGTAATAAGACAACGACGGATTATTACATCCAAGTTTTGGATTACCTTTGGAAACACCAAGATAATTACAAAGATATTCTCCACTACATTGGTGAGTCATTCCCTAATGAGTACTATAAGACATATCTTCCTAATCTGACAATTTATCAAAAACCAGGTTATGTCCGTGAAGCACTTAACGTTGATGCTATCGTTATGGAAGATACACCTTATATGGTTGCAATCTATACACGTTACCTTGGTGGATCAACTGAAAATTCAGATGAAATCAGCGGTTGGGGTCTCCAACAATTAGGAATGCTCTCTTATGTTATTAATGAGTGGCACCGTGTTAATATGAACTAATAAAGAAAGCCGAGTTTATCGGCTTTTTTCTATACAATTGAATAAAAGGTAAGAAGTACAATCCCTAGAAAAAGAAATGGGACAAATGCGATACATTCCTTAAGATTTCTTCGTATAAGGAAGTACGCTAGCCCTAATAGGCACGCAAGCTCGATAGTTAGAAGTATTTTTGAAAATGGGAAAATAAGTGAGGCACTTGCTAAGTAGAGAAAATCACCTTCCCCAATATTTAGATGTTTTATAAAAGAAAGGAAAGCGAGGATTATCCCTATAGCAAATGTGAGGTAATAGTTGCCCATGAATAGGAGTGGGACTGTTCCAACTATCCAGATCAGAAGTGGATAGGATTTCTGTTTCAAATCAAAAATAGATAAACAAAGGCTGAAGTAAAGAAAGTAGGTTACTTTAAGACTTAAAAAGTCATAGAAATATAGAAGACATATTACCCCACAAAATAGTTCCATAAAGAGGTAACGAAAAGGGATAGGAGACTGACATGAACGACATCGAGATCTTAAGAAAAGTTGTGAGAGGATAGGAATTATCTCGGAAAAACGCAACTGATGTTTGCAATGGCTACAGTGACTACTAGGAAAAATAATCGAGTTCTCAGGAAAACGATCACAAACTAGTCCGATAAATGAGCCTAAAGAGGCTCCTAGAAAAAAATAAATAATGCTTAACATACCTAATTATTCGAAAAAGAATGAGAAAAAGCATTTCACTTGCATATTATTTAGAAATATTCTAAAATAAAAGTGTAAATAATAGTAATTCTAAATAAGGAGAATTAATATGGTAGATTCAATTAAAGAAACAATCAATGAAACAGTTAACCAACAAGCTGAAACTCCAACAAATACAAAAACTAAAGCAGTTTTGAATCAAGCAGTTGCTGATTTGTCTGTAGCAGCTTCAATTGTTCACCAAGTTCATTGGTATATGCGTGGTCCTGGTTTCCTCTATCTTCATCCAAAAATGGATGAATTGATGGATAGTTTGAATGCTCATCTTGATGTTATTAGTGAACGTTTGATTACCATTGGTGGTGAACCTTACTCAACTTTGGTAGAGTTTTCATCTAATTCAGGTTTGACTGAAACTACTGGTACATTTGATAAATCAATGTCTGATCAAATTCAGTTATTGGTTGATACATATAAATACTTGTCTGTCTTGTTCCAAGTTGGTTTGGATATCACAGATGAAGAAGGAGATGCTCCTTCAAATGATATCTTTACAGCAGCAAAATCAGAAATTGATAAGACAATCTGGATGTTGACTGCAGAACTTGGACAAGCACCAGGCTTGAAATAATCAAATTTTGAGTTAAGATGATTGTCAAGAGTTCCTCTAAAAGTGTATAATAGACACAAAATACTTTTAGAAGAAGGGAGGCGGCGATATGTCTGAGCATCGACGTAGTCTAGGCGTTTATGAAGATGTCCTGAATCAGTTAAAAGCTAAAGGAATTCGATTGACCGAATCTCGTAAAGCTGTTATCCGCTATTTGATGATGTCTGATCAACATCCTAGCGCTGATGTGATATATTATGACCTTCTCCCTGATAATCCGGGCATGAGTTTAGCGACGGTCTATAACAACTTGAAAGTGTTGGTTGAAGAAGGGATTGTCTCTGAAATTAAGGTTAATAATGATAATACAACCTATTATGATTTTATGGGACATGACCACTTAAACATTGTTTGTGAAAAATGTGGTCAAATTACTGATTTAGACTTACCGATCCCGTCTTTCAAAGAAGAGGTAGAATCGCAAACAGGATTTCGCATCACTCGTGAGCAGATGATTTTGCATGGCATTTGTCCGAATTGTCAATAGATAAGAGCTTAAGTCAAATAGACTTGGGCTTTTTTTCTAATTAAATGATAATCTGAAAAGGTTTTCAAATTCATCTTGTCATGCCTTAAGCTTTTTGCTAAAATATTTCTATGAAAACATTATATGACGTTCAACAGTTGTTGAAGCAGTTTGGTATAGTAGTTTACTTGGGTAAAAGGCTCTATGATATCGAGATGATGAAGATTGAATTAGAAGCCCTCTACCAGAATGGTTTAGTGGACAAGGACAACTATCTTACTGCTGAAATGATTTTACGACGTGAACATCGCATTGAAATGGAGAAAGAAAATGGCTAAAAAACTCTTAGGAATTGACCTTGGTGGAACAACTGTTAAGTTTGGTATTTTGACTTCGGAAGGTGAAGTGCAAGAAAAATGGGCTATTGAGACAAATACGCTTGAAAATGGTCGCCACATCGTTCCTAACATTGTAGAATCTTTGAAACACCGTTTGGAAATGTATGGACTTACTGCTGAAGACTTCATTGGAATTGGTATGGGATCTCCAGGTGCAGTTGACCGTGAAAATAAAACAGTAACGGGTGCTTTTAACTTGAACTGGGCAGAAACTCAAGAAGTTGGCTCTGTCATTGAAAAAGAACTTGGTATTCCATTCGCTATTGATAATGATGCTAATGTGGCTGCACTGGGGGAACGTTGGGTTGGTGCTGGTGCTAACAATCCAGATGTTGTCTTTGTAACATTGGGTACAGGTGTTGGTGGCGGTGTTATCGCTGATGGTAATTTAATTCATGGTGTTGCCGGTGCTGGTGGTGAAATTGGTCACATTATTGTTGAACCTGAAACAGGATTTGAATGTACATGCGGAAACAAGGGGTGTTTGGAAACTGTAGCTTCAGCAACAGGTGTTGTACGTTTAGCACGTCATTTGGCAGAAGGATACGAAGGAAACTCTTCTATTAAAGCTGCTGTAGATAATGGTGAGCAAGTGACAAGTAAAGATATCTTCGTAGCTGCTGCTGAAGGTGATAAGTTTGCTAATAGCATTGTTGATAAAGTCTCTCAATACCTCGGACTTGCAACAGCAAACATTTCAAACATTCTTAACCCAGATTCAGTTGTAATCGGTGGTGGTGTTTCAGCAGCTGGTGAATTCTTGCGTAGCCGTGTTGAAGGATACTTTACACGTTATGCATTCCCACAAGTTCGCCGTACAACAAAAGTGAAATTAGCAGAGCTTGGAAATGATGCTGGTATTATTGGAGCTGCTAGTCTTGCACTTACAATTGATAACTAATGACAGAAGGTGTGTCTGACCAATTATAGGTGGACAGCACCTTTTTCTTGTTGAAAAACGTTTACAATCAACTGAGCTCTGCCATTTTGTTGAAAATGTGGTATACTTTAAAAGTTGAAATAAAAATTAAAGAGGAAAAAATGACTAAACTTAGAGAAGATATCCGTAACGTAGCCATCATTGCCCACGTTGACCACGGTAAAACAACACTTGTTGATGAATTGTTGAAACAATCACACACTCTTGATGAGCGTAAAGAGCTTGATGAGCGTGCAATGGACTCAAACGATCTTGAAAAAGAACGTGGAATTACAATTCTTGCCAAAAATACAGCCGTTGCTTATAACGGTACACGTATCAACATCATGGATACACCAGGTCACGCGGACTTCGGTGGAGAAGTTGAACGTATCATGAAAATGGTTGATGGGGTTGTCCTTGTTGTCGATGCCTACGAAGGTACAATGCCTCAAACACGTTTTGTGCTGAAAAAAGCGCTTGAGCAAAACTTGACACCTATCGTTGTTGTTAACAAGATTGATAAACCATCAGCACGTCCGGAAGAAGTTGTTGATGAGGTTCTTGAACTCTTCATCGAGCTTGGTGCCGATGATGATCAGTTGGAATTCCCAGTTGTGTATGCGTCAGCGATTAACGGTACATCATCATTGTCAGATAACCCTGCTGATCAAGAGCACACTATGGCTCCAATCTTTGACACTATTATTGATCACATCCCAGCTCCTGTAGATAACTCAGATGAGCCTCTTCAATTCCAAGTGTCGCTTCTTGACTACAATGATTTTGTTGGTCGTATCGGTATTGGACGTATCTTCCGTGGAACTGTAAAAGTTGGTGACCAAGTTACCCTTTCAAAACTTGACGGAACAACAAAGAACTTCCGTGTTACTAAACTTTTCGGTTTCTTTGGTTTGGAACGTCGTGAAATTGAAGAAGCAAAAGCTGGCGATTTGATTGCCATCTCAGGTATGGAAGACATCTTCGTTGGTGAAACAATTACACCAACTGATGCTGTTGAACCATTGCCAGTTCTTCGTATTGACGAACCAACACTTCAAATGACTTTCTTGGCGAATAACTCACCATTTGCCGGCCGTGAAGGTAAACACGTGACATCACGTAAGGTTGAAGAGCGTCTTTTGGCAGAGTTGCAAACAGACGTTTCTCTTCGTGTTGATCCAACTGATTCTCCAGATAAATGGACTGTATCAGGTCGTGGTGAATTGCACTTGTCTATCCTTATTGAAACAATGCGTCGTGAAGGATACGAACTTCAAGTGTCTCGTCCAGAAGTTATCATCAAAGAAATTGATGGCGTGAAATGTGAGCCATTTGAACGTGTTCAAATTGATACTCCAGAAGAGTACCAAGGTTCTATCATCCAAGCCCTTTCAGAACGTAAAGGTGACATGCTTGATATGCAAATGGTTGGTAACGGTCAAACTCGCCTTATCTTCCTTGTACCAGCTCGTGGACTTATCGGATTCTCTACGGAATTCTTGTCTATGACACGTGGTTACGGTATCATGAACCATACCTTCGACCAATACTTGCCAGTTGTTGCTGGTGAAATTGGTGGACGTCACCGTGGTGCCCTCGTTTCTATCGATACAGGTAAAGCGACAACTTACTCAATTATGCGTATTGAAGAACGTGGTACAATCTTTGTTAACCCAGGTACTGAAGTTTATGAAGGTATGATTGTTGGTGAAAATGCTCGTGAAAATGACCTTGGTGTCAATATCACTACAGCAAAACAAATGACAAACGTGCGTTCAGCAACTAAGGACCAAACGGCTGTTATCAAGACTCCACGTATCTTAACTCTTGAAGAATCACTTGAATTCTTGGATGATGATGAATACATGGAAGTAACGCCTGAATCTATCCGCTTGCGTAAACAAATTTTGAATAAAGCAGAGCGTGATAAAGCCAATAAACGTAAGAAAAAAGCAGCAGAAGCTGAATAATATATAGAGAGGAGAAGAGATGTTTTATCTGATTGTTGCTGTATTGATTGCATCATTCTATTTCTTTATTGCACCAAAGTCGGTAAAAAACACCATGAATCTTCTCTTTGTCATGGCTACCTTAGCATTGCTCCTACTTTTGGCAGTGCTATCAATCATTAAATTCTTCAGCCTACCTGGTGAGTTCTTTGTTACAGTTGGAATGCTTGTATTGAGCTATTTCACCTTGAAAGATTTTTTCGCCATGTCGGAGCTTAATCATGAAAAAGTTGAACATGAAGATAAATAAGTAGCGTGAGATTAAAAGTCAGTCTGATAGATTGGCTTTTTCTTTTACCAAGAAGAGGTAACTCCTTGAAATAGCTTGGGATAAAGGGTAAAATGATTATGATACAATTTGAGAGAATGGACGAATTATGAAATCAGTAACACAATTTGAAAATAAAAAAGTTTTGGTCCTTGGCTTGGCTAAATCTGGTGAAGCAGCTGCTCGCCTATTGGCTAAGTTGGGTGCTATTGTCACAGTAAATGATGGTAAACCATTTGAGGAAAATCCATCGGCTCAAGCCCTTCTTGAAGAAGGCATTAAGGTTGTTTGCGGCGGACATCCTCTTGAACTTTTGGATGAAAATTTTGAATTAATGGTGAAAAATCCTGGAATTCGTTATGACAATCCAATGGTAGCTCGTGGTCTAGAAAAAGGTATTCCTGTTTGGACTGAAGTGGAATTGGCCTATCTAGTATCTGAAGCACCTATTATCGGTATTACAGGGTCAAATGGTAAGACAACAACGACAACTATGATTGCTGATGTCCTAAATCATGGTGGTAAATCGGGTGTCTTGTCTGGGAATATTGGTTTCCCTGCGTCAGAAGTTGCACAGTCAGTAACTAATCAAGATACCTTAGTTATGGAATTGTCTTCTTTCCAATTGATGGGGATTGACAGCTTCCATCCACATATTGCTGTGATTACTAACTTGATGCCGACACATATTGACTATCATGGTAGTTTTGAAGCATATGTGGCTGCCAAGTGGAATATTCAAAATCAAATGACTGTGGATGATTTTGTTGTTTTGAACTTCAATCAAGATTTAGCTAAGGAATTAGCTACACAAACTAAGGCACAAGTAGTTCCATTCTCAACAGTGGAAAAAGTAGATGGTGCCTATCTTGAAAATGGTGCTCTTTACTTCAAAGGTGAATTAGTGATGCAAGCTGATGAAATTGGCGTTCCTGGTAGTCACAATGTTGAAAATGCCTTGGCAACTATAGCTGTAGCAAAATTGTCAGGTATTTCAAACCAAGCTATAAAGGAAACCCTCGCAAGTTTTGGTGGTGTTAAGCACCGTCTCCAATTCGTTGATACTATCGATGAAGTGAAATTCTATAATGATAGTAAGTCAACTAATATTTTAGCGACACAAAAAGCACTTTCTGGTTTTGATAATAGTAAAGTTATTTTGATTGCTGGTGGTTTGGACCGTGGTAATGAATTTGATGAACTCATTCCTGACATTACCGGTCTTAAGAAAATGGTGATTTTAGGGGAATCAGCTCATCGTGTCAAGCGTGCTGCTGATAAAGCAGGAGTAACTTATCTTGATGCCAAAGATGTGGCAGATGCGACACGTATTGCTTTTGATCAAGCCAGTGCAGGAGATGTTGTCTTGTTGAGCCCTGCAAATGCAAGCTGGGATATGTACAAGAATTTCGAAGTGCGTGGTGACGAATTTATCACAACTGTTGAGCAATTGAAGGGATAGGCTATGGCAAAAGCGAAAAAAATTGTTTTTACCGGTGGTGGAACTGTTGGACATGTGACTTTAAATCTTATCTTAATTCCAAAATTTCTAAAAGATGGATGGGAAGTGCACTATATTGGTGATAAGCACGGAATTGAACACGAGCAAATTGATAAATCTGGCTTGGATGTGACATTCCATAGTATTGCTACAGGTAAACTACGTCGTTATTTCTCATGGCAAAATATGTTGGATGTCTTTAAAGTTGGTTGGGGGATTCTACAGTCAATTGCAATTATTGCCAAGATTCGTCCTCAAGCACTCTTTTCAAAAGGAGGATTTGTCTCAGTGCCACCGGTAATTGCTTCTAAGTTATTAGGCGTTCCTGTATATGTGCATGAGTCTGATCTTTCTATGGGCTTGGCCAATAAGATCGCCTATAAATTTGCAACTACTATGTTTACGACTTTTGAACAATCTAAAGGATTGGCGAAGACAAAACATATAGGTGCTATTACAAAGGTAGGGATGGCAACGTCCAATCAGTCTGATGCTCTGGATAAGATTAAAGTACAGTTTGATGACAAGTTAAAAACTGTCCTTTTCATAGGTGGATCAGCTGGTGCAAAGGTATTTAATGATTTTATTAGTAATACTCCACAACTGACTGAAAAATATAATGTCATTAATATTTCTGGGGACTCTTCATTGAATACCTTAGAACGTCATCTTTATAGAGTTGATTATGTGACAGATTTGTATCAACCTCTTATGGATACGGCAGATTTAGTTGTCACTCGTGGTGGTTCAAATACGATTTTTGAATTGTTAGCTATGAAAAAACTTCATTTAATTATTCCTTTAGGGAAAGAAGCTAGCCGAGGAGACCAACTTGAAAATGCTGCCTATTTTGAACGAAAAGGTTACGCACGTCAATTACAGGAAGCAGAGTTAAGTTGGGAAACCTTAAATCATGAGCTTGAACAACTTGTTGAACATGCAGAGACTTACAAAGAAGCTATGGCTAAATCTGAGGAAATTACTTCTCCTGATGATTTTTATAACCTATTAGTGACTAGTATTTCAAAAAAATAAAGGAATTTCATGGCAAAAAAGGATCAAGAATCACAAGAAAAACAAGTTCTCACAGAGTGGCAGAAGAGAAACCTCGAATTTTTGAGAAAAAAAGAAACCGAAGATTCTGAAGAATTTGCGAATGGAAAGGTCGTTCATTCAGAAGGGGCGACTTCAAATGAGAGCCAACCACCAGTGAAAAAGAAGGTTAGAAAGAAAAAAAAGACCAAAAAGAAGAAACGAAAAAAAGGGAATACGAGTAGCAATATTCCAATTGCACAACAAAATCTTGCGGGACTAGTTATTTTTATCGCTGCACTCCTAATCGTATTTTCACTTTTCTTTATTTCACCTTGGTCAAAACAAAAGGTTCTCACTGTATCAGGAACAAAAAATGCTCTACCAGAAGATGTGAAAGTTGCAAGTGGAATTCTTGATACAGACTATATCACTCATGTCTTTTTCAACCAAGGAAAAATTGCATCAACTGTTGAAAAAACCAATGTTTGGGTTAAAAAGGCTACAGTAACTTATAGTTTTCCAAATCAATTTAATATTGCAGTAAAAGAATACCCAATTGTTGCTTATCGTCAAACTACAAATGGTTATGTTTCTATTCTTGAAAGTGGTAAGACAGGAGGAACGGTTTCAACTAGCAATCTACCTGATAAATTCATCACTTTAAAGATGGATGACGAGAAGAAAATCGAAGATTTAGTAAAAGAATTAAATAAACTTGATTCAAAAATCAAGAATAATATTCAAATTATTAATCTTACGCCAACTAAAGCAACTTCAGATTTACTAACGATTGAGCTGTATGATGGCAATTCCATTCGTGTTCCTCTTTCTCAATTAACGGTTAAGCTCCCTTACTACGAGAAAATTAAGAGCCAACTTTCAGATGGAAGTATTGTTGATATGGAAGTTGGACTTTATACAACGACTCCTGAGGTTGAATCATCAAAAACTGATGGGGATAAAAAGAAAGACAAAGATAAGACTGATAAAAAGGAAGAAAATACAACTTCTGAAGAAGATCAAGATACTACAACATCAACTGAACAGCATTCTGAGGAAGAGTCTAATTCTGAAAATCCGGGTATTCAAGGACAAGAAAATCCAACTGTTGGTCAAGAAACAACTCTTCGTCCTTCCCCTGCTCAAGGTTAATATTGAATAATAAAAAACGTAAAATGCTGACATTTTACGTTTTTTTATGGTACAATAGTATCCGAATAATTCTGTTTTTATACAGTTTACAAAGATATTGAATGGAAAGATTGAGAGGTCGAGTGAATGGCTAGAGATGGCTTTTTTACAGGATTAGATATAGGAACTAGCTCGATTAAGGTTCTTGTTGCTGAGTTTATTGATGGATCAATGAATGTCATCGGGGTAAGTAATGTTAAGAGTTCTGGTGTGAAAGATGGCATCATTGTTGACATTGACGCTGCAGCGAAAACAATCAAAACAGCTATTGAACAAGCAGAAGAAAAAGCTGGGATTGTTATTGAGCAAGTGAACGTTGGGCTTCCAGCTAATCTTCTTCAAATTGAGCCTACACAAGGTATGATTCCTGTAACAAGTGAATCAAAAGAAATCAAAGATGAAGATGTTGAAAGTGTTGTTCGCTCAGCCTTGACAAAGAGCATTACACCTGAGCGTGAGGTTATCTCACTAGTTCCTGAAGAGTTTATTGTTGATGGCTTCCAAGGAATTCGTGATCCTCGTGGCATGATGGGGATTCGTCTTGAAATGAGAGGTCTCATTTATACAGGACCAACAACAATTCTTCACAACCTTCGTAAGACAGTTGAACGTGCTGGTATTCAAGTAGAGAATATTATCATCTCTCCTCTGGCAATGACACGTGCTGTTCTAAATGAAGGTGAACGTGAGTTTGGTGCTACTGTTATTGATATGGGTGGCGGTCAAACAACTGTTGCAAGCATGCGTGCTCAAGAACTTCAATTTACCAATATTTATTCTGAAGGTGGCGAGTACATCACTAAGGATATTTCAAAAGTTTTGAAGACTTCAATGCAGATTGCTGAAGCGCTTAAGTTCAATTTTGGTAATGCAGATATTGAAGAAGCAAGCGAAACAGAAACTGTCCAAGTAGAGGTTGTAGGTGAGAATTCACCTGTTGAAATTACAGAAAAATACCTTGCTGAGATTATCTCAGCTCGTGTGAAGCATATCCTTGATAGAGTTAAACAAGACTTGACTCGAGGACGTCTACTTGATTTGCCTGGTGGCATTGTCCTTGTAGGTGGAACAGCTATCATGCCAGGTGTGGTTGAAGTTGCTCAAGAGATTTTTGAAACAAATGTTAAACTTTACGTGCCAAACCAAGTTGGTATCCGTAATCCAATGTTTGCAAATGTGATTAGTCTTGTTGAGTATGTTGGTCTTCTTACAGAAGTTGACATCATCGCGCAACAGGCTGTGTCTGGTGAAGAGTATCTACGTCGTAAACCAATCGACAATGAGGCTCCTTCCTTGAGTTTTGATAGAACTCCTGCTCCAGCACCTCGAGTGGCTCCTCAACCAAATCCTATTCCTGTTGAGAACACTATTGAGGTACCTCTGCCAGTTGAAGAAGAAAATCATGAACAAAAACAAAAACTTGGTGATCGTGTTCGTGGAATTTTCGGCAGTATGTTTGATTAATTGAATCTAGTAAAAGCGAGGAAATAAAATGAGTTTTTCATTTGATAGCGCATCAGTTCAAGGTGCGGTAATTAAAGTTATCGGTGTCGGTGGAGGTGGCGGAAACGCTATCAACCGAATGATTGAAGAAGGTCTTGCTGGTGTTGAATTTATTGCAGCTAATACTGATATTCAAGCACTCAGTTCTTCTAAAGCAGAAACAGTAATCCAATTGGGTCCTAAATTGACTCGTGGCCTTGGTGCCGGAGGTCAACCTGAAGTTGGTCGTAAGGCAGCTGAAGAAAGTGAAGAAACACTTACAGAAGCACTTACAGGAGCTGATATGGTCTTTATCACTGCTGGTATGGGTGGTGGCTCTGGTACAGGGGCAGCACCAGTTATTGCACGTATTGCGAAAAGTTTGGGTGCATTGACAGTTGCAGTTGTGACACGTCCATTTGGATTTGAAGGTAACAAACGTGGTGCCTTTGCTGTCGAAGGGATTCAAGAGTTGCGTGAGCAAGTTGATACCCTTCTTATTATCTCTAACAATAACCTTCTTGAAATCGTTGATAAGAAAACACCTCTTCTTGAAGCTCTTAGTGAAGCAGATAATGTTCTTCGTCAAGGGGTCCAAGGTATTACAGACCTTATCACTAACCCAGGTTTGATTAACCTCGACTTTGCCGATGTGAAAACAGTTATGGCCAATAAAGGTAATGCACTTATGGGTATCGGTATTGGGTCTGGTGAAGAACGTATTGTTGAAGCTGCACGCAAAGCCATCTATTCACCACTTCTTGAAACTACTATTGATGGTGCAGAAGATGTTATCGTTAACGTAACTGGTGGTCTTGATATGACGCTTACGGAAGCAGAAGAAGCTTCTGAAATTGTTGGCCAAGCAGCTGGTAATGGTGTTAACATTTGGCTTGGTACATCAATCGATGATACATTGAAAGATGAAATCCGTGTAACAGTTGTTGCAACTGGTGTTCGCCAAGATCGTGCTGAAAAAGCATCTGGTATCAAAGCTCAACCACGTAAAGTGACTACAGCTCCTTCACAACCATCAGCTCCTACTCAACAAGTTGCTCAAGAAGAGCAACGTCCAGTTTCTCAACCTTCATTTGAACGTCAACCAAATTTTGACTATAATGAAACACCTTCAATGCCACAACCAGGAGTTCGTCCTGCAGCGGCAGCTCCTCAACAAGAGCAGTCAGCTTTTGGTAATTGGGATTTGAGACGTGATAATATTTCTCGTCCTGAAACTGGTCAACTAGATAGTCAATTGACTATGTCTACATTCTCAAGTGATGTTGAAGATGATGATGAATTGGAGACACCACCATTCTTTAAAAATCGTTAATAATGACTATAGAAGAGAATAAAAATAATGTTTATCAAGCGGTAAAAGAAGCATGTGAAAAGGCTAATCGCTCTAGTGATGAAGTCAATATTATTTCCGTAACCAAATATGTTTCAAGTGATATTGCTGAAGAATTGGTTAAAACGGGAATTAAGCACATTGCTGAAAATCGCGTTGATAAATTCTTAGATAAGTATCAAGCTTTAAAAAATTATGATTTGACTTGGCACCTTATTGGTACCTTGCAACGTCGTAAAGTAAAGGATGTTATTAATTTAGTTGATTATTTTCATGCTTTGGATTCTGTTAAATTAGCAGAGGAAATTCAAAAGCGTGCCGACCATACTATTAATTGCTTCCTACAAGTTAACGTTTCAGGGGAGAAATCAAAACATGGTTTTTCAGCTGAAGAACTTGATACTGTTCTAAAACAAATTGAAAATCTTGATAAGATTTGTATCGTTGGACTAATGACCATGGCTCCAATTGATGCAGATGCTCAAGAACTTGATAAGATTTTTTCTGAGACAAATGAGCTTAGACAATCAATTCAAGAGAAAAAACTAAAGAATGTTCCTTGTGATCAGTTAAGCATGGGGATGAGTCGAGACTATGACATGGCTATTCAGAATGGATCAACCTTTGTCAGAATAGGCAGTGCATTCTTTAAAGAGAACGGAGAATAACCTTATGGCATTAAAAGACGCAATTGATAAAATTGTTTCATATTTTGATACCGACGAAGTAACAGATTATGAAGATGCTGCTAAAGAAGAGGCTAAAGAACGTCCAGTAAAAGCACGTCCAGTAAAAGCACAGAGACCTGTGCAGACACCACCTCCTCGTCAGCAACGTCAACCTGAGCGTTCTCAGGCAACAGTCCCTCCTCGTCGCCAACATGTTAATTCAGACTTACAGGAAACTCAAGTCCTTCGTAGTTTACCTCTGAGTCGTTCACAAGCAAATCAGGGACCACAACAAATGAATACAACTAAAACAACAATTGCAATTAAATATCCTAAAAAGTATGAAGATGCTCAGGAAATTGTAGAACTATTGATTGAAAATGAATGTGTTTTAATCGATTTTCAATATATGTTGGAAGCGCAAGCTCGTCGTTGTCTTGACTTTATTGATGGTGCTAGCAAGGTACTTACAGGCAACTTGCAAAAAGTTGGCTCTTCAATGTATTTGCTTACGCCAATTAATGTCGTAGTTGACATTGAAGAGATTGGTTTGGCTCACGGCAACCAAGAAGCTAATTTCGACTTCGACATGAAGAGACGTTAAGTGATGTCTGTATTACTTTATGTTATTTGGGCACGTGTTGTTAATGTGATAGAGATTCTTCTTGTAGTCTATGCTTTGTTATCCTGGTTTCCAGGAGCTTATGATACTAGCCTTGGAAGAATCATTAGACAAATTGTTCAACCGATTCTCGCACCATTTCGTCGCCTGAATTTAGCTTTTGCTGGTATTGATTTTTCAATAATCGTAATTGTACTTCTACTAAACTTTTCACTTAGAATTCTTAGATTTATTCTACTCTGATGTCAGATATTAAAAAAATTGAACAGCATTACTCGTTAGATGAACGGCCTTTTCTAGAGAAGGTTAGGGGATTTTGTCATTTAGTTGATGAGAGGTACAGTCCTTACTTAACTGATTTCTTGAATCCTCGTGAAATTCAGATTATTGAAGAGTTGGCTCATTATTACAATTTAAAATTTTTTGTGAGTTCAACTCTTGAATCTGAAGAGTATGGAAGAGTGATACTTGCTCCCGAATATTACGAGCTTGAAGAAGATGACTTTGAAATTAAACGATTAGAAATCTCATATGCGAGACAGTTCAATAAATTGACACACCCAAAAGTTTTGGGAGCACTGATTAATCAGCTTGGTCTTGATCGTCAAGTATTTGGAGATATTATTCTTGATGAAGAAGGACGCGTTCAATTTTACATTGCTTCTCATTTAGCAAGTTATGCGATAATGACTATTACTAAGATTGGTAATGTTTCGGTTACTCTAAAAGAAGTAAGTAAAGACGATTGGATTTCAAATCAAGAAAAGTATTCAAAAACTTTTGTCTTACTTTCCAGTATGCGTCTTGATAATGTGTTGGCGACGGTATTAAACTTATCTCGTTCTAACGCCTTAAAACTTATTGCTTCAGGAAAAGTAAAATTAAATTATAGACAAGTTGAGAAGGCTGATCAGGCGGTTATTATTGGTGATATGATTTCGGTTAGAGGTTATGGTCGATTTCGACTAGCTCAACAAGACGGATTTTCAAAGTCCGGAAAAGCTAAAATCGTTATTGAAAGTCTGTTAAGACGGAGAAAAAAGTAGTTATTTAATTTAAACCATTAAATATGGTAATGAAAAATAAAGGAGGCCTGTAATGGCTATTACAGCACTTGATATTAAAGATAAACAGTTTACAACTAAATTTCGTGGATATAATGAGCAAGAAGTTGATGAATTTCTTGATATTATTGTAGACGATTATGAAGATTTAGTTCGTGACAATCGTGAACTTGCTGCTCGTGTAAAAGAGCTTGAAGAAAAATTGGCTTATTTTGATGAAATGAAAGAATCATTGAGTCAATCAGTTATTTTGGCTCAAGAAACAGCAGAAAAAGTTAAAGCTTCAGCGGCTGACGAATCAGCTAACTTGATTAATAAGGCTAACTTCAATGCTACTCATTTGGTTGAAGAAGCTAAATCTAAGGCATCTGAAATTCTTCGTGATGCAACAGATGAAGCCAAACGTGTTGCCATCGAAACAGAAGAACTTAAACGTCAAAGTCGTGTCTTCCACCAACGCCTATTGGCTGCAGTTGAAGGTCAGCTTAGCTTAGCAAGTGCTCCAGAATGGGGTGAATTGTTGCAACCAACAGCTATTTATCTTCAAAATTCAGATGCTGCCTTTAAAGAAGTTGTTGAAAAAGTTTTGGATGAGCATGTACCTGATTCAAATGATGCAGCTTCATTTGATGCAACTCGTCAATTCACTCCTGATGAAATGGCTGAACTTCAACGTCGCGTTGCTGAAAGTAATAAGCAAGTTGAAGATTTCTCTAGTCCAGAAGTTGATGAAACAAACGAAGTTGTTTCAACTCCAGTTGAGTTTGGTATTCCAGACACTTTCGAGAGCGAAGTGGCAGATTTCCCAACTTCAGCACCAGTAGATGAAGATTTTGATTTGCAACCTGAGACAACAGGTGAAATTAATCTAAACGAAACACAAACGTTTAAATTGAATATTAGCGAATAAGAAAAATACAACTTACCAAGTATATTAACAGCGAGTGGGAGATGGTGTGAGTCCTACATTCCCTATTTGGATAGTTATCATTTTCAAGCATTCTAACTGAAATAAGTAAGTTAGAAGGATGGTCCTCCTTACGGACATATGAGGGAGCAAATTCTTTTTGCTCTGAATTAAGGTGGTACCACGAGCTTTCGTCCTTTTTGATGAAGGCTCTTTTTATTTAGTAAATTAAATTAAAGAGGAGATATAATGAAACTCAAAGAAACCTTAAATCTAGGTAAGACAGCCTTTCCAATGCGAGCTGGACTTCCTAACAAAGAACCAATCTGGCAAAAAGAGTGGGAAGATGCTAAGATGTATCAACGTCGTCAAGAACTAAATGAAGGGAAACCGCATTTTGTCTTGCATGATGGTCCTCCTTATGCAAACGGAAATATCCACGTTGGACATGCCATGAATCATATCTCAAAAGATATCATCATTCGTTCTAAGTCTATGTCAGGTTTTAACGCACCTTATATTCCAGGTTGGGATACGCATGGTCTGCCAATTGAGCAAGTTTTGGCAAAGCAAGGTGTTAAGCGCAAAGAAATGGACTTGGTTGAGTACTTAAACCTTTGTCGTGAGTACGCTCTTTCTCAAGTTTATAAACAACGTGATGATTTCAAGCGCTTGGGGATGTCAGGTGACTGGGAAAATTTATATGTGACTTTAACTCCAGACTATGAAGCAGCCCAAATCCGTGTCTTTGGTGAGATGGCGAATAAAGGCTATATCTACCGTGGTGCAAAACCAGTTTACTGGTCATGGTCATCTGAGTCAGCCCTTGCCGAAGCGGAAATTGAATACCATGATTTGGTTTCAACTTCACTTTACTATGCCAATAAGGTTAAGGATGGTAAAGGAGTACTAGACACAGATACCTATATCGTAGTTTGGACAACAACACCATTTACAGTAACAGCTTCACGTGGTTTGACTGTTGGTGCTGATATCGAATACGTTCTCGTAAAACCTGCTGGAGAAGACCGCAAATTTGTTGTTGCTTCTGAATTACTTAATAGTCTTTCTGAGAAATTCGGTTGGACAGATGTGGAAGTACTTCAATCATACCGTGGTGAAGAATTAAATAAAATTGTGACTGAACACCCATGGGATACAGAAGTTGATGAGCTTGTTATTCTTGGTGACCACGTTACTACAGATTCAGGTACAGGTATCGTCCATACGGCTCCTGGTTTTGGTGAGGATGACTATAACGTAGGTATTGCTAATGGTCTTGAAGTTGCCGTAACCGTTAATGAGCGTGGTATCATGATGGAAAATGCTGGACCTGATTTTGAAGGTCAGTTCTACGATAAAGTGGCTCCAATTGTTATGGAAAAACTCGGCGATTTACTCCTTGCCAAAGAAGAAATCTCACACTCATACCCATTCGACTGGCGTACGAAGAAACCAATCATCTGGCGTGCAGTGCCACAGTGGTTCGCCTCTGTTTCAAAATTCCGTCAAGAAATCCTGGATGAGATTGAAAAAGTGAAATTCCATACAGAATGGGGTAAAGTCCGTCTTTACAATATGATTCGTGACCGTGGTGACTGGGTTATCTCTCGTCAACGTGCTTGGGGTGTTCCACTTCCAATCTTCTATGCAGAAGACGGTACAGCTATCATGACTGCTGAAACGATTGAGCATGTAGCTAAACTCTTTGAAGAGCATGGTTCCATCATCTGGTGGGAACGTGATGCCAAAGACCTCTTGCCAGAAGGATTTACACATCCAGGTTCTCCAAATGGCGAGTTCAAGAAAGAAACAGATATTATGGATGTTTGGTTTGACTCAGGTTCATCATGGAATGGTGTTTTGGTGAATCGTCCAAATCTGACTTATCCAGCTGACCTTTACCTTGAAGGTTCTGACCAATACCGTGGTTGGTTTAACTCATCACTCATCACATCTGTTGCTAACCATGGCGTAGCACCTTACAAGCAAATCTTGTCTCAAGGTTTCACATTAGATGGTAAAGGTGAGAAGATGTCTAAATCTCTTGGAAATACCATTGCTCCAAGCGATGTTGAAAAACAATTTGGTGCGGAAATCTTGCGTCTTTGGGTAACAAGTGTTGACTCAAGCAATGACGTGCGTATCTCTATGGATATCCTTAGTCAAGTATCAGAATCTTATCGTAAGATTCGTAACACACTCCGCTTCTTGATTGCCAATACTTCTGACTTCAATCCAACAACTGATGCTGTAGCCTTTGAAGACTTGCGTTCTGTAGATCAGTACATGACTATTCGATTTAACCAATTGGTTAAGACTATTCGTGATGCCTATGCAAACTTTGAGTTCTTGACTATCTACAAAGTCTTGGTTAACTTTATTAACGTTGAGTTGTCTGCATTCTATCTTGATTTTGCCAAAGATGTGGTTTATATTGAGAGTGCGGAATCACTTGAACGTCGTCAAATGCAAACAGTCTTTTACGATATTCTTGTCAAGATCACAAAACTATTGACACCAATTCTTCCTCACACTGCAGAAGAAATTTGGTCATATCTTGAATTTGAAACAGAAGACTATGTTCAATTGTCAGAGTTGCCAGAAGCAGAAGATTTTGTGGGTCAAGATGCACTTCTTGAAAGATGGAATACCTTCATGGATTTCCGTGGCCAAGCTCAAAAAGCTTTGGAAGAAGCTCGTAATGAAAAAGTTATTGGTAAATCGCTTGAAGCTCATTTGACTATCTATCCTGATGATGAAGTCAAAGAACTTATTGAAGGTTTGAACACTAACCTTGCTCAACTTTTGATTGTTTCAGCATTGACTATTGCTGAAGGAGAAGCACCTGAATCTGCTGTAAGCTTTGAAGGCGTGGCATTCACAGTAGAACGTGCTACAGGTGATGTCTGTGACCGTTGTCGTCGTATCGATCCAACTACTAAAGAACGTAGCTACAACGCGACTATCTGTGATCACTGTGCTAGCATTGTTGAAGAAAACTTTGCTGAAGGTGTAGCAGAAGGTTTTGAAGTAAAAGCAAAATAAAATAAAAAGAGTTCACCGTGAACTCTTTTTTCTATTTGTTTTTCGAATATAGTATTGAACACAATAAAAAACTAGCTTAGCTAGTTTTTTATTATAGTCCGTAGTTATAATCATCGTCTTGCATGGCTTCGACAGTTCCTAGAAGGTAACCATTACCAACTTGAGAGAAGAAGTCGTGGTTAGATGTTCCTGTAGAAATACCATTCATAACGATTGGGTTAACATCGTTCGCACTATCTGGGAAGAGTGGATCTTGTCCCAGGTTCATAAGAGCCTTGTTGGCGTTGTAACGAAGGAAAGTCATAACTTCCTCAGTCCATCCAACACCGTCATAAAGAGATTTAGTGTAGAGCTCTTCATTTTCATACAATTGATAGAGGAGATCATACATCCATTCACGGAAACTTTCTTGCTCTTCTTCAGGCAATTCGTTGAAACCAAGTTGGAATTTATAGCCAATATAGGTTCCGTGAACAGATTCGTCACGGATAATGAGCTTGATAATTTCAGCGACGTTAGCTAGCTTGTTATTACCAAGATAATAGAGTGGAGTGAAGAACCCTGAATAGAAAAGGAAAGTTTCAAGATATGTTGAAGCAACCTTTTTCTGAAGAGGCGTTCCATTTTCATAGATATCGTTAATGATTTTCGCCTTGGTTTGGAGGTATTTGTTACTGTTAGTCCACTCGAAAATTTCTTCAATTTCAGATTTAGTATTCAAAGTTGAGAAGATTGAAGAGTAGGATTTGGCGTGAACAGACTCCATGAACTGAATGTTGTTCAATACAGCTTCTTCATGAGGTGTACGGACGTCTGCACGAATGGCTTCAACACCCGTTTGAGATTGCATGGTATCTAGCAATGTTAAACCACCGAAAACTTTTCCAACCAAATCTTTTTCTTCAGTGGAAAGTTTACGCCAGTCATCAAGGTCATTTGAAAGTGGGATACGTGTATCTAGCCAAAATTGCTCGGTTAATTTTTCCCAGGTAGATTTATCAATCGCATCTTCGATTTCATTCCAGTTAATGGCTTTGTAGTAAGTTTCCATTAGAAACCTCTTTCTTTATTGATATCGTTACTATTTTATCATAATTCAAAATCATGATATAGTTTTTTGAGTTGATCTATTAAAAAAGTCGGCGAACCGACCTTTTAATGCATTTTGTAAATAAGAGTAGTGAAGTTGCTATCGTTAAATCACTATCTTAAATGACACAGCTTTCACATTGGTTAGAACCAACCTCTTCCCCATCATCTGTATAAGTACGGATGTAGTAGATTGATTTAATTCCTTTGTTAAAGGCGTAGTTACGAAGGATAGAAAGGTCACGAGTTGTTTGTTTATTTTCTGTTTTCCATTCGTAAATTTCTTTTGGTAACTCACTACGCAAGAATAGGGTTAATGACAAACCTTGATCAACGTGTTCAGTCGCAGCGGCATAGACGTCGATAACTTTACGCATGTCCATGTCGTAGGCTGAAGTGTAGAAAGGAATTGTGTCTGTTGAAAGACCGTTGGCCGGATAGTAAATCTTTCCGATTTTCTTTTCTTGACGTTCTTCAATACGTTGTGTGATTGGATGGATAGAAGCAGAACAGTCATTAATATAAGAGATTGAGCCATTTGGTGCAACAGCCAAACGGTTTTGATGGTAGAGTCCATCTTTCTTAACGAGTTCACGTAGTTCTTCCCAATCTTTGGCTTGTGGGATGAAGTGACCATCGAAAAGTTCTTTGATACGGTCAGATTTAGGAACGTATTGGCCTGTAACGTATTTATCAAAGTAAGAACCATCAGCATATTTTGATTTTTCAAAACCGACAAAGGTTTCTTGACGTTCGCGGGCAATATTGTTAGATTCAACCAAAGTCCAGTAGTTCATAAGCATGAAGTAGATATTAGTGAATTCAACAGATTCGGGGCTACCATACTCGATATGGTGTTTAGCAAGGTAAGAGTGAAGCCCCATAGCTCCTAAACCAAAGGTATGAGCTTGTTGGTTACCATTTTTGATGGATGGTACAGCATCAATACTTGAACTATCTGTAACAAAGGTAAGTGCACGTGTCATAGCCTTAATCGAACGTCCGAAGTCAGGAGATGTCATCATGTTAAGGATATTAGTTGATCCAAGGTTACATGAAATATCTGTACCGAGTTTGACAAACTCTTGTGCATCGTTAAGTTCACTTGGTGTTTGAACTTGGAGAATTTCAGAACAGAGGTTGGACATGACGATCTTACCATCAATTGGGTTGTGTCGATTGGCTGTATCAACATTGACAATATATGGATAACCTGATTCTTGTTGGAGTTTAGAAATTTCAGTTTCTAGCTCACGTGCATTAATCTTGGTTTTTGTAATATTGGGATTGGCAACCAACTCATCATACATAGCTGTAATATCAATGTAGTTATATGGTTTACCATACTCTTTTTCGACTGAGTAAGGGCTGAAGAGGTACATATCTTCATTATTACGTGCCAACTCGTAGAATTTATCTGGAACTGTAACACCAAGTGACAGTGTTTTAACACGCACCTTCTCATCAGCATTCTCTTTCTTAGTAGAAAGGAAGGCAAGGATATCTGGGTGGAAAACATCCAGGTAAACAACACCAGCACCTTGACGTTGGCCAAGTTGGTTTGAGTAAGAGAAGCTATCTTCGAAAAGCTTCATAACAGGTACGACACCAGATGCTGCCCCAGCATAACCTTTGATAGGAGCACCAGCTTCACGTAGGTTAGATAGGCTAATACCTACCCCACCACCAATACGTGATAGCTGGAGGGCCGAGTTGATAGAACGTCCGATAGAATTCATGTCATCCGTTACTTGAATAAGGAAACATGACACGAGTTCACCACGACGGCTACGTCCAGCATTTAGAAATGAAGGAGTAGCAGGTTGGTAACGTTGGTGAATCATTTCGTTAGCAAGGTCACTAGCAAGGTTTTCATCACCATCAGCAAAGTAAAGGGCGTTGAAAAGAACGCGATCTTCAATACTTTCGAGGTAAGACTCGCCATCGTTTGTTTTGAGGGCATATTGTTGGTAGAACTTGTAGGCTGCCATGAAAGATTGGAAGCGGAATTTTTGAGAATGAATTTCTGCAGACAACTTTTCGATGAAAGCAGGTTCGTATTTACCGATGAATTCAGACTCGATATAATCGTTCTCAATCAAATAATTAATTTTATCTGTGATGCTGTTGAATGCCATTGAATTTGGCTTAACGTTTTCAAGGAAGAAGGCACGAAGTGCTTCTTTATCCTTATGCAAAGGAATTTGACCGTTAACAGGACGGTTAATTTCGTTGTTGAGGCGGAAGTAAGAAACATCGCCAAGATTTTTTAAAGACATAATACAGATACCAGGCTCAGTTTAATAGTAGATTAAGGTTAAAACATTAAACTAAGCAAACAAGTTCCTTTCTATATAAAAACTTGATAATTAAAGGATTTCTTTAAGTTTAGTCGGTTGAAAACCTGAAAAAACGATATCGCCTGCTTCAATAACTGGAGCAGCAGTGAAACCAAGACTTTTTACGTAATCGATTTTTTCTGGCTGTTCATCAATGTTGATTTCTTCGAAATCAGCACCTTCCTTTTCCAGGAATTTTTTAGTCATTTTGCACTGCATGCAGTTGTTTTTAGAAAACAATGTAATCTTTGCCATTGCAAATACTCCTTTATAAAAAGATTTTAAGTGGCCAAGAGAGCCACTTTTTCAACTCTAATAGAATACCCAAAATATTGGGAAAAATCAAGCTAAATATCTTAAGGGAATACAATATTTTGTGTTTAGTATTGAAACACAACCCTATATCTTGTGTTTCAAAGGCTTTTTTAAGTTCTCTAAATTAAATAGAATTTGTTTATGAAAATGGTAAAAAAGAAATATCTAACTATGAATGTCATGTAATGTGACATCAAAATGCCAATTCTATTTGTTTTTTCAAAAAAAACAGTGTAGAATAAAGAAAATTTTTAACTAATGGAGGTTCAAGTATGCAAGAATACTGTTCAAATCTAACTGTAAATGGTAAGACATTCTCTTTCTATGATCTCGAAAAAGCAGCAAAATCTCATGATGTTAAGGTTGGAGAACTACCTTATACCATTCGAATACTACTTGAAAGTCTCCTCCGAAAAAAAGATGGCGTCGATGTTAAGGAATCTCACATTTCTGATCTAATGAAATTTCCGAATTTTCCAACAATTTCCGAAGTACCTTTTAAACCAAGTCGTGTTATCTTACAAGATTTTACAGGGGTTCCTGTTGTTGTTGATTTAGCTTCCATGCGTGATGCTATAGTAACTAATGGTGGTAAAGCAGAATTTATTAATCCAGAGATTCCAGTAGATTTGGTCATCGACCACTCTGTCCAAGTTGATTCATATGGATGTGATACTGCTCTTGAAGATAATATCAATCTAGAGTTTAAACGTAATAACGAGCGCTATGAATTTCTTAAGTGGGCTGAACAGTCTTTTGAAAATTACCGTGCTGTTCCACCAGCTACAGGTATTATTCACCAGGTTAATATTGAATTTTTAAGTGATGTCATTATTGAAAATGATGGACTCTTATATCCTGACTCTATGTTTGGTACAGATAGTCATACGACTATGATTAATGGTATTGGCGTTCTTGGTTGGGGTGTTGGTGGAATTGAAGCTGAAGCAGCTATGCTAGGTGAAGCGTCTTATTTCCCAATTCCAGAGGTTATTGGTGTACATCTGACAGGAGAGCTGCCTAAAATTGCCACAGCAACAGATTTGGCTCTCAAGATTACTCAGGTGCTTCGTTCTGAAAATGTGGTTGGTAAATTTGTTGAGTACTTTGGACCTGGCTTGAAGAGTTTATCTCTAGCTGACCGTGCTACTGTCGCTAATATGGCACCGGAATATGGTGCGACTTGTGGTTATTATCCTATTGATGACGAGACTCTTAACTACATGCGTTTAACTAATCGTGATGAGGAACATATCCAAGTCACTGAAGCCTATACAAAAGCCAATCATCTTTTCTATGATCCAAGTAAAGCAGCCAAGTATACTAAGATTGTTGAAGTCGATTTGTCATCTATTAAACCTTCTATCTCAGGTCCTAAACGTCCACAAGATTTGATTCTCTTATCTGATGCTAAGCAAGAATTTCAAGATGCAGTGGTACGTGAAGCAGGTGTCCGTGGTTTCGGTTTGGATAATGAAGAGTTAGCAAAAACTGCAAAAGTTGATTTTGAGGATCATTCAGAAACAATTCAAACGGGTCATGTTGCCATTGCAGCAATCACATCATGTACCAATACCTCTAATCCTTACGTTCTTATGGCAGCCGGTCTTTTAGCCAAAAAAGCTGTTGAGAAGGGGCTCAAAGTCTCTCCAACAGTCAAGACCTCTTTGGCGCCTGGATCTAAAGTCGTTACAGGTTATCTCAAAGCTTCAGGCTTGCAAACCTATCTAGATAAGCTTGGCTTTAACTTGGTAGGTTATGGTTGCACAACTTGTATTGGTAATTCTGGAGATTTACGTCCTGAAGTGGCTAAGGCTATTGTAGACAATGATCTCTTAGCGAGTGCTGTGTTATCAGGAAATCGTAATTTTGAAGGGCGTATTAATCCACTTGTTAAAGCGAATTTCTTGGCTAGTCCACCATTAGTTGTTGCTTATGCCTTGGCTGGTAACACGAATATTGATTTGACAACTGAGCCTCTAGGCTTTGACGACAATGGTCAAGCTGTTTATTTAGAGGAGATTATGCCATCTCGTGATGACATTGAGACTTATGTTGATAAATACGTCACCCGTCAACTCTTCCAAGATGAATATGCCAGTGTCTTTTCTGATAGCGAGAAGTGGAATGCCATTCCTACTGAACAAAGTCAAAATTATAAATGGAATCAAAACTCTACCTATATTCAAAACCCACCTTACTTTGATGCTTTAGGAGATGATTTGAGTATTAAACCATTGAATAATTTGAAGGTTTTGGCTAAATTTGGTGATACGGTTACAACAGACCATATTTCTCCAGCGGGTAATATTGCCAGAAATAGTCCAGCAGCTCGTTATTTGACTGAGAATGGTGTTGATTATCAAGAATTTAATTCTTATGGTAGCCGTCGTGGAAATCACGAAGTCATGATGAGAGGAACTTTTGCTAATATTCGTATCAAGAATGAGCTAGCAGATGGAAAAATTGGTGGATATACTAAATATGATGGTGATATTCTACCTATATATGATGCTGCTATGAAATATAAAGAAGCTAATCAAGATACGCTTGTAATTGCTGGTAAGGATTATGGTATGGGCTCTAGTCGTGACTGGGCTGCTAAAGGTGCAAATCTCCTTGGTGTAAAAGTAGTGCTTGCTGAGAGTTTTGAGCGTATTCACCGTTCAAATCTAGTTATGATGGGAATTTTACCGGTACAATTTATGGAAGGGGAAAATGCTGAAAGTCTTGGATTGACAGGACATGAGACCTTTAGCTTTGATCTTTCAGAAAATCCAGGTGTCCATGATGTTATCACTGTTACAGCTTCAACACCTGAACAAACCAAAACCTTTAAAGCCTTGGTACGCTTCGATGCAGATGCTGATATTCGCTACTATAAAAATGGTGGTATCTTACCAATGGTTGTAAGAAAAAAATTGAAGGGAGCCTAATATGACAACAGTTGAAATTAATGGACTTAAGGATATGATTGCCTGTAATACTAGGATTTCATCTATTATTGATGACCATTTATCCTATGCAGGATATGATATTTCCGAGTTTATGGAAAATAAAGCGTCTTTTGAGGAAGTGATTTATCTCTTATGGAATGGTCATCTTCCTACGCAAATGGAACTCAAGTATTTTGAAGCTGAGTTGCGTAAGAACTATGACATTTCAGATGCTGTAGAACAATGCATTCTTATCCAATCTCGTCCACATTTGCACCCAATGAGTGTTTTACGTTCAACAGTTTCACTTCTTGGGGTATATAATGTGGATGCTGAGGAGAGATCCATGGAAGCCGTTTATCAGCAAAGTATTGAATTGATGGCTAAATTGCCAACAATTATTACGACTTTTGCACGCTTACGCACTGGTAAAATGCCCCTCAAACCAAGAGAAGATTTAGGTTTTGCTGCTAATTTTCTTTACATGCTGAATGGTGTTGAACCTTCTGAAATTGAAGTTGAGGCTATGAATAAGGCCTTAATTCTACATGCTGATCATGAGTTGAATGCTTCAACTTTTGCAGCGCGTGTTTGTGCTTCGACTCTGACAGATATTTATTCTTGTGTTACAACAGCTATTGGTGCTCTAAAAGGTCCCCTGCATGGTGGGGCTAATGAACGCGTCTTTGATATGCTTAAAGAAATCCGCGAATCAGGTGATGTTTATGCTTACTTGCAGGAAAAACTTGACTCTAAAGAGAAAATCATGGGATTTGGGCACCGTGTATACAAGAAACAGGATCCTCGTGAAATTTTCTTAAGAGATATGGCCAAAAAGTTGACAGAGGGTACTGAGAATGAAGAATTCTTTAATATGTCTCAAGAAATTGAAGAGTTCATGAAAGAAAAGAAGGGATTAATTCCCAATGTAGACTTCTATTCAGCCACCGTATACCATACTCTAGGAATTGACAGCGATATCTTCACACTTATCTTTGCTATGAGTCGTGTTGCCGGCTGGATTGCTCATATTCAAGAGCAACAAAAAAATAACAAATTGATTCGTCCACGCTCACAGTACATCGGACAAGAAAATATGACCTATATTCCTTTAGAAAAACGCTAGGGAGGAAAGCTATATGGCAGAAAAAATCGTAATGACAAATGGACAGCTTCAAGTTTCTGATCATCCAATTATCCCTTTTATTGAGGGGGATGGTGTTGGACATGATATCTGGAAGAATGCCCAAGCAATCTTTGATAAAGCAGTAGAAGTAGCCTATGAAGGAAAGCGTCATATTGAGTGGCAAGAGCTTCTATCCGGTAAGAAGGCTTATGATGAAACAGGTGAGTGGTTGCCGAAAGAAACTTTGGAGTCTATTCGAGAAAGTTTAGTTGCTATTAAGGGTCCGCTTGAGACGCCAGTAGGTGGAGGGATTCGTTCTTTAAATGTAGCTTTACGTCAAGAACTTGATCTCTACGCTTGTGTTAGACCGGTTCGTTACTTTGAAGGAGTAGCAAGTCCGCTTAAGGAACCAGAAAAAACGAATATTACTATTTTTCGTGAAAATACTGAAGATATTTATGCGGGAATTGAATGGGAAGCGGGAACAGCAGATGTTAAGCGCGTGATTGAGTTTCTCCAGACAGAAATGAATGTTAGTAAAATTCGCTTCCCAGAATCAAGTAGCATCGGAATCAAGCCGATTTCAATAGAAGGAAGTAAACGTCTCATTCGCTCGGCTATTGACTATGCTCTCAAGAACAATCTAAAAAAAGTGACCTTGGTTCATAAGGGGAATATTCAAAAATTTACAGAAGGTGGCTTCCGTAAATGGGGTTATGAAGTGGCTCAGGAAGAATATAAAGAAGAATTGCTGGCTGGTCGTTTAGAGATTAATGATATAATTGCGGATAACTTTCTACAACAGATTCTTTTAAATCCAGAAAAATTTGATGTTGTTGCCTTAACCAACTTGAATGGTGATTATGCCAGTGACGCCTTAGCTGCACAAGTTGGTGGTATCGGCATCTCCCCTGGAGCCAACATTAACTATCAAACAGGCCATGCTATTTTTGAAGCAACACATGGAACAGCTCCGGATATCGCGGATCAAGATAAGGCTAATCCTTGCTCGGTTCTATTATCTGGCTGCATGCTTCTAGATTATATTGGTTGGACTGAGGCAGCTCAACTGATTACAAGTGCTATTGAAAAGACATTTAAAGCCGATATCTTTACAGCTGACTTGGCATTTGGGAAACAAGCTTATTCAACGAGTGCCTTTAGCAATCAAATTCTTTCAATTATGTGATTGTTTTTGCTCAAAAATGAAAATTAACGATTGAAAACACCGTGAAAGAAATTTTCAGAAAATGTTGTAAATAACTAGAGACTAGTATTTGCTTATGTTTAAAAAAATGAAAATGAGCAGTAAAATGAGAGACAGGCTTTTGAAAAACTTGTAGAAAGTACGTTTTAACCTTGATAATCTCAATTAGCTATGTTATAATTCTAAATTGTAAGGGTTATCATTGATAACTCAAATATTCCAAATGAAGAAGGAGAATCCATTATGGCTTCTAAAGATTTCCACATTGTTGCAGAAACAGGTATCCACGCACGTCCAGCTACTTTGCTTGTTCAAACAGCTAGCAAATTTGCTTCAGATATCACTCTTGACTACAAAGGTAAAGCAGTTAACCTTAAATCTATCATGGGTGTTATGAGCCTTGGTGTTGGTCAAGGTGCTGACGTAACTATCTCTGCAGAAGGTGCTGATGCCGATGACGCAATCGCAGCAATCGCAGAAACAATGACAAAAGAAGGATTGGCATAAGAATATGACAGAAATGCTTAAAGGAATCGCAGCATCTGATGGTGTTGCAGTTGCTAAGGCATATCTGCTTGTTCAACCGGACTTGTCATTTGAAACTGTAACAGTTGAAGATACAAGTGCAGAAGAGGCTCGTCTAGATGCTGCTCTAGCGGCGTCACAAGACGAGCTTTCTGTTATCCGTGAAAAAGCAGTTGAAAGCCTTGGTGAAGAAGCGGCAGCCGTTTTTGATGCTCACTTGATGGTTCTTGCTGACCCAGAAATGACTGGTCAAATTAAAGAAACTATCCGTGCTAAACAAGTTAATGCTGAAGCTGCTTTGACAGAAGTAACAGACATGTTTATCGCTATTTTTGAAGGTATGGAAGACAACCCATACATGCAAGAACGTGCAGCGGATATTCGTGACGTTACAAAACGTGTGCTTGCTAACTTGCTTGGTAAGAAATTGCCTAACCCAGCAACAATCAACGAAGAATCAATCGTTGTTGCTCATGACTTGACACCATCTGATACAGCTCAGTTGAACAAAAAGTACGTAAAAGCCTTTGTTACTAACATCGGTGGACGTACAAGTCACTCAGCTATCATGGCGCGTACACTTGAAATCGCAGCTGTTCTTGGAACAAATAACATCACAGAACTTGTCAAAGATGGTGATGTTTTGGCTGTTTCAGGTATTACTGGTGAAGTTGTTATCAACCCAACTGAAGAGCAAATTGCTGAGTTCAAAGCAGCTGGTGAAGCTTACGCTAAACAAAAAGCTGAATGGGCTCTCCTTAAAGATGCTCAAACAGTTACTGCTGATGGAAAACATTTCGAATTGGCTGCTAATATCGGTACACCTAAAGACGTTGAAGGTGTAAATGATAACGGTGCAGAAGCTGTTGGTCTCTATCGTACAGAATTCTTGTATATGGATTCTCAAGACTTCCCAACTGAAGATGACCAATATGAAGCTTACAAAGCAGTTCTTGAAGGTATGAACGGAAAACCTGTTGTCGTTCGTACAATGGATATCGGTGGGGATAAAGAACTCCCTTACTTCGACCTTCCTAAAGAAATGAACCCATTCTTGGGTTACCGTGCTTTGCGTATTTCTATCTCTGAAACTGGTAATCAAATGTTCCGTACACAATTGCGTGCTTTGCTTCGTGCATCTGTTCACGGTAAATTGCGTATCATGTTCCCAATGGTTGCTTTGTTGACTGAGTTCCGTACTGCTAAAGGTATTCTTGAAGAAGAAAAAGCTAAATTGGTTGCTGAAGGTGTTGCCGTTGCAGACGATATCGAAGTAGGTATCATGATTGAAATCCCAGCTGCAGCTATGCTTGCTGACCAATTTGCTAAGGAAGTTGATTTCTTCTCAATTGGTACAAATGACCTTATCCAATACACAATGGCTGCTGACCGTATGAACGAACAAGTTTCATACCTTTACCAACCATATAACCCATCAATCCTTCGTTTGATTAACAATGTTATCAAAGCGGCTCATGCTGAAGGTAAATGGGCTGGTATGTGTGGTGAAATGGCCGGTGACCAAACTGCTGTTCCACTTCTTGTTGGAATGGGCTTGGATGAGTTCTCAATGTCAGCGACATCTGTTCTTCGTACACGTAGCTTGATGAAGAAACTTGACACAGCTAAAATGGAAGAATACGCTAACCGTGCTCTTACTGAATGTGCAACAATGGAAGAAGTTCTTGAACTTTCAAAAGAATACGTTAACGTAGACTAATCAAAAAAAGTGGAGGCTTAGGCTTTCACTTTTTTTATATCTAAACGGAGACAAAATAATTGACTCATTCTTTAGTTAGGAGTAGAATACGGCTAACCTAGGTTAACAATTTTAACTATTTTTTGTCAAAATTTTCTGAATAATTCTCGTTTAAATCTTGGAATATTTCTAAAAAAATGATAGAATAGGTCTTATAATAGATAAAAGGAGTTACTATCTTGGCTAAACAATACAAAAACTATGTCAATGGTGAGTGGAAAACATCTGAAAACGAAATTACTATCTATGCACCTGCAAACGGTGAGGAACTTGGATCAGTTCCAGCAATGAGCCAAGCTGAAGTAGACGAAGTCTACGCAGCAGCTAAGGCAGCACTTCCAGCATGGCGTGCGCTTTCATATGCTGAACGTGCAGCTTACCTTCATAAAGCAGCAGATATCTTGGAACGTGATGCAGAAAAAATCGGTCAAGTTCTTTCTAAAGAAATCTCTAAAGGTTTGAAATCTGCAATCGGTGAAGTCGTTCGTACTGCTGAAATCATCCACTATGCAGCTGAAGAAGGTTTGCGTTTGGAAGGTGAAGTACTTGAAGGTGGTGCCTTTGACGCTGGTAGCAAGAAAAAAATTGCTGTTGTTCGTCGTGAACCAGTAGGTCTTGTACTTGCTATCTCTCCATTTAACTACCCAGTAAACTTGGCTGGTTCTAAAATTGCTCCTGCCTTGATTGCTGGTGACGTTGTTGCCTTCAAACCACCAACACAAGGTTCTATCTCAGGTCTTCTTTTGGTTGAAGCATTTGTTGAAGCTGGTATCCCTGCAGGTGTCTTGAACTCTATCACAGGTCGTGGTTCTGTTATCGGTGACTACATTGTTGAGCACAAAGCAGTTGATTTCATCAACTTTACAGGTTCAACACCAGTTGGTGAAAATATCGGTCGTTTGGCAGCTATGCGTCCAATCATGCTTGAACTTGGTGGTAAAGATGCCGCTATCGTTCTTGAAGATGCTGATCTTGACTTGACTGCTAAAAACATTGTTGCTGGTGCCTTTGACTATTCAGGTCAACGTTGTACAGCTATCAAACGTGTCCTTGTAATGGATAGTGTTGCAGATGAATTGGTAGAAAAAGTAACTGCTTTGGTAGGTAATATCACTGTTGGTATGCCTGAAGAAAGCGCAAGCGTTACACCACTTATCGATACAAAAGCAGCTGATTTCGTTCAAGGTTTGATTGATGATGCAGTTGAACAAGGTGCTACTGCTAAAACTGAATTGAAACGTGAAGGTAACCTTATCTACCCAGCAGTCTTTGACCATGTAACAACTGATATGCGTCTTGCTTGGGAAGAACCATTTGGTCCAGTATTGCCATTCATCCGTGTATCTTCAGTTGAAGAAGCAATCAAGATTTCTAACGAATCTGAATTTGGACTTCAAGGTGCTGTCTTCACACAAGACTACCCACGTGCATTTGCAATTGCTGAACAACTTGAAGTTGGTACAGTTCACATCAACAACAAAACACAACGTGGTACAGACAACTTCCCATTCCTTGGTGTTAAAGGATCTGGTGCCGGAACTCAAGGTGTGAAATACTCTATCGAAGCTATGACTCGTGTGAAATCAACAGTATTTGATATCGCAAACTACTAAGAGTGCAGCTATTCAATCATTAAAAAAGTGTAAAGGGTCCCAATAATAGGGGCTCTTTTTCTTTTAAAATATGGTATAATAGAACTAAATTTCGAATATAGAGAGTTTTCTGACAATGAATAAATCTTATTTTTACTTGGTTATGAAGACGCATGAGTTAGAGGTACCATACACTGGTCAACTTCGTCGTGTGCGTGTTCTTCTACCTAAGAACTATGAAACGGATACAGATCGTTCTTACCCTGTCGTGTATTTCCATGATGGTCAGAATGTTCTTTATAGTAAGGAGTCATTTTCTGGCTATTCTTGGAAGATTATCCCAACAATCAAGCGTAATCCTGATATTTCGCGCATGATTGTTGTAGCTATTGATAATGATGGCCCTGGCCGTATGAATGAGTATTCTGCGTGGAAGTACCAAGAATCTAATATCCCTGGTGTCCAGTTCGGAGGTAAGGGTGTAGAGTATGCAGAGTTTGTCATGGATGTGGTTAAACCCTTTATTGATAAGGAATACCGTACCCTCTCTGACCGTCAGCATACAGCTATGATTGGTTCATCTCTCGGTGGTAATATCACTCAGTTTATGGGGCTTGATTATAAGGAGCAGATTGGTTGTCTTGGGGTATTTTCTTCAGCTAACTGGTTGCATCAGGATGCTTTTGATCGTTACATGTCGCGTCAAAAGCTCGATTCAGATCAACGTGTCTACATATATGTAGGAACTGAGGAGGCTGATGATACTGACAAGACCTTGATGGCTGGTAATATTAAGCAGGCTTATATAGACTCTTCATTGAGCTATTATCATGATTTGATTGCTCGTGGGGTTGATTTGGAAAATATCAAGATTCACATTCAATCTGGTGCTGAACACAATGAAGAAGCTTGGGCCGAGAATTTACCAGACTGTCTTCGCTTTTTCGCTGAAAAATGGGACTAGTCTTTATTAACGCAAATTAATTTAATTTAGGAAAAGGAATATAAATATGAATATCGAACATCTTAGCCACTGGAGTGGTCAACTTAACCGTGAAATGTATGTTAACCGTTACGGGCACGCTGGTATCCCTGTTGTGGTTTTTGCCTCATCAGGTGGTAGCCATAACGAATACTATGACTTTGGTATGATTGATGCCTGTGCACGTTTTATCGAAGAAGGACGCGTACAATTCTTTACGCTTTCAAGTGTGGATAGTGAAAGCTGGCTTTGTGATTGGAAAAACCCACATGATCGTGCTGAAATGCATCGCGCTTATGAACGTTATGTTATTGAAGAAGCTATTCCATTTATCAAACACAAAACTGGTTGGTTTGATCCAATGATGACAACAGGTTGTTCAATGGGGGCATACCATGCGCTTAATTTCTTCTTGCAACACCCTGATGTTTTCAATAAAGTAGTAGCCCTTAGTGGTGTCTACGATGCTCGTTTCTTTGTGGGTGAGTTTGGAGGGGACGAAGCTATTTACCAAAATTCCCCATCAGATTATATCTGGAACCAAAATGATGGTTGGTTTATCGACCGCTACCGTCAAGCTGAGATCATCGTATGTACAGGTCTTGGTGCTTGGGAACAAGATGGTCTTCCATCTTACTATAAACTCAAGGAAGCCTTTGAACAAAAGAATATTCCAGCTTGGTTCTCTGAGTGGGGTCATGATGTCGCTCACGATTGGGAATGGTGGCGTAAACAAATGCCTTATTTCCTTGACAATATGAACCTATAATTTCTTTGTCCATCCCATCTAAATAACTATAAAAGAGGAATTACTAATGAATTATCTTGTTATTTCACCATACTATCCACAAAACTTCCAACAGTTTACAGTTGAACTTGCTAATAAGGGCATCACTGTTCTTGGTATTGGTCAAGAGCCTTATGAACAATTGGATCAACCTTTGAAAGAGGCTTTGACTGAGTACTTCCGTGTAGACAATCTGGAAAACTTGGATGAAGTTAAACGTGCGGTAGCCTTTCTTTTCTATAAACACGGACCAATTGACCGAATCGAATCTCATAACGAATACTGGTTGGAGTTGGATGCTGCTCTTCGTGAACAGTTCAATGTTTTTGGTGCTAAGCCAGAAGATCTTAAGAAGACTAAATTCAAGTCTGAAATGAAAAAACTCTTCCAAAAAGCTGGAGTTCCAGTTGTACCTGGTGCTGTCATTAAAACTGATGAAGATGTGGATAAAGCTGTGAAAGAAATCGGTCTTCCAATGATTGCTAAGCCAGATAATGGGGTTGGTGCAGCTGCAACCTTCAAACTTGAAACAGAAGATGATATCAATCACTTTAAGGCTGAGTGGGATCATGAAACAGTTTATTTCTTTGAAAAATTTGTAACTTCAAGCGAAATCTGTACTTTCGATGGTTTGATTGATCATGATGGTAATATTGTCTTCTCGACAACTTTTGATTATGCCCACACACCACTTGACTTGATGATTTACAAGATGGATAATTCTTACTACGTTCTTAAGGAAATGGATCCTAAGTTACGTAAGTATGGTGAGGCAATTGTCAAAGAATTTGGTATGAAGGAACGTTTCTTCCATATTGAGTTCTTCCGTGATGGTGACGATTATATTGCTATTGAATATAACAACCGTCCAGCAGGTGGTTTCACAATCGACGTGTATAACTATGCTCACTCTTTCGATTTGTACAAGGGGTATGCGGATATCGTTGCTGGCGAACCATTCCCAGCTTCTCAGTTTGAGCCACTTTACTGTTTGGCGACTTCACGTCGTGCAAGCTCTCACTATGCTTATTCAGAAGAAGAACTTTTTGATAAGTATCGTGAACAACTTAAAGTTAAGAAAATCATGCCTGCAGCCTTTGCAGAGTTGCAAGGTGACTTCCTCTATATGTTGACAACTCCAAGTCGTGAGGAAATGGAACAAATGATTGAGGACTTTGGTAAAAAAGCCTAGTCTGTATATGTTAAAAGCACTTCAGAGTAAACTGAAGTGCTTTTGTCGTGTCTTATTTTTCGTGAAGTTCTTGATTTTTAAGAACCAGTTCTGAAACTTTAGCGAATTTTTTAAGTTTTTTGAGGTCTTCTGGATGGGTTACAAAGCTAATGACGCTACCTTCATTTTCCATACGACCAGTACGTCCTGCACGGTGAGTATAGGCTTCGCGATCTCGAGGTATATCGAAGTTGATGACTACCTCTAGATTTTCAATATCGATGCCACGTGCCAAGAGGTCAGTACCTAGTAAGAGTGAAATCTCATGATTCTTGAATTTTTCCAAGATAACCTTACGGAATTTGACGTTGATGTCACTAGCCAATGATACCGCTGAAGCCCCGTTAAATTGGAGGCGTTCTTCAGTAGCCCCAAGGTCAGATAGACTGTTAAAAAAGACAAGGCCACGGAAGTCAGGGATATTGGAGAACTTACGGAGAAGTTCGACACGGTTGCGTTTATCAACACTGATATAATAATGTTTGATGGTGTCAAGTTCTTGATTAGATAGGTCATAAACGATGGTATTTTCGACAAGATTTTGATCATCAATTTTGTTGGTTGCCGAAATATAAATCATTTGATGGTCACGAGGAACATGGTGGCTGATTTTTGTCACAAAGTGGTATTGGCTATCACTGAGAAGCTCATCAAATTCATCTAGGACGATGGTGTTGACATTCATCATTTTTATCTTTTTGAGTTTAATCAGCTCAAAGATACGGCCCGGTGTTCCGATGAGAATTTCCGGTCCTTTCTTCAGGCGTTCAATTTGTCTCTTTTGACTTGAGCCAGAAAGGAAGAGTTGGGCAGTGAGTCCTAGTGGCTCAGCCCATTGTTTGGTCACATCAAAAATCTGTCCAGCAAGCTCTGAATTGGGTGCTAGGATAAGCAATTGCTGAGATTTTTTGGGCTTGAGTGAGAGGAGCAATGGGAGAAGGTAGGCTAGAGTCTTACCTGTTCCTGTAGGACTGATACCTAGGATATTGTCTCCTTCAGTGATTGGTGCAAAGAGTTCTTTTTGAATGGCAGTCTCTGTAGTGATTCCTTTTTCTTTAAGGAGGTCTTGCCATTGTTCAGGAAAGTTTTTAAACATAAAAGTCTCATTTTCTATATGGATTTGCTTTTATTATATCATGATTTAGTGTAGAATAAATAAGAAAGACTATATTAGATAGGAATTAACCATGCCTAAAAAACCGATTATTATTGGGGTTACGGGTGGCTCTGGTGGAGGTAAGACCAGTGTTTCTCGTGCCATTCTATCAAATTTTCCAGATGAGAAAATTGCTATGATTGAGCATGATTCTTATTATAAGGATCAGTCACATTTGACTTTTGAAGAGCGTGTATCAACTAACTACGACCATCCCTTTGCCTTCGATACAGATCTTATGATTGAACACATCAATGAGCTGATTTCTGGGCGTCCAGTGGATATTCCGATTTATGACTACACCCAACATACTCGTAGTGAAAAGACTTATCGTCAGGAACCACAGGACGTCTTCATTGTTGAAGGAATTTTGGTACTTGAGGATAAACGCTTGCGTGATTTGATGGATATCAAGCTTTTTGTAGATACTGATGATGACATTCGTATTATCCGTCGTATCAAGCGTGATATGGAAGAGCGTGGCCGTAGCTTGGATAGTATCATTGAGCAATATATCAGTGTGGTTAAACCTATGTACCACCAGTTTATCGAACCTACGAAACGCTACGCAGATGTGGTGATTCCTGAAGGTGTCACAAATACTGTTGCTATCGATTTGATTAATACTAAGGTAGCAAGCATTTTGAAAGAAAGTCAGAAAGCCTAAGCAGGAGCTTGGCTTTTTTGGTATAATTGAAACGTTATGATTATTTTACAAGGAAACAAGATTGAGCGCTCTTTCTCAGGGGATGTGCTCTTTGATAATATTAATATTCAGGTAGATGAACGCGATCGTATTGCCCTTGTTGGACGTAACGGTGCTGGGAAATCAACCCTATTGAAAATTTTGGTTGGAGAGGAAGCGCCGACAAGTGGTGAAATCAACACAAAACGTGATTTGAATTTGTCTTACTTAGCTCAGGATAGTCGCTTTGAGTCTAGCAATACCATCTATGCGGAAATGTTAAATGTTTTTGCAGGTCTTCGTGCAGACGAAAAACGCCTTCGTGACATGGAAATGAAGATGGCTGAGTTAACTGGGTCAGACTTGGACAAGTTAATGACTGACTACGATCGCCTTTCTGAGGATTTCAGACAGCGAGGTGGTTTTACCTATGAATCTGATATCAGAGCCATTCTCAATGGTTTTAAGTTTGATGAAAGCATGTGGGAAATGCCTATTTCAGATCTTTCTGGAGGGCAAAACACGCGCTTAGCTTTGGCGAAAATGCTGCTTGAGAAGCCTGAACTCTTGGTGCTGGATGAACCGACTAACCACTTGGATATCGAAACCATTGCCTGGTTGGAGAATTACCTGGTCAATTATCAGGGAGCTCTAATCATTGTCAGTCACGACCGTTATTTTTTGGATAAGGTGGCGACTGTAACCCTAGATTTGACCAAACATAGTTTAGATCGTTATGTCGGAAACTATTCAAAATTTATGGACCTTAAGGCTGAAAAGTTGGCCACTGAAGCAAAGAACTTCGAAAAACAACAAAAGGAAATTGCTAAGTTGGAGGACTTTGTTAATCGTAATATTGTCCGTGCTTCTACAACTAAGCGTGCTCAAGCCCGTCGTAAACAGCTAGAGAAAATGGAACGTCTGGATAAGCCAACAGAAGGCCAGAAGTCAGCTAATATGACTTTTCATGCGGATAAGGTCTCTGGGAATGTGGTCTTGACAGTTAGAGATGCTGCTATTGGTTATGACGATGAGATTCTCTCAGAGCCTATTTCCCTGGATGTTAAGAAGATGGATGCCATTGCCATCGTTGGTCCAAATGGTATCGGGAAAACAACCTTTATCAAGTCGGTAGTGGGTAAATTGCCTTTTATCAAGGGAACGTCAACCTATGGTGCTAATGTTGAAGTGGGCTATTATGACCAAACCCAATCAGCCTTGACACCATCAAATACTGTACTTGATGAGTTGTGGAATGATTTTGCGACGACTCCTGAAGTTGAGATTCGTAATCGTCTGGGGGCCTTTCTCTTCTCAGGTGATGATGTCAAAAAGTCTGTTTCCATGCTTTCTGGTGGTGAGAAAGCTCGTCTGCTCCTAGCTAAATTATCAATGGAAAACAACAACTTCCTCATCCTAGATGAGCCGACCAACCACTTGGACATTGATAGTAAGGAAGTCTTGGAAAATGCCCTCATTGACTTTGATGGAACGCTTCTCTTTGTCAGCCATGACCGTTACTTTATCAACCGTGTGGCAACCAAAGTGATGGAAATTTCTGAGGATGGGGCAACCATTTATCTTGGAGATTACGATTACTACCTTGAGAAGAAGGCGGAGCTTGAAGAGTTAGCACGTCTTGAAGCAGAGGAAAATCAAGTATCAGAGGAAGTCCAAGTCGCTTCAGCGGGTGCTACTGATTATCAAGCTCAAAAAGCCAATCAAAAAGAGATGCGTAAATTAAGCCGACGCATTGAGCAAATTGAAAATGAGCTAGAGACGATTGAAGAACGATTGGAGGAAATCTCTGCTGCCATGCTTGAAACAAATGACGTGGCAGAATTGTCTGACTTACAGAAAGAGCTGGATGACTTATCAGTTTCTCAAGAGGCTCTGATGGAAGAGTGGAGTGACCTATCAGAACAATTGGAAAGTTAAGGGATGATGAGAACCTTTTCATGTTTTGAGTTGTGAAAGGCTTACATTGTTGGTATAATAGTTTTAGTATATAAAAGGAGACTAACTTTATGAACAAAGTAAAGAAAAAAGTGTATCGTAACACAACATCTTTCAACATGATGGCATGGGGATCATTTGCCTTCTTCGTAATCTTGATGTTGGTAGGCCTTTATACCCTTAAAGAGCCTTTGATGGTTAAGGGTTACTACCTCATGGGATGTGTTGGTTTGATTTCATCTTCATTTACAGTATCTAAAGTTGTCCGTGATAACCAAGAAGATGAAGAAAACTATAATAAGCTCATCGCTCAACAAACTTTCGAACAATAAGAGGAGAAGCCTGAAAAGGCTTTTTCTTTTTGCAGAAAATGCACAAATATTCTGACTCTTCCCTAGTGGAAGTGTTATAATGGAGTGAAGGGGGTTAGATGGTTTTGGAATGTGATAAGTCCAACTCATCAGCCCTAATACCTTATAAGACTAATTATCGTATAAGAATGCGTTAGTGAAAAGGTAGGTAATATTATGGAATTCAAAGTGAAAGATGGTCAAATCATCTATTATCGTGATCTCGGTAAAGGCTTTCCAATTGTTTTTTTGCATGGCAATAATTTGTCAGGGAATTACTTTGGTAAGCAAGGAATTCTGTATCGAGACTATCGTTTAATTTTCATTGATAGTCGTAATCACGGCAGGTCCAGTCGTCAGAGTGTTAAGATGACCTTTGAACAGATGGCTGCCGATTTGGAGGAAATTTTGCAATATTTGAATATCAAGAAGGCCTTATTTGTCGGTCATAGTGACGGTGCTAATTTGGCTATGGTTTATGCTAGTCGTTATCCTGACCGGATTGCAGGGCTCTTGCTTAATGCGGGAAATATGACCTTTAATGGGTTGACGAGACGCTCAAGATTCGCGGTCTATATACAATATCTTTGCTTAAAAGCCTTGTCACCATTTTCATCTAAAATGGATATCATGGCTCAGGTAACGGGTCTGATGCTTCATGACTTGCCACTAGATAGGGAACGTCTACATCAGGCTGCCTATCCTGTTTGGGTAGTTATGGGGCAAAGGGATGTTATCAGTATTAGGCATTCTAGAGAGATTTCAGAACTCTTTCCGATTCATAAGCTCTATGTCCAACGTCGAGAAGGGCATCGTCTAGCTCAACGTAAATATAAGGTCTTTAATCAAATGATTCGTGAGCTTGTGAGAATTAGTCGAAAAGAGGTGGTGGCATGAAGCGTCTTTTAGAGAGACTTCAACCTTTAAAAGCAGCCGTTAAATCCATCTTTTTTATCTCGATTACGGTTCTTGTCGTCATAGAATTGGTTCGCCTAAAACGGACCATCACTTTAGAGTCACTGGAGTCAGCTCTGGCCGGTTTATCTATTTGGCATCTTGTTTTGATGGCTGTCATCGGACTAGTCGCTGTCTCCCCCATGCTTTTGTATGACATCATACTGAATAAGGAGCTGGAAACGGATTATTCCAGATCCTATATCTTAGAAACAAGTTGGGCCGTCAATACTATTAATAACTTGGCTGGTTTTGCTGGTTTGGTCGATGTGGGTCTGCGATATTCCTTTTATTCTGAGGATGGTCAGGAAAAGACAGGTGTTAAGGCACTTTCTCGTTTATTGCCTTACTTTATGTCGGGCCTATCCCTTTTAAGTGGTTTGGTATTCGCTGTCTTTTGGTTCTTTCCTCTAAGTCCGGATTTAAGAAAGTATTGGTTACTCTTATTGGGTATTTTCCTTTATCTGCCTTTTATTTTCTTTGTTTCTAGTCGAGAAAAGTTAGCCTATTTTGGTCAAGTACCGTTGAAAACGAGGCTAAGTCTTCTTTTAGCTTCGACAGCTGAATGGGGAACTGCCCTAGGGAGCTTTGTCAGTGTGGCTTATTTAATGGGCTTACATGTTCCCCTTTATAATCTGGTTCCACTTTATTTCCTAGCGGTTATTATTGGTATCTTCTCTATGATTCCGGGTGGGATTGGTAGTTTCGATTTGATTGTGATTACCGGTCTGACCTCTATGGGGGTTAGCAATGCTCTTGCGGTTAGTCTGCTCTTGCTTTTTCGTTTAACCTACTACGTTATTCCCTTCTTGCTTGGTGTTGTCTTCTTTTTCAAACACATGGGAGGACGTATCAATGAGAAATACTTCAAACTTTCTTCACGAGTATTTGGTGGAAGTCTCCACCGTTTTCTCGTATATTTGCTACGTTTTTTAGGGATTTTCTTGATTTTGTCTGCCTTAATCCCTGAACGCTTGGCTAATGTCTACTTTATTAGCCGTTTTGATCCTATTCAGGAGCAGTTGATTTGGCAATTCCCAAGTATCCTATTTGGAACCCTATTTATTTTCATGGCTCGTCTCATTAGACGTCGGGTTAAGGGTGCTTTTGTTGCCTCCTTGATAACCTTTGTCTTGGCCTTAATTTATGTCAATCTCAATGGTATTTCATGGGCCATGTCTTTCCTAATTTTACTCTCTTTGGTGCTTATGTTGATCATCAGAAAAAGGTTGTATCATCGTTACTTTGTTTATAGTTGGGAAGACAAAACCAAGGATTTTCTTTTCCTAGCCTTTACTATTCTGGTTCTTCTTGTTCTGGGTGGCAGTGGTTTTTGGTCTCATTTGTTGCCACCTAAGAACCGGGATGTTCTTGGACATTTTGTTCATATTTGGTTTGATATTTTACTGGCATCAGTTATCATTGCAACTATTGTTTGGGGAGTCTTGAGAATTTTGGCACCCCGTAGGCCTTTTGGTCAAAGCATGGATGATGAGCGCTTCACAGCTCTCCTTGAGAAATATGGAGGTGCATCAGAAAGTGCCCTGGCTTATTTACATGATAAACGCCTCTTTTGGTATCGTGTCGATGGACAAGACCAGGTAGTTTTCCAATTTGCACAAACCAGTAACAAGTGTGTGGTTATGGGAAATCCGATAGGTAATGAAAACTATTACCGAGTAGCTTGGGAATCTTTCTTGAAGACCTTATCGGATTGGAATTTACAAGCCTTGTTTTATGAGGCAGATGAGAGTATTACCCTGATGCTTCATGATTATGGCTTTGATTTTATGAAATTTGGGGAAAATGCCATGGTTGATTTGACGTCATTTTCTGTTGATGGTAAACATGGTAAGAAGTTCCGTAAGCCAACCAATCGTGTTGAAAAAGCAGGTTTCCAGTTTAAGTTACTTGACCCTCCATTTTCAGAGACTCAGATGCAAGAAATGAAGGCTGTCTCAGATATTTGGCTTAACGGTCGTAAGGAGAAGGGCTTCTCCCTTGGTTTCTTTGATGAAGCCTATCTGCAGCAAGCACCGATTGCTATTGTTGAGAGTGAGGAGGGAGAAATTGTAGCCTTTGCCAACATCATGCCAACCAAAAACAAACGGGTGGCGACGATTGACCTTATGCGTTATGACTTTGAAAAGGCACCTGAAGGCATCATGGATTACCTCTTTGTGAAACTCTTCCAGTACTTCCAAGCAGAAGGAAAGCAGTACTTTGATATGGGAATGGCTCCACTCGCAAATGTGGGTACTGAAGAAGATAGTTTTTTGGAAGAGAAGGTTGCCAATTTGGTCTATGTCTTTGCGCAGCGTTTTTACTCTTTTAGTGGGCTCCAACGTTATAAGGAGAAGTTCTCTCCAATTTGGTCTCCCAAATACATTGTTTATCCTAAACGAACTTGGCTCTTGTTTGATATGATTGCCATTCTAAGGATTGATAATCGAAAAATTGAAGACAGATTGAAGAAAAGACGACTTTGGAAATAGATATGAAAAAATAGCGAAACCCTTAGGGTTTCGCTATTTTGCTATGTCATAGAATTATTTTTCAAATTCTGCTTTTGATTTAGTATCTGCGTATTCTTCAGCGACTTCGCTTGAAAGAATGTCATTGTAACTTGGCAATTTAATGTCTTGGCCATATTTGTTGCGAAGGGCAGTAGTGACCAAACGGTAGGCCAGGTTGGCGTTACGAGAAAGAATTGGTCCATGGAAGTAGCTACCATAAACATTTTTATAGTGGACACCCTCAGAACCGTCTTCCTTGTTATTACCATTACCGTAGACCACTTTTCCAAGTGGTTTTTCATCATCAGAGAGGAAGGTACGCCCTTGGTGATTCTCAAAGCCATAGTAAGTCTCATCGAACTCTTCGTTATGGATCTTGATGTCACCAATATAACGATTATTTTCTTGATTGAGGGTGTAGTGGCCCATAACACCGATACCATCAATGCGGACACCGTTAGCCTGGATGTAATATTGACCAAGAAGTTGGAAACCACCACAGATGGCAAGAATTACTTTGTTATCTTGGATGAATTGACCAATAGCCTCACGCTTAGTTGGGAGGTCTTTAGCAACGATGGATTGTTCGTAGTCTTGACCACCTCCAAAGAAGACCATGTCGTAGTGGTCCTTGTCGAAGTCATCACCAACTGAAACAATGTCGAAGGTCATCTTAGCACTAAGTTTTTCACCCACATATTTGATCATAAGGACATTTCCGTTGTCACCGTAGGTATTGAGTAGATTACCATAAAGGTGGGCAACATTTAGGTCATAGGTGTAGTCACGATTTTCTGGAGATTTGAGTGAAGTATAAGTCATTAGTTCATCTCCTTTCCGACAGCATGACGTTGGGCAAGAATATCACGGAATTCAAGCATGGCAGTATAGGTCGCTAGGATATAGGCATGATCGCAATCTTGTTTTTCAATCAAGGCCATAATATCTTCAAGTTTTTCTGCTTGCGTAATCTTTTCTTCTGGATAGCCGGTTACACGAAGACGGCGGGCAATTTCAGAATGGCGAACACCACCAGCGTTAATCTCAGGGATATCCATCTCGAGAATGCTTTCGAAGTTGGCATCCCAAATCCAGCTGGTGTCAATACCATCAGCATAGTTGGCATTAAGAAGGACTGACAAGCTAAATGGATAATCTGCAAGTTTAATCATATCGAGAGCTTGGCTGGCTCCTACTGGATTCTTAATTAGTACGAGAGTACATGATTTGTCACCAATCTTAAAGGTTTCTTGGCGTCCAAAGACAGCACGACTCTTATCAAAACCAGCCTTGATTTGCTCTGGAGCTACTCCGAAGAATTCAGCGACAGAGACGGCAGCAAGGGCATTGTAGATGTTATAAAGACCACCGACATTAATCTTGTAATCTTGTCCATCAATGACAAATTCAGAAGTAGTGTTAGTGATTTTAGTCAACTCTGTTAGCTTATAGTCTAATTCTGGACGGTGGAAGTCACAGTTGAGGCATACATAGTCACCCAGATTAGCATAAGTATTGAGGCGATACTGAAGAATGCTCTCACATTTAGGGCAGACAATTCCTTCGGTATTATAATGCGCCAGCTCTGGAGCGTGTTTTTCAGTGTCAAAACCATAGAAGCGTACAGGATTGACCACTTCTTTAGAATTAAAGAGAGGACTGTCTCCATTGGCCAAAATAGTGGCCTCAGGTGCCTTAGCAGCACCATCTAAAATCATCTGATAAGTGGTATAGATTTCACCATAGCGGTCCATTTGGTCACGGAAAATATTTGTGAAGACAAAAAGACTTGGAGTGATGTATTCAGTGATTTTTGGAAGGCTAGCCTCGTCAATTTCCAAGACAGCGATTTTCTTACCAGACTTGGCTTTTTTTGCTGTTAGGAAAGTAGAAGTGATTCCTGTGATCATGTTGGCTCCACTAGGGTTGGTCACAATCTCACCAAAAGCTTCTTTAAGAATTCCTACTGTTAAAGCTGTTGTCAGAGTCTTACCATTGGTTCCAGTGACAACGACAATCTCGTAATCCTTGGCTAAAGTGTCTAAAATATCTTTGTCAAATTTAAGGGCGATTTTTCCAGGCAGGGTTGAGCCACGTCCCAATTTTGAAAGGACGAAATGGCTAGCTTTTCCCGCCAGAATTCCCATGGTAGTTTTCATAGTCATGAATTTATTTTATCACAAAAAGTAGTGATTGTAGTCTCAAAATAGTTAGAATTCGTGGTATAATAGAAACTGTTTAAAAATTAAAAGAAAGTGTGATATGTATGGGAATACTTTCGTCCATTGATATTGATTTTTGGCGGTCACTCTTTGATAGTCCGCTGAAAGTTATCGTCAATAGTTTGGACATATTGATTGTTGCTTTTTTAATTTATCGCTTTATTAGGGCCCTACGAGGGACAAAAATTATGACCCTTGTTCAAGGGGTTGTCTTATTTATTTTAGTCAAACTGATTTCTGATTTTATAGGCTTCACGACGATTTCTTATTTGATGAATCAGGTTATCACCTATGGAGCCATTGCGGCGGTTGTAATCTTTGCGCCAGAGCTTCGTTCTGCACTTGAAACCTTTGGACGTACGCCTCAGCATTTTTTGCAAAATAAAGAGCTTAGCTCAGATGAGAAGTTGGTTCAAGCCTTCGTTAAAGCTGTTAAGTACATGAGTCCTCGTAAGATTGGGGCGCTGGTTTCTATTGAACAGACTCAGACCTTACAAGAGCAGATTGCGACTGGTATTCCACTTGATGCAGTGGTGACTGGGGAACTGTTAATTAATATTTTCATCCCAAATACACCGCTTCATGATGGGGCTGTTATCATCAGAGATAACAAGGTTGCGACGGCTTGTTCTTATCTGCCATTGACGGAATCTAATAAGATTTCCAAAGAGTTTGGGACTAGACATAGGGCTGCCATTGGTCTTTCAGAACAGACAGATGCACTGACCTTTGTTGTGTCTGAGGAAACTGGTGCGATTTCAATTGCTTACAAGGGGGATTTCATCCATGATCTCTCGGTTCAAGAATTTGAACAAGAGTTGAGTCTTATCTTGTTGAAAGAACAAGAACCACGTCAGTCATTCTTCCAACGTTGGATTGGAGGTAGCAAAAAATGAAGCGTTTCGTAAATTTCTTTAAAAATGATCGTTTATGGCAGATGCTAGTTGCTCTCTTCTTTGCTGTGGTACTCTTTTTCACGGCATGGTCGGGAAATACGCAAAATAAAAACAATAGCTCAAGTGCATCTAATACCTTTACACAAACCGTTGAGTCGGTTCCTGTGGATATTAAATATGATAGTGATAAGTACTTTATCAGTGGTTATTCCTATGATGCCGAAGTCTATTTGACAGCGACAACACAGCTGGCTTTAACGACTGAGACAAGTAGTGATACGCGTCACTTTAAATTAGTTGCTGATTTGTCGAATCTGGGTCAAGGAACCAGTCGAGTACCTATTCAGGTTAAGGATCTTCCAGCTGGGATGTCTGCGCAAGTATCGCCATCAACCTTGACGGCGACTATTGGTAAAAAAGCCAGCAAGACCTTTGACGTCGTAGCTAACATCACATCAGATAAGTTAGCAAATGGCTATGAAGTTAAAAAAGTTAGCCTGGATGCAACCAAGGTAGAGGTGACGTCGAGTGAAGATATCATTAACCAGATTGATCATGTTCAAGCAGTATTGGAAGGCGATTCCAACCTGTCTGAAGATTATGATGGGAACTTGGTCCTTCAAGCAGTTTCGACAAATGGAACAGTCCTAGCAAGTTCAATCTCACCAGCTAAGGTGCATGCCAAGATTAGTTTGCGAAAATTAAGTAAATCTGTTCCTGTTAAGGTCGAACTGACTGGAGATAAGGCTAGCAATGTGTCTAGTATCAGCTATAGCTTTAATCGTGGACATGTGACTATTGTTGGTAGCCAAGAAGCTATGGATAAGATTGATAGCATTACAGTCCCTGTGGACATTAGCCAAGTGACTAAGGACACTTCAAAAACAATAGACCTTAAGGCAGAAGGTGTTACGGTTCAGCCTGGCACTGTTAAGGTTAACTTAAAAGTTACGCAAAAATAGGGGAGTTACATTTTTCCTAAATTCATGTATAATGGATGGGATTGAGAGGGACTAATCTCATAAAAATGTAACCAATTAAAAATGTTTAAAATCAAGGGTTGAAAATATTGGCGAAATCTTATAAAGTTAGATTGTCTAGATAGATTTCACTAGATTGACTCTTGCTAAACAGCATCACAGTTTAAGGAGGATTTAGTGCTCAAGCACTAATAATAAAATTATGGGTAAATATTTTGGAACAGATGGTGTTCGTGGAGAAGCAAACGTTGAACTTACGCCTGAATTGGCCTTTAAATTAGGTCGTTTTGGTGGTTATGTGCTTAGCCAACATGAGACTGGCCGTCCTAAAGTTTTTGTGGCACGTGATACACGTATCTCTGGTGAGATGTTGGAATCTGCCTTAGTAGCAGGTTTGCTCTCAGTGGGTATTGAAGTCTACAAACTTGGAGTACTTGCGACACCTGGCGTCTCATACTTGGTCCGTACAGAAAATGCAAGCGCTGGTGTTATGATTTCAGCCAGCCATAATCCAGCTCTTGATAATGGTATCAAGTTCTTTGGTGGCGATGGTTTTAAATTGGATGATGCGCGTGAAGCGGAAATTGAAGCCCTTCTCGATGCTACGGAAGATACGCTTCCACGCCCTTCGGCTGAAGGACTTGGAACACTTGTAGATTATCCAGAGGGTCTTCGTAAATACGAAAAATTCTTGGTGGCTACAGGTGTTGACCTCGGTGGCATGAAAGTTGCCTTGGATGCGGCTAATGGAGCAGCTGCGGTATCTGCACGTAACATTTTCCTTGACTTGAACGCAGAAATCTCTGTTATTGGTGATCAACCTGATGGCCTTAACATCAATGCTGGTGTTGGTTCGACACACCCAGAGCAGTTGCAAGCCTTGGTTAAAGAAACTGGCTCAGCTATTGGTCTTGCCTTTGATGGTGACAGTGACCGTCTCATCGCTGTTGATGAAAATGGCGATATTGTTGATGGTGATAAGGTGATGTATATCATTGGTAAACATTTGTCTCAAAAAGGCGAGTTGGCTAAAAATACTATTGTAACAACAGTTATGTCAAACCTTGGTTTCCACAAGGCACTTGACCGTGAAGGCATTAACAAGGCAGTGACTGCTGTTGGTGACCGTTATGTTGTCGAAGAAATGCGTAAAAACGGCTACAACCTTGGTGGTGAACAGTCTGGACACGTTATTATCATGGATTACAACACAACTGGTGATGGTCAATTGACAGCTATCCAATTGACTAAAGTCATGGTTGAAACAGGTAAGAGCTTGTCTGAATTGGCTTCAGAAGTGACTATCTATCCACAAAAATTGGTTAATATCCGTGTGGAAAATAGCATGAAAGATAAGGCTATGGAAGTTCCTGCAATTGCAGCTATCATTGAAAAAATGGAAGCTGAGATGGCTGGAAATGGACGTATCTTGGTTCGTCCAAGTGGTACTGAACCTCTTCTTCGCGTTATGGCAGAAGCCCCAACAGATGATGAAGTGAATTACTACGTTGATACGATTGCTGATGTTGTTCGTGCAGAAATTGGATTGGACTAAGTATGATAGCTAAGCTCAGAGCCTTCATGGCCACCGAAGTTTTCAAGTACCTTTTCTTTGGTGTCTTGGCAACTTTGGTCTATATGGTCAGTCGTACTTTGATTTTCCAGTTTGCCCAACAAGGAACACTTTCAGCAGTCTTAGCGAATGCGATTGCCATTATCTTTGCCTTTTTTACAAATGACATGTTTGTCTTTAATCAGGAAAAGACAGGTATGGTTACGCGCTTTGTTAAGTTCGTGGGTGCTCGCCTATTGACCTTGGTCTTGGATTTGGCTCTGGCCTATTTCTTGGTCGATACCTATCCAGAAATTATTGGTCAATTTGTTGGTCATAGTCATGCTTGGGTAAACGGTATCGAGAGCCTCTTCTCTCAGGTCCTTATCATTGTATTGAACTATATTATTTCTAAATTCTTCGTCTTTACAGGCGAGAAAGTATAAGCAAAAAGGAAGTTGTTAGGAAATGTGTTAAAAGCATTTCTTACCAACCTCCTTTTTTGATATAATTGAAGAGACTTAAAAAAATAGAAAGATGAAATATGTACGTACAATTATCTCAACGCCTCAAGGACGTAGCAATCTATGTTCCCAAAGGCGCAAAACTCTTGGATGTAGGCAGTGATCATGCCTATCTTCCGATTTATTTACTTGAAAAAGGCCTGATTACTTCAGCTATTGCTGGTGAAGTTGTAAAAGGGCCCTATGAATCTGCTCTTGCTAATGTCTCAGCTTCTGGTTTCCAAGATAAAATCGACGTGCGCTTGGCTAATGGCTTGGCTGCCTTTGAGCCTACTGATGACGTAACCACTATCACGATTTGTGGTATGGGAGGACGTCTTATTGCGGATATCCTTGATGCTGGAAAGGACAAACTTAAGGGCGTAGACCGTCTGATTTTACAACCAAATAATCGTGAAGATGATCTCCGTATCTGGTTGATGGAAAATGGTTTTGAGATTATTGCAGAGTCTATCATGACTGAAAATGGCAAATACTACGAAATCATGGTGGCAGAAGCTGGACACATGAGCCTTTCGGACAAGGAAGTGCGTTTTGGTCCTCATCTCATGAAAGACCAATCTCAGGTTTTCCAGCTCAAATGGCAACGCGAAATCAATAAATTAGAGATTGCTTTAGGATCTATTCCACTGGCCAATCAGGCTGATCGTACAGCTATTGAAGATAAAATTCAAACCATTAAGGAGGTTTTGAATCATGTTAGCTAGTGAACTTATTAAGACTTATGAAGAATTTTGTCCACAGGAGCTTTCTATGGAAGGTGATGTGGTTGGCTTGCAGATTGGCAGTCTGGATAAGGAGATTCAGAGGGTTATGGTCACCTTGGATGTTCGTGAGAATACGGTAGCCGAAGCCATTGAAAAAAATGTGGACCTCATTATTGCTAAACATGCTCCAATTTTTCGTCCAGTTAAGGATTTGGTGTCTTCGCCTGACCGAGATATTTTACTTGACCTGGTTAAGCATGATATTGCTGTCTATGTGAGTCATACTAATATTGATGTCGTTAATGATGGGCTGAATGATTGGTTCTGTGACTTACTTGACATTAAAGACACCACTTATTTAACGCAGACTTCTGAAAATCATGGAATCGGTCGAGTAGGTGATATCGTGCCTCAGACTATTGAAGAACTTGCTCTTAAAGTCAAGTCTGTTTTTGGCTTAGATAGTGTTCGCTTGGTTCGTTATAATCATGACAATCCTCTAGTTAGCCGTGTGGCTATTTGTGGGGGTAGCGGTCAAGGATTTTACCAGGATGCTTTGAAAAAGGGCGCACAAGTCTTCATCACTGGTGATGTTTACTACCATACAGGACAGGAAATGATTACTAATGGTCTCTTGGCAATTGATCCCGGTCACCATATCGAATCCCTTTTTATCTCAAAGATTGCTGAGAAACTTGAGGCTTGGAAACTTGAGCATGATTGGAATGTGACGATACTTGAAAGTCAGTCCTCAACCAATCCTTTTGACCATTTGTAGGAGGATGTGTCTGTGACTTGGCTTTTACATCAAAATGTGGTCTTTTTGGCCTTGCTTGCTGGTCTTTTTACTTGGGGCTGTACCATTGTCGGATCGGCCATTGTTTTCTTCTTCAAGAATATTAGCCGTAAATTGCTAGATATCATGATGGGCTTTGCGGCAGGTGTCATGATTGCGGCCTCTTTTTGGTCGCTTTTGGACCCCTCTTTAACTTATGCGACTCAAAATGGCTATGGGAAGTGGTCATGGTTCCCTGCGGCATCTGGTTTCTTGCTTGGCGGTGTTGCCCTTCGTTTGATTGATGCCGTCGTTCCCCATTTGCATTTGGGGAATGACATCTCTAAAGCAGAAGGTATTCAACCTCGTAAGAAAAAGTTGTCCAAGACAGCCCTGCTCTTTTTGGCTATCACCATTCATAATTTTCCAGAGGGATTAGCAGTCGGTGTGACTTTCGGAGCCTTGGCTGGTGGCAATATGACATTCGCGGGTCTTATGGGAGCCATTGGTCTAGCTATAGGTATTGGTTTGCAGAATGTCCCTGAAGGTGCAGCCCTCTCAGTTCCTATTCGAGCAGATGGAAAATCTCGTATCAAGGCCTTTTATTGGGGATCTATGTCAGCCATCGTGGAGCCTATAGGGGCTGTTATGGGAGCTGCCCTTGTCATGTGGATGATGGCAATCATTCCTTATGCTTTGGCCTTTGCGGCTGGTGCCATGATTTTTGTGGTAACGGAGGAATTGATTCCTGAATCACAAACCAATGGTAATACTGACGTAGCAACCTTGGGCCTTATGGTTGGCTTTGTCGTCATGATGGTCATGGACGTGGCCTTGGGGTAAAAGAATAATAAAAAGCTGTGCCTATTGATATAGGACTCAGCTCTTTTCAAATAGATGGAGTAAAAAATGAAAATTGCAATCGTTGGTGCAGGTATCGTCGGTTCAACGGCTGCCTACTACTTATCAAAAGAAAAAGGCGTAGAAGTTACAGTATTTGATCATGGTCTTGGACAAGCAACCAAGGCAGCAGCTGGTATTATCAGCCCCTGGTTTTCCAAGCGCCGTAATAAGGCCTGGTATCGCATGGCCCGTTTGGGAGCAGATTTTTACCAAGATTTAGTTTCAGATCTTGAAAAGGATGGTTATGACACGAACTTCTATAATCAGTCTGGTGTAGCCCTTCTCAAGAAAGACGATAGTAAATTGGACGCTTTGTACCAGCATGCAAAAACGAGACTAGAAGAATCACCCATTATTGGTGAACTCTCTATAAAAAATGCTGAGGATCTCCCTGAATTCACTGGATTTGACCATTATCTCTATGCTTCTGGAGGAGCCAGAGTGGAAGGAGCAGAGTTGACAGCTACCTTGATTGAGGCCTCTGGTTTTGAAAAGGTGGAGGGACCAGTTACACTCTCTCCTCTTGACAATGGCACTTACGAGATTAATGCTCAAACTTTTGATAAGGTCATTCTCGCTTGTGGTGCCTGGCTAGGTCAAACGCTTGAACCCCTTGGTTTTGAAGTAGATGTTCGCCCCCAAAAAGGTCAATTACGTGACTATTTCTTTGAGGGGGTAGATACTGGTAAGTTGCCTGTTTTGATGCCAGAGGGCGAACTAGATGTCATCCCCTTTGCTGGTGGAAAGATTTCGGTAGGAGCCAGCCACGAAAATGACCAAGGCTTTGATTTGACAGTTGATGAGACTGTACTTGCAAGTCTGGAGGAAGAGGCTAAGACCTATTTCCCCGATTTAAGTACGGCTAAGTCCTTCTCAGAACGTGTGGGAACGAGAGCCTACACGAGTGATTTCTCTCCTTTCTTTGGAGAAGTTCCAGAGCTTGAGAGTGTCCTTGTTGCTTCTGGTTTAGGATCTTCAGGGCTCACGACAGGGCCACTGATTGGAAAAAATCTGGTTGATTTGGCCATGAATCGACCTGGTAGCTTGGATAGTGCGGACTATCCAGTGGCTCAGTACATTAAGAAAAAAGACTAATAGTATTAAAGTTCTTCTAGATATTTAGACTCAAGAATCAGTTGGGTATTTCTCGCTATTGAGAGATGTTGGCTGATTCTTTTTTATGACTCTTTTCTACCATTTGTCAAGTCTATCAAGGCTTTAAGTAAAAAAAGAGATAAGACAGTAGCTATTCTGAGGTTACTGTCTTATTTTTAACCCTTTTTTATCCATAAATGGGCATGCTAAAAAAACACCTCATCTGGTATTTTTTGAAACAAGGTGTTACAATAATACGGCATAGACAGCCTTATCGATTTTGGGTTAAAGAGTAATCGTAAAGTTTGTTATGCGTAATGAGGTAATACATTGTTCGAATGAGACGATGTATAGAGGCAATCGTATGTGGCTTAGTTGAAGCTATTGTCGATTGTCTTTTTCGTTTCTCATAAAAG